>DATEGA010000129.1:0-6878 GCA_035280345.1 bacterium | reverse complement strand
TCCGGCGCCGCGCGCCGAGTGATCGACTGTCCGAACGGACAGCGGTGCGCTGCTCGGCGGACCGGGGTAGGTGGAGGCCTGTGGTGGTGCAATAAGGCAGGGTAATGGCAGAGGGGGGTGACTCATGGAGACTTTGACAGCACGCTGGCTGCGCGTGGCGCGCGCGGACGACGTCCTCCGCTCGGGCCGTCTCGCCGTTCACCTCGACGGGCATGCGGTCGCGCTCTTCGCGTCGGACGGGCACATCTACGCGGTCGACAACCGCTGCCCCCACATGGGGTTTCCCCTTGACCGCGGCAGCGTCGCGGACGGCATTCTGACCTGCCACTGGCATCACGCGCGGTTCGATCTCGCCGGCGGCGGCACGTTCGATCAGTTCGCGGACGACGTGCGGTCGTACCCGGTCGAGATCCGTGGCGATGACGTGTACGTCGATCTCGCGCCCCGCGGCGACCCGCGCGCGCACCACCGGCGGCGCCTCCGCGACGGGCTGGAGCGCGACATCCCGTTGGTGGTCGCGAAGGCGGCGCTTGCGCTCGGCGCCGACGACACGGGCGCGGTGGAGGCGGTGCGCGTCGGCCTCGACTTCGGCACCCGATACCGCGCCGCGGGGTGGGGCCCCGGCCTCACGATCCTGACTTGCTACGCCAACCTGCTGCCGTATCTCGACGACGCCGACCGCCCATGGGCGCTATACCAGGGCCTGAGCGCGGTGGCGCGCGACACGACCGGCGCGGCTCCCCGCTTCGTACTGGCGCCGCTGCCGGACGAAGCGGCCGGCGTGGACCGGCTCACCGCGTGGTTCCGGCGCTTCGTCGAGGTTCGCGATGCCGAGGGCGCCGAGCGCTGCATTGTCTCTGCGGTGCGCGAGGGGGCCGACGCGGCTGCGCTCGCGCGTATGTTGTTCGCCGCGGCCACGGACCACCGGTATATCCAAACAGGGCACGTGCTCGACTTCACCAACAAGGCGTTTGAAGCGCTTGAGATCGCGGGATGGGATCACGCCGAAACGGCGCTCGCGAGTCTCGCGACCGGGTACGCCGCGGCCGCCCGGATGGAGGAGTCGAACCAGTGGCGCCATCCCGTCGATCTCGTGGCGATCGTGGAAGCCGCCGCGGACGCGCTTCCCGGGGTGCTCGAAACCGGCCGCCGGCGGGGCAACGGGGAGGCGGCCGCCGCTCCCGCGCCCGCCGCTGCCCAGCGGCCCGCCGGTGGTGATCGAACGGAACTCATCTCCGTGCTGCTCGGCGAAGATCCGCACGCGATCGCGCAGGTACTGCTTGAGGCCTTGCGCCGGGGCTCGGCGCCGGCGGACGTGGCCGCGCACGTCGTGTACGCCGCGGCCCTCCGCATCGCGCGCTTTCCTCAGTCGAACGAGTTCGGCGACTGGGACACCGCGCTCCACACGTTTACGTTCGCGAACGCGGTGCATCAGGGGCTGCGGCGCAGCGGCTCGACGCTGCTCGTGCGCGGCATCTTTGACGCCGCGATGAGCGTCTACCTCGACCGGTTCCTGAACGTTCCGCCGGCCCGGCTGCCGGACCCGGATCGCGAGGCGCCGGCCGGTCCGGATCTGCTGGCCGGCCTCGCCGGCGCCCTCGACCGTCAACAGCAGGTCGCCCCGGCAGCGCGCCTGGTGGCGACGTACCTCAGCGGCAAGAATGAGGCCGCGCCGCTCGTGGCGACCCTCGGACGGCTGCTCGTTCGTGAAGACAGAAACTTCCATACTATACAGATGCTCGAGGCCGGGGTCCGCCAGCATGCGGCGCTCCGGCGGACGGAGGCGGGCGCCCACATGCTCGTGGCCGCGGCGAGGTACCTCGCCGCCCACGCCCCCACGGTCAGGGCACAGGGGCAGACGTTTGAGATCGCCCGGCGGCTTCACCGCGGCGAGCGTCTCTTCGAAGAGGAATAAGCCGCCCAACGGTATACTGTTGTTACAATTGCTCCGGATGATGGCGGGGACGCCGGCCCGACCACCGGCCGGCGACCGTTGAACACACAGAAGGGGGCGAGAGCGTGAGAGGTTGGGGGACCGGAGTACTCGTTCTCTGTTTCGTGGCGCTCGCGACGCTGCCGTCGAGCGGCGCGATGATGGGGATGGATCTCGTCGGCTCGATCAAGATGCAGCTCAAGACCGCGACGTTCCACGCCGGAGAGCTCGCGCAGAAGGGCGCGATCGCCGCGACCCATCTGCACATGCAGCACACGATCAACTGCCTGGAAGGCCCTACGGGCCCCCACTTCGTGCAGGCGGTCGGATATCCGTGCCAGGGGCAGGGCCACGGGATTTTGCCGGATTTGAAGTCGGCCGTCTCGCACATGGTGCCCGGTGCGCAGGCGGCATTGGACGACGCCAACATCGCGCTCAGCTTGGCGATGCAGACGCAGAGCATGGACGACGTCGCGCAGGCCCAGCCCTGGGCCAAGGTGGCCGCCGAGCACCTCGCCAAGGCATCGGACGAACTCGGGCAATAGCCACATAGACGTGCCCTTACAGCGAGGGGTGGATCGGCCGGCGTGCTGATCCACCCTCTCGTCGTTCATTTCCCGATCGCGCTCTGGCTCACCGCCGCATTTTTCGATGTCCTCGCCCGGCGGCAGCCCGACCAGGCCGCCTTCCGTGAAGCCTCGTACTGGCTGATCGGCATCGGCGCGCTCGGCGGCCTCGTCAGCATCGCGGCCGGCTGGATGGATTTGCTGAATCTGGAAGCGCAGGGGGTGGGGACCGGCGTCCTCACACGGCACTGGACGCACAGCATGAGCGCTTACCTCGCGACGGCGCTGTTCCTCGGCCTCTTCGCCTGGCGCTGGCGTACCGGGAACACCCCGCTGCCCGGCTGGGCGCTCTACCTTACGGTGGGGGCGGCGCTCCTGGTTGCCGCGACGGGATATCTCGGCGGTGACATCCGCCAGGTGATGTAGCCGGCCGTTCCACCGGCCTACCTCTTCGCGCCCTTTTCGGGTAAGATGAGTTAACGCTTCGGTAACATCCTTGCGAGGACTCCGCCGCCGGGATGCGCCGGCGTCGCGGGACAACTATACGATGGCTGACTCCTACGATCCGAAAACCATAGAAGCCAAGTGGCAGGCCCGCTGGGAGGCGGACGGGCTCTACCGCGTCCGCGACGATGCCTCGCGGCCCAAGTACTATTTCGTGACGATGTACCCGTACCCGAGCGGCGATCTCCATATCGGGCACTGGTACGCGATGACGCCGTCCGACGCCAGGGCGCGGTACCAGCGCATGCGCGGCCACAACGTCCTGTTCCCGATGGGCTTCGACGCGTTCGGACTGCCGGCCGAGAACGCCGCGATCAGCCACGGCATCCATCCCTATAAATGGACGATCGCGAACATCGAGCGCATGCGCGGGCAGCTGCGGTCGATGGGCGCGATGTTCGACTGGTCGCACGAAGTCGTCACGTGCCTGCCGGAGTACTACGTCTGGAACCAGTGGTTCTTCCTGAAGTTCTACGAGGCCGGCTTGGCCTACCGGGCGATGGCGCCGGTCGATTGGTGTCCGCACTGCAACACGACGCTTGCGCGGGAGCAGGTCGTCGGCGCCGAGCGCGTCTGCGAACGGTGCGGCACGCCGGTGATCAAGAAGGACCTCGAGCAGTGGTTCTTCCGGATCACGCGCTACGCCGAGGAGCTGCTGGACTTCAGCAAGATGCAGTGGCCCGAGCGGGTCGAGACCCTGCAGCGCAACTGGATCGGCCGCAGCGAGGGGGCGCAGATCGTCTATACGAGCGAGCAGGGCGATCCGATCACGGTGTTTACCACCCGTCCCGACACGCTGTTCGGGGCGACGTTCCTCGTGTTGGCGCCGGAGCATCCGCTCGTCGAGAAGCTCACGACTCCTCCGCACCGCGCGGAGGTCGAGACGTACGTCCAGCGCGCGCGGCGCCAGACGGAGATCGAGCGGCTCGCCGAGGATCGCGAAAAGACCGGCGTCTTCATCGGCGCCTACGCCCGGCATCCGCTCACGACCGCGCGGATTCCGATCTACACCGGCGACTACGTGCTGCTGTCGTACGGCACCGGCGCGATCCACGCGGTACCGGCGCACGACACGCGCGACTGGGTGTTTGCGAAGAAATACCGGCTGCCGGCGCCCACGGTCATCGCGCCGCCCGACTGGGACGGCAAGCCGCTCACCGAAGCGTACACCGGCGAGGGCACGATGGTGAACTCCGGCTCCTTCGACGGGCTGCCGAGCGACGAGGGCCGCCGGCGGGTGACCGAGGCATTGGAGCGCGCGGGGCGCGGCCGTGCGGCGGTGACGTACCGGCTGCGCGACTGGCTGATCAGCCGTCAGCGCTACTGGGGCACGCCGTTTCCGATCATCTACTGCCGATCCTGCGGCGTCGTCCCGGTGCCCTACAAGGATCTACCGGTCCTGCTGCCTGAGGACGCGGAGTTTCTGCCGACCGGCGAGTCGCCGCTCAAGTACCACGAGAAGTTCCGGACGACCACATGCCCGAAGTGCGGCGGTCCGGCCGAGCGCGAGATCGACACGATGGACACGTTTGTGGATTCGTCGTGGTACCAGTATCGGTACCTGAGTCCGCAGGACTCCGCGCAGCCTTTCGACCCGGACGCCGGGCGGCGCTGGCTGCCGGTCGACCAGTATACCGGCGGCATCGAGCACGCGGTCCTGCACCTCATGTACACGCGGTTCTTCACGAAGGCGATGCGCGACCTCGGGTTCGTCACATTCGACGAACCGATGCTGCGGCTGTTCAATCAGGGCATCATCCTCGGGCCCGACGGCAACCGGATGAGCAAGTCGCGCGGCAACGTCGTCAACCCGGACGACTACGTGGGGACGGTGGGCGCGGATACCGTTCGGGCCTACCTGATGTTCATCGGGCCGTGGGACGGCGGCGGCCCCTGGAACCCCCGCGGCATCGAAGGGGTCAACCGATTCCTCCACCGCGTGTGGCACTTGGTCTTGGATACTGCGCCCGAGGCGGCCGCCCGTCCCGCCGCGTCCGGCGCGGGCCCGTCCGCCGGCGCGGGCAACGGGAGCGACGTAGGCACGGAGGTCCGGCGCGCGACCCATCAGACGTTGAAGCGCGTCACCGAGGATCTCGAGGGGTTCCGGTTCAACACCGCGATCGCGGCGCTGATGAGCTACACCAACCGGCTTGCCGAGCTGCGCGTGGAAGGGGGACCGGCGACGGGGGAGTGGGGCGAGGCGCTCAGGACGCTCGTCCTGATGCTGGCGCCGCTCACGCCGCATGTCGCTGAAGAGCTGTGGGCGCGGCTCGGCGGCGCGTACAGCGTTCACCAACAGCCGTGGCCGGCATGGGATCCCGCTGCGGTCCGCGAGGACACCGTCACGGTGGTGTTGCAGGTCAACGGCCGGGTACGCGATCGTATCAGTGTGCCGGCCGGCCTCGACGAGGCCCGTCTACGCGACGTGGCGCTCGAGAGCGAACGGGTTCGAAAGTTCACGGACGGCAAGGCCGTTCAAGATGTCATCGTCGTCCCCGGCAAACTCGTCAACGTCGTCGCACGGTAGCGCCGAAGTCCACGCGCGGCCGGCGACCGTGCCGCGACGTGCCCCCGCGGTCGTGCCGGTCCGAAACTTTCTGCAGGCTTTGCTCGTTACACGAGGTAATGAGCGAGACTCTCGCCGCGATGGCGATCATGGCGCCGCCGTCTGAGGTCGCGAAGGCCCCGGCCTACACGGCGGAGGAGCTGGCGCGCTACGACGGGATCGTCCAGCGGTACGCGCGGCACGTTTACAACATCGCGTACCGGATGACGGGCAACCAGGCCGACGCGCGGGATTTGTCCCAGGAGGCCTTTTTGCGCGTGTACCGCGCGCTGCGGCGCGTGCAGCCGGGCGCGCCGCTCGAAAGCTGGCTGTACCGCATCGTCAGCAATCTGTACATCGACCTGCTGCGCCGGCGTCCGAAGGTCCGCGTGGAATCGCTCGACGCGCCGATCGACACGCCGCGCGGGGAGCTGACCCGCGAGCTTCCCGATGCCGCGGCCAATCCCGAGGTCGTCTTCGAGCGGGAGCACATCGACGGCGCGATTCAGCAAGCGCTCGGCGTGCTGAGCCCCGATCTCCGCATGGTCGTCGTCCTGAGCGACATCGAGGGCTTCGCCTACGAAGAGATCGCCGCGATGCTGCGCGTGCCGCTCGGCACCGTGAAGTCTCGGCTGCACCGCGCGCGGCAGGTCCTGCAGGTCCGTCTGCGCCCGTTCGTCGACGCGCGCCGGCGAGGGTGGCAGCCGTGAACCATCATCGCGCCGGCCGGCTCCTGTCGGCCTACTTGGACTCCGAACTGACGGCCGCGGAGACGCGGGCGGTGCACGCGCATCTGCTCGACTGCGCCGCCTGCCGTGAGGCCTACGAGAACCTGCGCGCCGGCCGGGAGCTGCTCGCCGGACTGCCGGCGGCTGAACCGCCGGCCGAGGTCTGGGCCGCGATTCACAATCCGGAGCTGCGCGCTTCGTCCGCGGAGGCGGAAGGCGCCCCATGGATGAGTGCCGTGCGGGCGATCCTCGTGCGGTTCGCGCCGCGCCGGATCACCGTCCGCCGGCCCGCGTGGGCGCTCGCCGCGATTCTCGTCGTGCTCGCACTGGCAGCTCTGCCGCTCGTCAAGGGCACGGTCGACCGCCTGCACGCGACCGAGATCGGCGTCGACCTGTATGTGCACGATCATGCGATGCAGATGGGCACGGCCCCGCTGGTCGACCGCGCGTACGTGGGACTGGTCGCCGGCGATGCGGAGCTCGTCCTCGCCGGAGAGACGCCGCGTCCGGTGGGGGACGGCGCCCGATGATACGCCTCGTCTCGAAGGCCCTGAGCGCGGCGCTCGTGCTGCTGATCGCCGGCGCTGCGCTCGGCGCGCCGT
>DATEGA010000128.1:0-6186 GCA_035280345.1 bacterium | reverse complement strand
AGGCGGAGCCCGCCCGCGGCCGGGCCGGGCGGCCTGGCGGAAGCGGGCATAGGGCGCGGGCGCCAAGCGTTGGCCCAGCGGTGAGCCTCATGGAATCGACGTGGTACGGAGCGGAGCAGGCAGGCGGATGCCTCTAGACCGGATCGTCGTGCGCGGCGCGCGGGAGCACAACCTGGCGGGCATCGATCTGGAGATCCCGCGGGACCGGCTTGTGGTCCTGACCGGCATCTCGGGGTCGGGCAAGTCGTCGCTGGCGTTCGACACGATCTACGCCGAAGGGCAGCGGAAATACGTCGAGTCGCTCTCGGCGTACGCGCGGCAGTTCCTGGGCTTGATGGAGAAGCCCGACGTCGACCACATCGAGGGGCTCAGTCCCGCGGTGTCGATCGACCAGAAGGGCGCGCCCCGTAACCCGCGGTCGACGGTCGGCACAGTCACGGAGGTCTACGACTACCTGCGACTGCTTTACGCGCGGGTCGGGGACCCGCACTGCCCCAAGTGCGGCCGCGCGATCTACCGGCAGACGCCGGAGCAGATGGTCGACCGCGTGCTCGAGATGCCCGAGGGCACGCGGATCTTGATCCTCGGGCCGATCGTCCGGGGGCGCAAGGGCGAGTACCGGCAGCTCTTCCAGGATCTGCGCCGCCAGGGCTTCGTGCGGGTCCGCGTGGACGGGGCGCTGTACGAGCTCGGCGAGGAGATCGCGCTCGACAAGAACCGCAAGCATACGATCGAGGTCGTGGTGGACCGGTTGGTCGTGCATCCCGAGATCCGGTCGCGGCTGAACGATTCGATCGAGACCGCGCTCAAGCTCGGACAAGGGATCGTCGGCATCTCGATCGTGGACGGCGAGGAGCTGGTGTTGAGCCGCAACTTCGCCTGCCCGGAATGCGGCATCAGCCTGCCGGAAGTCGAGCCGCGGCTGTTCTCGTTCAACGCGCCCTACGGAGCCTGCCCGGTTTGCACCGGGCTGGGCTACAAGCAGGAGATCGATCCGGAGCTGGTCCTCGACCAGCATCTGTCGCTGTTCGACGGGGCCGTCGTCCCCTGGGCCGCGTCGACGAGCGAGTACTATCAGGAAGTTCTGCGGTCCCTGGCCGACCACTTCGGGATCGACATGAAGACGCCGGTGCGGAAGCTGCCGAAGGAGTTTGTGCGGGCGCTGCTCCACGGCACAGACGATGAGGTGCGGCTCCGGTATCACAACCGCTGGGGCGAGATGCGCAACTACACGGCGGCCTTCGAGGGCCTGATCCCGCAGCTCGAGCGCCGGTACAAAGAGAGCGACTCCGAGTACGTCAAGGAAGAGATCGAGCAGTACATGAGCAGCGCGCCCTGTCCGGTCTGCCACGGCACGCGCCTCAAGAAAGAAGTGCTCTCGATCACGATCGGCGGCCGGTCGATCGCCGAAGCGTGCGCGCTCACCGTCCGGGGAGCACTGAAGTTCTTCTCCGACCTGACCCTCGGCGACCGCCAGCGCATGATCGCCCAGCAGGTATTGAAGGAGATCAACGCGCGGCTCAAGTTCCTGGTAGACGTGGGCCTCGACTACCTCACCCTGGACCGGACGGCGAACACGCTGTCGGGCGGGGAGGCTCAGCGCATCCGGCTGGCCACGCAGATCGGCTCCGGCCTGATGGGCGTGCTGTACGTGCTCGACGAGCCGAGCGTCGGTCTGCACCAGCGGGACAACCGCCGGCTGATCAACACGTTGAGTCGCCTCAGGGACCTCGGGAACACCATCCTGGTCGTCGAGCACGACGAGGAGACGATCCGCGCCGCCGACTGGATCGTGGACATCGGACCGGGCGCCGGCGCCCGCGGCGGCCGGGTCGTGGCTTCGGGGCCGCTGTCCACGATTCTGCGCACGCCGGCGTCCGTGACCGGCCAGTACCTTACCGGGGTCCGCCGGATTCCGATTCCACCGACGCGCCGCGCCGGCAGCGGCGGCGCGCTCGTGGTCCGCGGCGCGCGCGAGCACAACCTGCGCGGCATCGACGTGCGGGTGCCGCTCGGCAAATTCGTCAGCGTGACGGGGGTCTCCGGATCGGGCAAGTCCACGCTGATCGACGACATTCTGTACCGCGCGCTGGCGCACCGGCTTCACGGCGCGCGGGGCCGCCCCGGAGCGCACGAGGGGATCGACGGTCTGGACCTCGTCGACAAGGTCATCAACATCGACCAGTCGCCGATCGGCCGCACGCCGCGGAGCAACCCGGCCACGTATACGAAGACGTTCGACCTGATCCGGGAACTGTTCGCGACCACGCCGGACGCGCGGGTGCGCGGCTACAAGCAGGGCCGGTTCTCCTTCAACGTCCGGGGCGGGCGCTGCGACGCCTGCGAGGGCGACGGCATCGTCCGGATCGAAATGCACTTCCTGCCGGACGTGTACGTGCCGTGCGACGTCTGCAAGGGCCAGCGGTACAACCGGGAGACCCTCGAGGTGAAGTACAAGGGCCGGTCGATCGCCGACGTGCTCGACATGACGGTCGACGAGGCGATCGGCTTCTTCGACGCGATCCCGAGGATCCGGCGCAAGCTGCGGACGCTGGCCGACGTCGGGCTCGGCTACATCAAGCTCGGACAGCCCGCGACGACGCTGTCGGGCGGGGAGGCCCAGCGCGTGAAGCTGAGCACCGAGCTCTCGCGCCGGGACACCGGCCAGACCGTCTACATCCTCGACGAGCCGACGGTCGGGCTGCACTTCGCCGACGTGCACCGGCTGCTCGAGGTGCTGCACCGGCTGGTCGACGCGGGCAACACGGTCGTCGTGATCGAACACAACCTCGACGTGATCAAGACCGCGGACTGGATCATCGACCTGGGGCCGGAGGGCGGCGAGTTGGGCGGTACGGTGGTGGCGGAGGGGACGCCCGAGCAGGTGGCTCAAGTGGCGGCGTCCTACACCGGTCACTACCTGCGGCCGATCCTTCGCGAGGCGGCCTCGGCCGGCGCGCCAAGAGGCGGGTCGCGCGGCGCAGCAAACGGCCGCACGAACGGCCGTGCGAACGGCCGAACGAAAGCGGTCGCCGGCAGCAAAGCCAAAAGCTAAAGGGGGCGACGGCGTGGCGAAACGGCCGCAGGTGGTGCTGTGGATGGAGGGCGAGCGGGGCCCGCGCTTTCCGCTGGACGGGGCGGCGATCCAGGCGGCCGGCGGCGCGACGCAGTTCGTCGCCGGCCGGACCGACGCGGAGCGCCTCGATGCGGTGGCCGGCGCACGGCTGCTCATCGCGGCGCACGTGAAAGTCACCGAAGAGCTGTTCCGCGCCGGTTCACAGCTCGCGGGGGTGATCCGCACGGGCATCGGTCTCGATACGGTCGACATCCCGGCCGCGACCAGCCACGGCGTCTGCATCGCGCACGTCCCGGATTTCTGCTACGACGAGGTGGCCGACTCGACCTGGGCGCTGCTGCTCAGCGTGGCGCGCAAGCTGCCTGAGGCGGGCCGGCGCGTCCGGAGCGGTGAATGGGTGCCCAGCAATCTGCTCCCCGTGCACTCGCTGCGCGGCCGCACCCTCGGCCTGGTGGCGTTCGGCCACATCGGTCGGAAGGTCGCGGAGCGGGGCCGGGCGTTCGGCATGAAGATCATCGCGGCCGATCCGTACGTGGATGAGGCGGCGATGGCGAAGGACGGCGCGGAGAAGGTCTCGCTGGAGACCCTGCTCGCCCGCGCCGATGTCGTGTCGCTGCACACGCCGCTCATGTCGGAGACGCGCGGCCTCATGAACGCCGCGGCGTTCGCGCGGATGAAGCCGGGCGCCATTCTCATCAACACCTCGCGCGGCCCCGTCGTCGACGAACCCGCGCTGATCGAGGCGCTGCGCTCGGGCCGCCTCGCCGGCGCGGGACTCGACGTGCTCCAGCAGGAGCCGCCGGCGAAAGACAACCCGCTGTTCACCATGGAGAACGTGGTCCTGAGCCCGCACTCGTCCTCCACGACGGTCGAAGCGCTCGACGACCTCGCCCGGAAGGTGAACATGCAAATCGTCCAGATGCTGCGCGGCGAATGGCCGACGTACCTGGCCAACAAGGCGGTCCAGAAGCAGGCGCACGTTCGCCTGACTGCCGGACGGGTGGCCGCGTCATGACGCCGAACCGCGCGAAGGCGCGCCTGCGCGAAGGCGGGATCGCGATCGGCACGATGATCTCCGAGTCCCGGACGGAGGAGATCTCCTACGTCCTGGCCGCCGCGGGCTTCGACTTCTTCGTGCTCGACACGGAGCACGGCTCCGCGAACTGGGAGACGGTCCAGACGGTCAGCCGCGCCGCGCGCAGCGCCGGCATCGCGCCGCTCGTGCGGGTGACCGACACCCTCTACGCTCTGATCGCCCGGGCGCTCGACGCCGGCGCGCTCGGGGTCATGGTGCCGCACGTCGAAACCGCGGCGGACGCCCACGAGGTCGTCCGCTGCGCGAAGTACCCGCCCGACGGCGAGCGCGGCTTCGGCCTGCGCGCGGCCTTGACCGATTACGGCCAGGTGCCGGCTGCGGAGGCGATCGCCTGGTCGAACGCCGAGACGCTGATTTTCGCGCAGATCGAGAGCGGCCGCGCGCTCGACAACCTCGATGACATCGCCTCGGTTCCCGGGATCGACGTCCTGCTCGTCGGGCCGAACGACCTCGCCCTTTCGCTCGGCGTGCCCGGCGATCTCCTCCATCCGAAGCTGCAAGACGCGTACAAGCACGTCGCCCAGGTCGCGGCCCGCCACGGCATCGTCGGCGGCCTGCATCCCGGCGACCTCAAGGTCGTGGAGTACGGCTGCAAGGCGGGAATGCGCTGCCTGATGTACGCGTCCGACATTCGCCTGCTGCTCGGCGCCGCCAAGCAGGCGGTGCAGAACCTGCGCGCGCTGTCGCCAGGCGGGGCACGCTAGGCGCGCCACGGCACTCCGGCGCCGGAAGCGACCTGCTGGCTCGAGGACGTGACGCCGGCGGGCGCGCGGTTGGCCCGCGGGGCGGCCATCGAATCCCTCTGGCCGGCGCGGCGCAGCCGGTCATTGTGCGCGGCCACACGCGTGGGACGAGGCCGCGGCGCCGGCCTCCGTGGCCGCCTGGCGTATAATTAATTGGCCATGAGCCAGGAACCAACCGCCGCCGGCACCTCCGCCCTCTCGGAGCGGATCCCCAACCTCCCGACACAGCCCGGCGTGTACTTGATGAAGGACGGCGCCGGGAAGGTGATGTACGTCGGCAAGGCGTCATCGCTGCGCGCCCGGGTGCGGCAGTACTTCCAGCCGGGGCACACCGACAGTCCACGGATTCTGCACTTGATCTCCAAGATCAAGGACGTTGAGACCGTCGTGACCGCCAACGAGGTCGAGGCGCTGATTTTGGAAGCCACCCTCATCAAGCGGCACCGGCCCTGGTACAACGTCCGCCTGGCCGACGACAAGTCGTATCCGTACCTCAAGCTCACCCACGAGCCGTTTCCGAAGATCGTGATGACGCGCAAGGTGGCCCGCGACGGCGCGAAATACTTCGGCCCGTATCCCTACCACGAGCCCAAGCTGGTGGGGCGGACGATCCGGCTGATCCGGCGGCTCTTTAAGCTGCGGACCTGCAACATCGAGATCACCCACGACCTCCCGCGCCCGTGTCTCGACTACTACATCGGCCAGTGCAGCGCGCCGTGCGTCGCCTGGGGCGCGAACGCGGAGCAGTACGCCGAACAGGTGCGGCAGGCGGGGGAGTTCCTTGAGGGCCGGCACGACGCCTTGCGCAAGGACCTCGAGGGGCAGATGCAGGCGGCCGCCGACGCGATGGAGTTCGAACGTGCCGCGGCGCTGCGCGACCAGATCCGCGGCCTCGAGGCGCTGCAGGAGCCGCAGCGCATGGTCTCCGAAGGCGCGGAGGACCGCGACATCCTCGCCGTGGCCCAAGCGGGCGACACCGGCGTCGTACAGATTTTCATCGTGCGCGGGGGCCGCGTGACCGGCCAGGAGCACGTCATGCTTCAGGGGACGCGCGGCGTGCCGCCGGCCGAGACCCTGCGGGCGTTCCTCACCCAATTCTATGAGGCGGCGACGACCGTGCCGCCCGAGATTCTGGTGCCGGAGCCGATTCCCGATTACGAGGTCATCGAACGGTGGCTCGGCGAGCGGCGGGGCGGCCGCGTCCGGATCGTCCAGCCGCAGCGCGGCGATCGCGCGCGCCTCGTGGCGTTGGCCCGCGACAACGCGGCGCT
>DATEGA010000127.1:0-14005 GCA_035280345.1 bacterium | reverse complement strand
GCCGAGGGCGGCGGTGAAGTTGCCGTCGCTGCCGCCGCCCGTGCCGCCGGCCGGTAGTTCGAAGCCCTCGTCCGCCGCGATCGCCCGGGCCTGCTCGTAGAGCCGGCGGGACGCCGCCGTCTCTTCCATCGGCGGCCGGTTGAGGCCGCCGGTCACCCGCACCGTCGTTCCCGGCACGAACGTCGGCCGCGTCAAGATCGCGGCCTCCGCCCGCTGCGCCTCCGCCGCCGTCCGGACGCGGAGGTCGATCTGCGCCTCGGCCGAGGCGGCGACGACGTTGGACCGCGTCCCACCGCGGACGACACCGACATTCATCGTGGTGCCGGTCGAGGAGAGCGGCACCGCCGCGTAGAGATCCACGATCTGGCGGGCGAGCTCGAGCACCGCGCTGCGGCCTTTCTCGGGATCGGCGCCGGCGTGGCTCGCCTGGCCGCTCACCTCGAGCCGAAACATCCCGACGCCCTTGCGCCAGAGCTTGACCGCACCTTCCACTCCTACGGACGGCTCCAGCACGAGCACGCACTCCGACTCGCGCGCGAGCTGCTCGATGATCGGCCGTGACGTCGGGCTGCCCGCCTCTTCTTCCGTGTTGGCGAAGAACACGAACGTTTTGTCCTGCGCCGCACGCTGCGCGCGGACGGCGCGCAGCGCCCACAATGCCTGGATGTCACCGGACTTCATATCGAACGACCCCGGTCCGGTGATCCGATCGCCGTCGATGCGGCACGGCAATCGCTCGATCGTGCCGATCGGCCACACCGTGTCGACGTGGCCCAGCAGAAGAATGCGCCTGGATCCGCGGCCGATGCGCGCCTCGAAGTGATCGCCCCACTGCTGCTGCGGATGCCAGACGATCTCCGCCCCCGCCGCGTCGGCGAAGCGCGTGGCGAGATGCCGAGCCGCGCCGTCGACCGCCGTCTTGACAGTCGTCGGCGACTCGACTTCCACGAACGCCTTCAGGTCGGCGAGCACCTCGTCGAGGTGCCGGTCGGCGAACGTCCGGTACGGACTCGGGCTCATCGGCGGCTCCCGTAGGTCGCGTCGTTGAGGCGGCGCAGCTCGGCGAGGTTCTCCGGCTGCATCGTGCGGCGGCCCGACTCGAGGTCGTGAATCATTTCGATCAGCGGGACGTTGAGCGGAAGACGCATGCCTCGGGCGTGACCGATCTTCACGATCTCGCCGATCTGCGAGTCGACCTCAGTACGGCGGCGCCGCACCGCGAGGTCCCGCCAGATGCCGCTCTTCTGCTTGAGCGACCCGCGGTTGTGCTCGACGAGCGCGTCGAGGCTGCGGCGGATGCCCGCCCAGTCGCGCGGCTCTTTGAACCGCACCGCCTCCGGGTCGTAGCCGTCGAACCCCTCGCAGCGCACCTCCTCTGCCTCCGCCACCGCGGTCACCTCAGCCGCGAGGTTGGCGAGGAGCGATTCGTTGGTCCGGTCGCCGAGCACGGCGGCCATCGTTTCGTCGACGACCGCGGTGGCAAACAGCATCGACGCGTAGCCCATCTTGCCCCAGAGGTAGCCCCAGATGTTAGGGGTGATCGTGGTGTTGGGCAGAAAGGCGTCGCGCATCATGTCGCCGAGCGTCTCCACGCGCGCGGTGATCTCGCCGTTCAGCTCGCCGAGATAGAGCGCCCCAGGGCCGCCGTACATGATCCGTCCCGGCGCCTGATAGTCCGCGCCGAAGTTGATAAACGCACCTACCGTTCGCGCGGCGCCGACCCGCGCGGCGATGGCCCGCTCGTTGAGGCCGTTCTGCATCGAGACGACGTAGCCGTCCTCGGGCAGCATCGGGGCGATCACGTCGAGCCCGGCCTCAGTGTTCTGCGCCTTTACTGCGAGCATCACGGTGCGGGCCCGCCGGTCTCCGAGCGCGGCATGGAGCCCGTCCGGCGTGGCGGCCGGCACGCGTACCACAAACGTCTCCCGCCCTTCGATGTGCAGGCCGTCCCGGTTCACCGCCTCGACGTGATCGCGGGCGGCGTCCACGAGCAGTACCTCGCGGCCCCGGCGGACGAGGTGCGCGGCGATTGTTCCGCCGATCGCGCCGGCGCCGACGATGACGATAGGTTCCGGTACCGCGTTCCGCGTCGCCATCAGCCCGTCACCACGCCACGGCGTAGCCGTTGCGCCGCGGATCCGCAGCGCCGGCGAGCCAGCCGGTATCCGGATCGATCTGTACGCCCTGAACACCGCCGACCTTCATCGACCAGGGGCCGAGCGTATCCACGGCGTAACCCCGCCGCGCGAACGCCGCGCGGGTCCCCTCCGGCATCCGCGACTCGATGCGAAGCCCCTGCGCGGGGAGCGGGTCCGCCACATCGTCGATCCACCGGAACCGCGGCGCCGCGATCGCATCCTGCAGATTGAGGCCGAAATCGATGAGGTTGACCAAGACCTGAACCGTCGTCACGAGGATGCCGTAGGACCCGGGCGTCCCGACGGTCGACCAGAAGCGGCCGTTGCGGAACACATGCACCGGGGCGATCGGCCACTCGTGTCGCTTCCCCGGCGCGACCTGGTTCGGGTGGCCGGGCCGGTTGGTGAACCAGTGCATCGCGTTATTGAGGCAGACGCCGGTTCCCGGAACGACAACGCCGCAGCCGAAGCCGTGGCCCAGACTCTGCGTGATGTTGACCGCGAGACCGCTCGCGTCGGCAGCGGCGAGATGCGTGGTTGAGCGGAGGCCGCCCGCATCCGGCGCGGCAGCTGTAGCTCCACGTACGTCCCCTTGCCCGGCGCCGTCCGTCCACGGACGAAGCCGCCGCCGCAGCCCGTCGAGGTGGTCCGCGGAGAGCACCCGGGCCACCGGCACCTCGGCCGTGTCCGGATCTCCGACGTACCGATCGGTATCGACACGCGCGAGCCGTGCCGCCTCCGCGAGGACGCCGACGTGATCGGGACTCAAATGCTCAGCCCGCCCAAGCTCGATTCCGTTGAGGATCCCCAACGTCTCGAGGACCTGGACGGCGCTCGTGGGCGGCGGCGGCGCGTACACCGTCACGCCGCGATAGTCGATGGCGAGCGGATCGGCCCAGTGCAGCGCTTCCGGGTAGTCCCGCAGGTCGCGCTCGGTGATCAGCCCTCCGCGATCGTGCATCAGCCGGGCGATCGCGTGTCCCAGCGGCCCCTGGTACAAGTATCCGGGGCCGTTGGCGGCGATCCGGCGGAGCGTGGCGGCGAGGTCCGGCTGGACCAGCAACGTGCCGGGCTGCGGCACGGCCCCGCCGTGGAAATAGGTGGCCACGCCCTCCTGCGTGAGGCGCGCTCCGCTCTCACGGAACATCATCTCGTCGAAGAGGGTGAACGGGACGCCGCGCTCGGCGTACTCGATCGCCGGCTCGAGCACACGGGCTAACGGCATCGTGCCGTGCTCCGCGAGGACGCGGGCCCATCCGGCGAGGTTACCCGGGACCGCCGGCCCCTCGTATCCGGTGTCCGCAAGCCCCGCGGCACACCGCTCCTGCGTCGCGGCGGCCGGTGCGCGGCCGAGGAAGATGAGCGCCCTTGGCGTGTCCCCAGGGCGCGTCAACATCAACGTGC
The DNA here is from genome assembly GCA_035280345.1 of bacterium. Taxonomy (GTDB): domain Bacteria; phylum Sysuimicrobiota; class Sysuimicrobiia; order Sysuimicrobiales; family Segetimicrobiaceae; genus DASSJF01. Next base: position 10,463 of record DATEGA010000127.1, on the reverse strand, counting down.
CGCAACCGGCGAGGCCGGACATGTACGGCTCCACGATGCCGAGCGCCGCGGCCGCGGCGACCACCGCATCGACCGCGTTCCCGCCCTGCGCCAGCATGCGGACGCCCGCCATCGTCGAGAGCGGGTTGGCCGTCGCCACTACGCCACGCTGCCCGTACACGACCGGGCGCATCCCGAAGCGGCTCGCGTAGGTCGTGTGTCCGGACCCTTCAGCGCTCATCGGTCTCCCCCTCACCGGTATGGTGCTCAGCAAGTGCACGGGGACGGCCGGAACCGGCCGTCCCCGTGACTATCAGTTGTTGAGTGGCAACGTCGCCGGTTTACTGGGCAACGCGCACGTTCGACGCCTGCGGCCCTTTGCGACCCTGGGTTTCCTCGTACTCGACCTTGTCGCGTTCGTTCAGGCTCTTGTAGCCGTCGGCCTGAATCGCGCTGTGGTGAACGAACAGGTCGTTACCGCCCGTCTCCGGCGTAATGAACCCGTACCCCTTCTCCGCGCTGAACCACTTCACTGTCCCGACCGGCATCGCGTTCCCACCTCTGTCATACCGTGCTACCAACCGACTTCCTCAGCCTGCTGATGCACGTTTGAGTATGCCACACCAGATTTTCGGCGTGCAAGGGTTCACGCGGGCGTCGGTATCTTCGGCGCGCCGTCCGCGAACGGACGCAGCGACGCGTAGATCGTCCAGTGCACCGGCACCGGCACCTCGCGCGCGCGGCCGAGGCGCACCATGGTCCCGTTGAGCGTCTCGAGCTCCAGGCGCCGGCCTTCCAAGAGATCGAGGGCCATCGAGCCGCGCGTCCACGGCTCGAGTTTCCCCATGAACCCGAGCGTCTGGTCGGTGAAGCGCGCCGCCACGCGGATTCCCTCCGCGTTCGCCACAGCGACCCCCTCATCCAGCGTGGCACGCACGAGACCCGCGGTCTCGCGGTCCGCGAAGATCGGCCCGGCCGGGAGGCGCGTGAGCGCGGTCACGCCGCTCGCGGAACAAATGAAGATGAACTTCTCCCACAAGGCCACCTTGATGTCGGACCGCACTTCGACCGCGATCCCGGCCGCCTGAAACGTCTTCGCCAGCGACGCGGTGCGTGCGCTTTCCCCGCCCGCCATCTCCCCGAAGATCAGCTTACCGGGGCCGCCCGCCTGCACCACTACGCCGGGCTTCTGAATGAAGGCGGAAACCTGTGCCGCGAGACCGACCACGTGCTCCGCCCCGGCGGCCTTGGCGATCTGGTCCTCATTGTCGATACCGTTCTGCATCGACATGATCACCGTCTCGGATCCGACGAGCGACGGAAGCGCCGGCAGCACGGACTCCATGCTGTACGTCTTGACGCACACCAGGACAAGATCCGAGGGCCCGATCGACCGGATATCGTCGGTCGCCGCGGCCGCCACGGTAAAGTCGCCGGCGAGGCGCGAGTGCACCGCCAGCCCGCCCGTGCGGATCGCCTCGAGGTGCGCGCCGCGGGCCACGAACGTCACCTCGTGCCCCGCGCGTGCGAGGAGCCCGCCGAAGTAGCCGCCGGTGCCGCCGGTGCCAATAACCGCGACACGCACACGTTGTGGGGCGGTCATCGTATCCGCACCCCGCGCGGTGTGACGAAATAGACGTCGCCCGGGCGCGGATCGTACGCCCGCACGCGCCCGCGGAGGGCGGAGCGGGCGTTCACCGCGTCGACGAAGGCGCGGCCGCGGCGGTCCGCCGACATGAACGATGCGTGGTGTTGCGGAAAAACCGCGACAAGGTCCGGGTTGTCGGCGCGGAGGAGTTCGGCGGCGATGGCCGCTTCGTCCGGCAGCATGCCCGACGCGATCGGCAGCAGCGCGATCTGCGGCCGGTAGAGCCGCCCGTACAGCTGCAGGTCCATCGTGAGTGCCGTGCTGCCGGCGTGGTAGATGCGCACGCCGTTCTCGAGCGTGACGATGAACCCGAGGGCGGGCCCGCCGTACACCGCGGCCGGGACGTTGGGGAGCGCCGGCGCGCCGGAACCGTGGACCGAGTTCACGACCTGAATCTTGATGCCGTCGATGTCCCAGCGCGACCCGGGTTCGCTTCGCAGGATCTTCGTGGTATCGACACCACGGCCCACCATCCATTGGGCGAGTTCGAACGTCGTCACGACGCTCGCACCCGTCTTGCGCGCGATCTCGACGGCCATGCCCTGATCGTCGGCGTGCCCGTCCGCCACAAGGATCAGGTCGGCCTTGTCGATGTCTTCGAGGCTGAGCGGCGACTCCTGGTTCCGGAAGATCGCCCGCGGATCATTGAGCGCCGGGTTGAACAAGATCACCTTGCCGCGGGGCGTGGTCACTCGGAAGAACTGCCAGCCGAGCCACTCGAGCCGGGCCGGGGCCACCGCCGGCTGCGCCTCCGCGGCCCTCGGCCGTCCATAGTCCGCGACGGCGGTCGCCGCGCTCCGCAGCGCGTCCGGCCACGCAAGCGATGTTCCGAGCAGAGCCGTCGCCGTGATGGCCCACAGCAACGTCGGCAGCAGCAGGTATTGGCGCATTCTCATCCTCCCGTCAGCGGGTACGAGCGGCTCTTTGGATCGACTACCCCGTTTGGCACATTACCTTTGAGACATTGTAGGGCACGCCCTTCAATGGTATCGTGCGCAGAGCGCGCGGCGCCACGAGAGGCCGCCGCGGGACCAGAGGGGGGCGTCGGACACCGTATGGTGAGAACGTACGGGGCATGCGCGTTCATCCTCGCACTCGTGCTGTCGGCATCCCAGCCGCCCGCGTCCGCGCACGCGTTTCTCAACGCCTCGGTGCCGAACACCGACAGCACCGTCACCGCACCCCTGACGGAGATCAAACTCACTTACTCTGAACCGGTCGAAATCCGTTTCAGCATCTTCAAGGTCTACAAGATCGCGGCGCCGGCCGGCTCGGACGCGCGGACACTGCACGCCGCGGCCGACAGCCTCGTCGCCGCCAATCTGCTGAAGCGCGGCGACGATGCGGCGCGGAGCGACGCGGGCGTCGCGAACACCAGCCGCTCGAGCACCGACATCGTCGTCCGGCTGAAAGATCTCGAGCCCGGTGCCTACGTGCTGATGTGGCGCGTTCTGTCGGTGGATACGCACACTACCCAGGGCTCCTTCATCTTCGTCTACACCCCGGCCAGCTGATGCGAACCCGCGGCGGTCTGGGCTGGCTCGCACTCTGCCTCGCCGGCATCCTCGGGCTCGGGCCCGCGGCGACCGGCGCGGCGGCGGCCGATCAACCATCGTCGCTGCAGATTTCCGGTGTCCTGCAGTACCGGCTGTTCAGCGATCCCTATCCTCCCGTCGCCGGCGGCGCCAACCTCAATGCGCTGACGCCGGTGCCCGGGCTGCCGAACATCAACGATGGGATCCTGGAAACCGCGATCACATGGAGAATGGGACCGAGCGTCAGTTTCTTCGGCGACCTGACGCTCGAAAACACGACCGGCGTGGACTTCAACTCGTCCGACATCGAAGAGACGTACCTCGACATCCACAACGTGCCGGGCCTGCCCGGCTTCGGCATGCGAATCGGCCGCGACCGCCTAAAACTCGGCTTCGTCGGCCTGCTGCTTGACGAAAACGTCTTTGACGGCGGCCGCCGCGACGGCATCGACGCGCGGATCAGCCAGCTGGGTCCGGTCTCGCTCTTCGGGTTCATGCAGTACTCGCTCGACGACGGCCTGCAGGTCGGCAACTGGTCGTCGTCACGCCGCGTGTGGGGAGGCAGCGCCCAGGCCCAGATCGCGCCAGGCTGGACCGTCGATCTCAGCTTCCGGACCGACACCGCTTCGGCGGCGGACGCGGGCACATGCCCGGGCCTTGGGTGCAACGTGGGCAGCGGCTGGTCCGCGGGCCTCGAGGGGGCGCTGGCGCCCGGTGTGAGCCTCATCGTGGAGGCGGCCACGTACACGTTGTCAGGGGACGTCGCCCGGTGGTATTACGAACCGAGCATTGCCCTCGATCTTCAACAACTGCTGCACCTGCCGGCCCAGCCGTTGCTGACGTTCTGGTACAAGAGCTTCGATCCGTACACGCCACCGCTCGACGCGCCGCTTGGGGCGCTGCTCCTCCCTTCCGACTTCTCGCCGTTCAATACGAACGACAACATGACGGCGGTCGGCGGACGCCTGGACCTGGCGTTGACGCCGGTGCTCGGAGTATTCCTGGTCGCGGAGTGGGGCAGCTACAACGGCGGTGGACCGACGTTCAATGTGTACTCTGTCGGCGCGAAATACAACTTCTCGACGGACACGCTGGTCAAGGTGTCGTACAACAGCTACCTCGTCAACGCCAGCGGCGGCGTCGTCACCACGAGCCCCGTCTCGGGCCTCCAATTGAGCAACGTGCAAGTCCTCGAAGTCGAAATGTCCAAGACGTTCTAGTCCGTCCGACCGCGACGTAACAGGCCGTGGCCGAGCCCCTCCAGGTCGCCGCGAAGGCCGGGGTCTTTATCGGCATCGTGCTGTTGCTCGGCGCGGGCGTCTTCGGGCGGTGGATCGCCGGACCGCCGTTGACGCCGGCCCTCCGCCGCCGCATCCGCATCGGGATGCTCCTCGGCGTTATCCTGCTCATCGCCGGGAGCGCGCTCGAGGTCGTCGACGCCATCGCGCGTGCGACAGGCGCTTTCGATCTCTCGCTGGTGGGCGACTATCTTTCAGACACCCGCCACGGCAACGCCGTCGTCGCCAGGACGGCGTTGGCCGTACTTGTCGTCGCCGTCGGTGGACCACCGGGCCCACGGCGGCCGCGTGCGCTGGATGCAGCCCTCTTTACATTGATGGGCGCGGGATTGCTGCTCACGATCACGCTGGTCAGCCACGCGGGCGGGCACGGCCACACGCTGCCGATTCTTGCCGACTTCGCGCACGTGGCCGGCGTCGCCGCGTGGGGCGGCAGCATCGTATATCTGGCGTGGCTTTCCGCGTGGCGGGATGCGGGGTCGGGCAACGTCGCGATGACCGCGCGCCGAGCCTCGATGTTGGGCGCCGGCAGTCTAACACTCATCCTGGCCACCGGGGTCTACGCGGCGTTCGTTCGCCTGCCGGACTTCGGCGCGCTTGTCCGCACGCCGTATGGCCAGGCTCTTTTATGGAAGGCCACGGCCGTCGCCGTCGTGGCTGCGCTCGCAGCCGTCAACCGCTGGGTGGCGATTCCATGGATGACGCGAGGCGTCACGACGGCCGCGTTGCGGCGCGTCGTGCGGATCGAGTCGTGCCTGATCCTCTTTATCCTCATTCTCACCGGCGTCCTGGTATCGCAACCGCTGCCGGAGCCGCCCGCGACCATCGCCGGCACGCTGACCTTCCGCAGCACGACCGGCCCGTGGGTTGTCCACGGGTCGGTCGCCGGCCGCGGCGCTGATGGCTTTGCCGTGGAGGCGCGGGTGCAGGACGCGCGCGGCGCGCCGGCGCCGGCATCCGTCGCGCTCGACCTGGAACTCACGATGACCGGCATGGTGATGCAGCCGCTGACCGGCCGTTTGCCGCGCGTCGGGCCGGGACTCTACCGCGGAACCTACCAGATGCCGATGTCAGGCCAGTGGCAGCTGACCGTGCGGCCACCCGGCGCCGTAGTACGCGTCGCGCTGCCGAGCCAGCAGGCGCCTGCGGCGCCCGCGCGGGTGCGGTGGATCATCGCCGGCCCCGCCCTCCTCGCGCTTTTCGCGGGAATATCGCTCGCGGTGACCGGACTGCGCCGCGCCAGCGCGGGCACAGGACGGGCCGCCTCGGCGCTCCTCACCGGAACGGCGCTCGCGGCCGCCGCCGCCGTGGTCGTCGTCGTGTGGGGGCTGGGGTAGCGCCTGCTACTACGATCAGCACATTCCGGAGGGCCGCGGGGCTACTATAATAAGCGCATGCTTGGCTCGCGCGAAACCACGGGAAGCTGGACGGACAACGCGTCCACGCCGCGACGCCGGAGCCGTATGGGGCCAAAAGCGCGTCGCCTCTGGTTCCGGATCCTGATCGTCCTGCTCCCGGCTGCCGTCGTCTTCGCGGCCGAGGTCTTCCGGCATGAGGTGCTGCCGGACTTCCTTCACGACTTCATCCCGGAAATGCTCGGGAATCTCCTCACCGGCGCGGCGGCGCTCGTCATCTCCGCCGTCATTCTGATCCCGATCTACCGCCGCCTGGAAGCAACCGACGCGCAACTGCAGGCCACACGGGTGGCGCAGGCTGTCGCCGAAGAACGCGAGCAGCTGGCGCGCGAACTGCACGACGGCGTCGCGCAGGCGCTGTTCTTCCTGAACGTCAAGGCGACGGCACTCGAACGTTCGCTCGCCGGCGTGGCGGGTGCCGGCGCGCGCCCGATTGCCGCGGAGATTGCCAAGGCGATTCACGAAACAGACGCACGCGTCCGCGACGCGATCTTCGACCTGCGCACCGGCCCAGAACCCGGCGAGCCGCTCGACGCGTGGATCCGAGGGTACGCGCAGCGGTTCGCGGAGCTGCACACTCTGACCGGCGACGTCGAGGAACGCGGGCGCCCGCGGGGCCTGCACCTCGAAGACCAGCTTCACACTATGGCGATCGTTCGGGAAGCGCTGCACAATGTCGCCAAACACGCCCAGGCAGGGGCGTTTGCGGTCCGGCTCGACTGGACCCCCGTCGAACTCGTCATTATCGTCTCAGACGACGGACGTGGTCTCCCTACCGATCGGCCCGGTCCCGCCCAAGGCCGGTACGGAATCGCCGCGCTCCTGGAGCACGCGCAGGCCGCTCGTGGGACCGTGACGCTCACCGCCGGGCTCGACGGCGCGGGCACGGCCGTGACCTTCCGCATGCCGTATCGCGCGGCGCCACACCGCGCATGACCCGCACACTGATCGTCGACGACAGCGACCTCGCGCGGCGCGGCATCCGCGAGGTACTCGGCGGGTCGCCGGAGTTCGAGATCGCGGGCGAAGCGGGCAACGCGGCCACGGCGGTCGCCAAAGTCCGCGAACTCCGTCCCGACCTCGTGTTGATGGACCTGCGGATGCCCGGGCCCTGCGGGCTCGAGGCGATTCGCGCGATCAAGGAAGAGTTTCCGTCGATCGTCGTCGTCGTGCTGAGCGTCTCAGACGACCCGCAGGATTTCTTCGAAGCGATCCGGTGCGGCGCGCAGGGCTACCTCATCAAGAACGTGGAGCCGGAGCTCTGGCTCGAGTATCTGGAAGCACTCGTCCACGGCGACGCGCGCATTTCGCGCGCCATCGCAAGCCGCATCCTGCGCGAGTTTGCGCACAGCGCGCCTGCGTCCGCGGCGCTCCCGAACCTCACGCCGCGCGAGGAAGAAATCCTCACCCTCGTCGCGCGTGGTTTGCTGAACAAGGAAATCGGCGACACGCTCGGCATCGTCGAGGGCACGGTCAAGCGGCACCTGCAGAACATTCTCGCGAAACTGCATCTGCGCAACCGCGTGGAACTTGCCACGTTTGCGGTCCGGCACCGGCTCGCGAAGCCGCCGGACGGCGGAGCCTAAAGGGGGAAGCGATGCTGTCGCATCCGGCGCGGTGGATGATCGCGGCGGCCGCCGCCGCGGTCCTGATCGGCGGGGCCGCGGGGCCGGCGCCGGCGCATGAGCGCCGGACGGTCGGCTCGATCAACATGACGGTGGGTTGGGGGGACGAACCGACGTATGCCGGCCTCAAGAACAGCGTGCAGGTCATTCTCACCGGCAAGGCCGGCAAGCCGATCGTAGACCTGACCGATACGCTCAAAGTGGAGGTGCGGTTCGGCTCGCAGACGACCGGTCCGCTCGACATCGAGCGGGCCTTCGGGCGGGCCTTCGGCCGCCCGGGCGACTACCGCGCGCAAATCATACCGACGCGGCCAGGCACCTACTCCTTCCATTTCACGGGGACCGTCGACAACCAGAAGATCGACCAGACATTCACGTCGTCGGACAAGACGTTCGACAACGTGCAGGATGCCGGCGCGATCGAGTTTCCGGTCAAAGATCCGTCCACCGCGGACCTGAGCGGGCGGCTCGAACGGGAAAGCCCACGCGTCGACGAGGCCCACGCCGCCGCGGCCCGCGCAACCACGGTCGGCACGATCGGACTGGTCGCAGGAATCGCGGGCATCGCGGTGGGTCTCGGCGCGATGCGGCGGAGGCGGCCGGGCTAACGGCGAACTCGTCCGCCGTCGAGACCCAGCCCTCGGGGTCGCGCGTACGGCGCTGCCTCGGCGCCTGCGCCGGCCTGATCGCCGCGGCCGTTCTCACGCAGGCGGCGTGGGCGCATGCGCTGCTGCGGCAGTCCGATCCGGCGTCCGGCGCCATCTTGAAGCGGGCGCCTCAGTCGGTGACGCTGACGTTCACCGAAGAACCCGAAGCCACGCTCTCGACGATCCAGGTCGTCGACGCCGAGGGCCGGACGGTGAGCGTCGCGCCGCCGCGGACGGTTGCCGGCAATCCGCTTGTCCTGCGCGTCCTGGTCCACGCATCGGGCAACGGCGTGTACACGGTTTCCTGGCGGACGGTCTCCCGGGTGGACGGGCACGTCACCGGCGGTGCCTTCGCCTTCGGGGTGGGCGTGTCTCCGGCCGCGGCGGTGCTGCCGTCGGCCTCAGGACCTCCGCCTTCCGCGGCATCGATCGTGTCGCGGTGGGCGTTTTACCTCGGCCTCGCCGGCATGATGGGCGCCGCGTGGGTCTGGACGGTGGCGGCACCCGCGGCGTCCGCGGGCTCGCTTCGGTACGTCTGGACCTGGTGCGCGATCGCGCTTCTCGCCGTGGCCGGAATCGGGCTCGCCCAGGCGCAATCGGCCGGCATCAGCATTGGCCGGCTGCTCGCAACGTCGCTTGGACTCTCGCTCGCCTTTCGCGCGGTCCCGGTCGTCCTTGCCGCGGGCGCACTCGCCGTGACCGCATCTCGCCCCGGCGCGCGGCGCTGGGGACTTGTCGCCACGGGCGTATTCGCGGCGGCGGCGATGCTGGTCCATGTTACGGCGGGCCACGCAGGCGCGACTCCCGGGCCGCTGCGGCCGCTCAACATCGGTGTCCAGTGGCTCCACTTCTTGAGCATCGCCGTCTGGCTCGGCGGCCTCGCGGCGCTCGTCGCCGCGAGCCCTCGCGTGTCCCCCGACCAGGCGACCGCCGCGGCGCGGCGGTTTTCCGCGGTCGCGGGGTTCGCCATTGTCGCCGTGGCCGTCACCGGTACGCTGCGGGCCATCGATAACGTCGGTGCGTGGGATGCGCTCTTCGCGACCGATTACGGGCTCTTGATCATCGTCAAGGCGTCGCTGCTTCTCCTCCTGGCCGCCCTCGGGTGGATCAACCGGTATCGCGCGATCCCGCGGTTGCCGCACACGGCGGGCCTGCTGCGGAAGGTGGCCGCCGCCGAGCTCGCGCTCGGGACGATCGTGTTGCTGCTCACCGGACTGCTCACCGGCCTCGCCCCGGCACGCCAGGCTGCCGAGGCCGTCGCCGCCGCCCGCCCGCTGATCGTCACCGGGAACGACTTTGCCACGTCCGTGCGCGTGCGGCTCGAGATCGCGCCCGGCGCTCCGGGCGCCAACCATTTCACACTGCGCGCCACCGATTATGATTCCGGGCGGCCAATCTCGGCGGAGCGCGTGACCCTCAGTTTCCGCAGCATCGTGCGGCCGGACCTCGGGACGTCGACCCTCGGCCTGCGCGCCGCCGGCGGCGGGGTGTACGCGGGCGACGGCGCGAACCTATCCCTCGGCGGTCCGTGGAACGTGAGGGCCCTCGTGCAGCGCGCCGCGACCGCGGTGGAAGTACCGCTCTCGCTGACACCGAGAGCGAAGCCGCAGACGGTTCGAGAGATCCGCGCGCCGGGACAACCGACGCTCTACACTATCGATCTCGGAGGAGGCATCGTGCTCAATACATACCTCGATCCGGGCCGGCCCGGGTTCAACGAAGTCCACGCCACGTTCATCGCGCCAAACGGGGGCGAGCTGCCCGTGCCGGAGCCGATCACGGTCGTGGCCGGCCACCCCGGCGGCGCGACGCAGACGCTGCCGGTGCGGCGGTTCAGCGCGGGCCACTTCATCGCCGACGCCCGGCTCGGTCCCGGACTCCTGCGCATCGAGTTCCTCGGGGCGGCGCAGGACGGGACCGTCTTGGACGCCCACCTGGACGTCACCCTATGAGGCGGGCGGCGCGGGGCGCGGCCGTTCTGCTCTCGGCGCTGCTCCTCGCGGCCTGCGCCGGAGGACAGCCTCGACCGGCGACGCAGGTGCGGCCCCGTTCGACGGCGACCCTGCGCATTCTCAACCCCGTGCCGGGCGCGAACGTAACCGGTCGCACCCTGCACGTACAGCTGCAGCTCACCGGAGCGACGATCACCCCCGAGACGTCGACGCATCTGCGTCCCGACCGCGGACACATTCACCTCATCCTCGACGGCCGGGTCGTCTCGATGGCCTACGGCGTCGACCAAACGATCACCGTAACGCCGGGCGACCATCTGCTGCAGGCCGAGTTCGTGGCGCAGGATCATTTTCCGTTCAACCC
>DATEGA010000126.1:0-18137 GCA_035280345.1 bacterium | reverse complement strand
CGATCACGAGGTCCGCGCCGGCGCGCGCGAGGCGCTCCGCGATCCCGCGCCCGATGCCCTTGCCTCCGCCGGTCACCACCGCCACCTTGCCGTCCAGGCGAATCTCGTCCATACATCCCCCCCCCCCGCGCAACCGGTCGGAAGGCGGCCGGCCGCCGTGCACTGCGCGCCGCGGCTATCGGTGCAGCCGCGGGTCCAGCGCGTCCCGCAGACCGTCGCCGAGAAAGTTGAAACCCAGGATCGTCACAAAGATCGCCGCGATCGGAAAGAACGACCAGTACGGCGCGATATTCAGGTAGTCCTTCGCGAGGTTCGCCATCGCGCCCCACTCGGGCGTCGGGGGCTGCGCGCCGAGGCCCAGGAACGAGAGGCCGGCGGCGGCGAGGATCGCGGCCGCGATCCCGAGCGTCGCGGTCACGATGACCTCGGAGGAGATATTGGGCAGGACGTGGCGCGCGAGCATCCGGACGTCGCGCACGCCGACCGCGCGCGCCGCGTCGACGTATTCATTGCCGCGCACGCGGAAGACCGCGCTCCGGACGATGCGCACAAAGCCGGGGATGCCACCAATGCCGACGGCGATCATCGCGTTCTGGAGACTGGGGCCGAGCGCGGCGATAATGGCGATGGCGAGGAGGAGGTTGGGAAACGCGAGCAGCACGTCCATCACGCGCATGATCGGATCGTCGAGGCGGCGGTAGAAGCCGGCCAGCACGCCGAGCGTAATGCCGGCCGCGGCTGAGATGCCGACCGAAATCAGGCCGATCGTGAGCGAGATGCGGCTGCCGTGGACGACCTGGCTGAAGATGTCGCGTCCGAGGCTGTCCGTGCCGAAGAAGTGCGCGCGCGACGGCCCCTGGAACCGGTGCAGAATGTCGGGAATCGTCGGGTCGAGTGGGGCGAGCAAGGGGGCCGCCGCCGCCACGACGATCATCAGGACGACGATCGTGCCGCCGATCTTCACCTGCCACGATCGTCGCAACCGTCGGGCGAGCGTCCCGCGGGACGATCGCAGCCGGCGGGCGCCGAGGCCGCCGGGCTGCCCCGCCGCGGCGGCGATCTCGATGCCGGTCCCCCTCGCCGCGGCCATCAGCCGTAGCGGATGCGTGGATCGGCGGCGGCGTAGGCAAGATCGACGAGGATGCTGATCAACACGAAAGTGAGCGAGAAGAACAGTACCGCCCCCTGCACCACCGGAAAGTCGCGCGCCTGGATCGCCGTCACGACCAGCCGGCCCATCCCCGGCAGCGAGAAGATGCTTTCGGTGATCACGGCCCCGCTCAGCAGAAACCCGAACTGGAGGCCGATGACCGTGATCACCGGCAGCAGCGCGTTGCGGAAGCCGTGGCGGATCACCACCGCCGCTTCGCGGACGCCTTTCGCGCGGGCACTTCGCACGTAGTCCTGGTTCAGCACCTCCAGCATGGACGAGCGGGTGAGACGCGTGAGGAGCGGGGTGACGCCGCTGCCGACCGTAATCGCTGGCAGCGCGATGTGGCGCCAGCCGTCGAAGGTCGCGAGCGATTGGTACCCCGTGAGCGGGAACCACCGCAGGTGAATCGCGAAAATGTACAGGAGGATCAGCCCGATCGCGAAGACCGGCATCGCGTTGCCCGCGAGAACGGCAAAGATCGTCGCGAGATCGAGCGCCGAGTTTCGCCGGTAGGCCGCGAGAATGCCCATCGGTACACTGACGAGCCCCGTCCAGAGGACCCCGACGCAGGCGAGGGCGAGAGTGACCGGGAACGTCGCGACGAGATGATCGAGCACCGGGTCGTGCGCCTGGATCGAGCGGCCCAGGTCGCCGCGCACGAGGCGGCTCATGTACCGGGTGTACTGCACGTAGAGCGGCTGATCGAGGCCCAACGACCGCTCGATGTCGCGCACGACCTCCGGCGGTGCGTCGGGGCCGGCGACGAAGAGCGCCGGGTTCCCCGGCGTGAGGTGCAAGATCAGAAAGACCAGCACCGACACGCCCACCAGCACCGGCACAGTCTGGAGCAGGCGGCCTGTCAGATACGCGGCCATGGTTCCCGGCGGGGCGCTGTTTCGCCCGGCGTTACTTCAGGTCGAGATCGAGCATTTTGTACAGTTGGTTCGCGTTGTAGATTTTTGGCACCACGAGGTTTTTGGACGCGACCACGACGCGCTTGGCGTGTACGAGCGGCACCCAGAGCGCGTTCTGGACGACGATCTCCTGAACTTTCTGGTACGCGGCCGCACGCTCCAGCGCGCTGGTACTCGTACGGCTGATGTCCAGCAGACGGTCCGTCTCCGGGTCCGCCCAGTCGAACCGGTTCGGCGCCGGACGTTGTGTGCTCTTGAAATAGAAGTAGAGTACGTCGGCCGTCGTGTACTGGACACCGATGAGGAAGATATCGTGCTCGCCGGCCCGCAGCGCGGCGAAGAACGCCGTCAGCTCGAGCTGCCGCGGCCGTATGTCGACGCCGATCCCGCGGAGTTCTGCCTGGACGAGCGGCACGATCGAGTTGGCCTCCGGGCCCGGGGTCCACAGGAACAGCACCGACAGCGGCTTGCCGTCCTTCACGCGAATCCCGCCGGGGCCGGGCTTCCAGCCGTCCTCGTCCAACATCCGCTTGGCCCGGCTGGGATCGTAGCCGTACGCGATCTTCTCGACTCCGCTCCAGTAGCCGGGCACCTGCCGCATCAGGACTTCATCCGCCGGCGCACCGAGGCCGTAGTACGCGCCGGAGACGATCTCGCGCTTGTTCACGCCGTAGTTAATGGCCTGGCGGACCTTTAGGTCGTCGAGCGGCTTGCGCCCCGTCTTAAAACCGATGAACTCGGTGTTGAGGTCCTGGTAGCGGATGATCTGCAGCTTGCCCTCTTTGACGATCCGGTCCACCTCTTGTGGCGGCACGGATGGCGTGAACTGCGCATCGCCGACCTCGACCGCGGCCAGGCGCGGCGCGTCCTGGGTGATGACTTTCAAGATCACCCGACCGAGGTGCGCCGGGCCGGTGTTGGCGTAGACAGGCGGGCCCCACCGGTAGTTGGGGTTGCGGTCGAGGACCATCCGGTCATTGCGGACCCACTCGCGCACAATGAACGGCCCGGTTCCGTCGACCTTGCCGGCCGCCGTTCCGTAGTCGTCTCCCGCTTTGTTGACCGCGTCCGGATTTAGGATGCTCCCAAACGGGCCGGCCAGGCCATCGAGCAACACTGAGAAGGGCGTTTTGAGGTGGAGCACCACGGTTTGGGGATTGGGGGCGTCCACCGTGTCGATCGCCGAGATGGCAAACGAGGACGGCGACCCTTTGAGCGTGCGCCAGCGGTCGTACGTGTACTTGACGTCCGCGGCCGTGAAGGGCTTCCCGGACGCCCAGCGCACGCCGCTTTTCAGCGTAAATGTGTAGGTCTTGCCGTCGGGGGAGACGGCCCACTTTTCGGCCAGCGACGGTTTGTACGTGTAGTCCGTGTCGAGTGACACGAGCGTGTCATAGATGAGGAAGTCGGCTTCCGCCGACGCGACCGCGGTCGTCCTCTCCGGGTCGAGGGTTTCCGTTTCCCCGACACGGGCGTACGTAAAGGTCGGCGCGCCGCTAGGGGCGCCCAGTACGAGCGCGGGCGTGGCGGTCAAAACGAGCGCGACGAACGCGGAGACGAGCCAGCGGCCGATCGGACGCATCAAGACTCCCCCTCCGTGTCTGGTGACCTGAAGCAGAGCGCCGCTCAGGTTCGGCGGGCCGACGGGGGCTCCCTTTGAGGGCCCGGCGCCGGTGTGTATCGGGCCGTGTATCCGGCCCGTGCGGTCGGCAGGCTGTCGCCGCGCCGCTCCAGAACCGAACTCCCATGACTCCTCCACTGTCGGAACTGCGCGTCGCCGTGCTCGGCGCGGGCCGCTGGGCGGCCGGCGCTCACATCCCGGGATGGAAGCGCGACCCGCGCTGCCGCGTGGTGGCGGTGTGCGACGTTGAGGCGGATCGGGCGGAGGCGTGCGCCCGCGAGTTCGACATCCCAACCGCCACGACGGACTGGCGCGCCACCGTGGCGCGCGCGGACGTCGACGTCGTGGACGTGGTGACCCCGTCGCGCACGCACCACGAGCTCGCGGTCGCGGCCATTGAGGCCGACAAGCACGTGCTCTGCGAGAAGCCGGTCGCCTACGACTTCCGCGACACGCTGCGCGCCGCCGAACTGGCGAAGCGGAAGGGCCTCAAGACCAAGCTCGGGTTCACCTTCCGCTACAGCCCCGGCGTGCAGTACGCGCGGTCGCTGATCGACGAGGGCTTTGTCGGGACGCCGTTCATCTTTAACGGCTACGAGCAGAACTCGCAGTGGCTCAGCCCCGCGACGCCGCTGCGGCAGGTCGATCCCTCTTGGGACCCGGCCGTGCTGCACGTCTCGTCGCTGGAGGGGTACGGCGCGCCGATTATCGACATCGGCCAGTGGTGGGTCGGCTCAGACTACAGCCGCGTCGTCGGGACGATGCGCAACTTCATCCCGGAGCGGATGGTCCGCGCGACCGGACAGACGATGCGGATGAACATCGACGACGGCGACGTCTTCATCGGCGAGTACGGCAACGGTGCGATCGGGTCGATCCAAACCGGCTACGTCACGATCGGCAACTACCCGGGCGTCGAGGCCAGGATCTACGGCCAGACCGGGGCGATCATCTGCCGGTTGGTCGAGGAGAACGGCATCGCCGAAACGATTCGGATCGCTACGCCGGACCAGGTGGAGTTCCGCGAAGTCGAGGTCCCCAAGCACTTTTACCCGGCCGGAGGGCACCCGCGGGAGAAATGGCGGACGCTGTTCTACACGAACCTGATCCGCAACTTTGTCGACGAAATCGCCGCAGGCGGCGAGGAGAGCCAGGGTAACTTTTTCGACGGCGCCCGCGTCCAGGAAGTGATCAACGCGGTCGACCTGTCGGTGCGCGAGCGCCGGTGGATCGACCTGCCGCTTCCGCGCGAGTGACGGGCGCGGCGCCCGCGCTGCGCTTCACGGTCGATGCCTTCTTCGACGCGTACTACCGGGCACGCCCGGTAAACGCGACGTTCATCGGCGTGCACGATTGGGACGACCGGCTTCCGGACTACTCCGATGCGGGACTCGCCGCCGCGGAGGCGGAGATGCGGGAGTTGCTGCGCCGCTTCCGCGATCTTCCCGATGAGCCCGCGTCACTCGTCGAGGCCCTGGACCGCGACCTCGCCGTAGGATTCCTCGAAATCGAGATGTGGGAGCGCGGGGCGCCGCACGGCCCCCGCGGCAACCCCTGCGTCTACACCGGCGAGGCGATTTTCAGCGTCATCGCGCTCTTGCTGCGGCCGTTCGCCCCGCTGCCCCGGCGCGCGGAGGCGGCGGCCGCGCGGATGGCGTCGATCCCCGCGTTTCTCGAGCAAGGCCGGGCCAGGTTGCGGTCGGCGCCGGCGGCGTGGATCGACCGCGCGGTCCGAGAGTGCGCGGCGGCCGGAGTGCTGCTCGAGCGCGGCATCGAAACGTTCATCGCCGACGAGGAGGTGGCGGCCCACGGCGTGGATCCGGAGCGCCTCCGGGCCGCGGCGGCTCAGGCCGCCGCGGCCTTCGCGCTGTTCCGCGAGCATCTGAAAACAACAGTCCGGCCCGCCGAGCAGGCGGCATACGCCTGCGGCGAGGCGGCGCTCGAATTGCTGATGCGCCGCGGTCACGGCGTAACACTCCGGGCCACGGAAGTGCGCCGGGTCGCACAGGCGCGGGCGGAGGCGGCCGAGGCGGCGCTCCGCGAACGAGCCGCCGACGCCGGGTTTGCCGACTGGCGGGCCGCGCTGGCGAGCCTCGCGAATCATCACCCGCCGGCGGAGCGTTACTACGCTCGGTACCAGGAGGTGTGGGATGCGGCACGCCGCGCGGCCGACGAACACCGCCTGGTGACCTGGCCGGATTATCCGATCCGGTTTGTGCCGCGGCCGCGCTGGGCGCGCGAGGCCGCGCCGTCGCTGTATTTTCTCGCCTACCGGGCGCCGGCGGCGTTCGACCGTGTACCGGTCGTGGACTACCTTGTCACGCCGGTCGAACCGGAGTTGCCGGCGGACGAACAGACCCGCCGCCTGCGGGCCGCCAACGACGCCGCGATCTCGCTCAATCACGTGATCCACCACGCCGGCCTCGGCCATCACGTCCAGAACTGGTGGGCCTACCGGGCGCCGTCACGGGTCGGTCGGATCGCCGCGGTGGACTGCGCGTCGCGGATCGCGATGTTCTGCGGCGGCACGATGGCGGAAGGCTGGGCCTGCTACGCGGTCGACCTGATGGAGGAGATCGGCTTTCTCTCTCCGCTGGAGCGGGTCGCGCAGGCGCACACGCGGCTGCGTATCGCGCTGCGCGCGCTCGCCGACGTCGCGGTGCACTCCGGCGAGTGGATCCTCGAACAGGCCGCGGCCGCCTACACGTCGCGCGGCGCGATGGATGCGGGCGCTGCGCGCGGAGAAGCCCTCAAGAACTCGCTCTTTCCGGGAACGGCGATGATGTACATGCTCGGCGTCGACCGCATCCACGCGCTGCGTCGCGAAGAGACGGCGCGCCTGGGCGCCGCCTTCGACCTGCGCGGATTCCACGACCGGCTGCTGGCGTGCGGATCGATCCCCGTGGCCCGCGCGGCGGACCTCTTGGCTGCCGGCGCGTAGCCGCGCCCGCCCCGCGGAGGAGGCGGCCTCTGCGCCGTGAAAGAGTGCCGGGCCGCACCGCCCGTGGGCGGCGGCCGGTCGTGATCTCGAGACGCTTCTGACTGGGGGACCTCGAAATGGCGCGAATGGCTCGGTTCGGACGGCGGCGGCTGCTCGGCGGTGCGGGAGCGATGGCGGGGGCGGCGGCGCTCGGTTTGCACGCTCCGCTGCTCCGCGGCCTCGGCAGCACCGCGGCGGAAGCCGCGGCCGCCGGCGGCACGCTGACGGTGGGCGGCACCGATCTCGACGACACCCTTGATCCGCAGGTGACGAACTTCGACTCGGTGATCAGGATCACCCTAAACGTCTGCGAGCCGCTCGTGTGGGAGCCGTCGCCCGGCCGGTTCGTGCCGGCGCTCGCGGAGTCGTGGTCGATCTCGCCCGACGCCAAAGTGTACACGTTCAAGCTGCGGCGCGGCGTGAAGTTCCACGACGGCACGCCGTTCAACGCCGACGCGGTGAAGTTTACGATGGATCGGGTCGTGGCGCCGGAGACGAAGGCCGGCCAGTCGCACGATCAGCTCGGTCCCTACGACCACACCGAGGTGGTCGACGACGCCACGGCGCGGATCGTCATGAAGGAAGGCTACGCGCCGCTGCTCACCAACCTCAACGGCTATCTCGGCATCGTGTCGCCCACCGCGGTGAAGAAGATGGGGCTCGCCGACTTCGCGCGGCATCCCGTGGGCACCGGGCCGTTCATGTTCAAGGAGTATGTGGCGAAGGATCACGTGACGCTCGCCCGCAACCCCGACTACGCGTGGCCGTCCTCCCTTTTCAAGCACAAAGGTCCGGCGTACCTCGACCAGCTTGTCTTCAAGATCATTCCCGACGCCTCCGTCCGCACAGGCACGCTGAAGAGCGGCGAGACCCAGTACATCAACGACGCGGATCCCCTCGAGATCGCCGCGATGCGCGCCGACAAGCGGTTCAGCGTGATCGAGAAGGCGCAGCCGGGGTCCGGTTGGGTCCTGCTGCTCAACGTGACCGGCTCCCCGCAGATTCGAGACATCGCCGTGCGGCGCGCCTTCGAGTGGGGCGTCGACCGGGAAGGCCTCAACAAGACCGTGTTCAACGGCCTGATGAAACCCGCGTACAGCGCGTTGATGCGGCCAACCCTCGGCTACGACCCGGCGACGGAGAAGATGTACAAGTACGATCCGGCGCGGGCCAAGCAGGTGCTCGAGGAGGCCGGATGGCGCGCCGGCGCGGACGGCATCCGCGAGAAGGGCGGCCAGAAGCTCAGTGTCAACTTCCTCATCATCGGCCGGACGCGTGACAAGGCGATGGCCGAAGCGGTCCAGGCCAGCATGCGCGATGTCGGCGTCGACGTGCAAATCAACGCGCTCGAGCGGGCGGCGTTCCGCGCCCAGGTCAGCCAGAACAAGTACGACATCAACTTCATGTGGTTCTCGTACGGGGATCCCGACGTGCTGCGCACGCTCTTCCACTCGGCGAACGTGAACGCGTTCAACCGCGCGCGCTACCAGGTGCCGGAAGTGGACCACATGCTCGAGGCGGCGGCGGCGACGATCGACAAGGCCAAGCGCATCGATCTGTACAAGCAGATTCAGGAGCGCGTGCTGCGCGAGGCGATTTGCGTGCCGCTGATCGACACGATCACATACAACGCGAAGCGCGCCGAGGTCTCGGGCGACTCGATCGACGCCTTGGCGTCGTACGTCTGGATGTACGACATGCAGGTGCGCCGCTAGGAGCCGGATCCTCGTCTCGTCGCACCGGGCCGGCGGCATGGTGACGGCGGCGGCCGCATGCTGAGGTACATCGCGCAACGGGCACTGCAGGCCGTGCCGGTGCTCGTCGGCATCACGGTCGTCACGTTCCTGATGCTGCATCTGGTGCCGGGCGATCCCGTGCTGCTGTTCGCCGGCGACAAGCCGATGACCGACGAGCAGGCGGCCGAGATCCGCCACCAACTCGGTCTCGACCGGCCGCTCCTCACGCAGTACGAAGACTACACGGCGCACCTCCTGCGAGGGGATCTCGGCCGGGCGCTTCGCAGCCAGCGCCCGGTGCTTGACAGCATCCTCGAGGTGCTGCCCGCGACGGTGCAGCTGACGCTGACGGCACTGGGGCTCGCGGTGGTTCTCGGGCTCGCCCTCGGGGTGGTGGCGGCCCTCGCCCACCGGACGTGGCTCGACACCGCGGCGATGGCCGTGGCGATCCTCGGTGTCTCGATGCCGGTATTCTACTCGAGCCTCCTGCTGCTGATGCTCTTCTCGTTCACACTCGGCTGGTTCCCTGCGACCGGCGAGGGCGGGCTGGACCACCTGATCCTGCCGGCCACGGCGCTCGGCCTCATCTCCTCCGCGGTGCTCGCGCGCCTGGTGCGCTCCGGCCTGCTCGGCGTGCTGCGGCAAGACTACATCGTCACGGCGAGCGCGAAAGGGCTGTCCCGCAGGCTGGTGGTCTGGCGGCATGCGCTGCGCAACGCCCTAATTCCGGTCATCACGATGCTGGGGCTGCAGCTCGGCGCGCTTCTTGGCGGGGCGGTCGTGACCGAGACGATCTTCTCGCGCCCAGGACTCGGCCGGCTCGCGGTCGACGCGATCCTGAGCCGTGATTTCCCGCTCGTGCAGGGTACCGTCCTGGTTGCGGCCGTCGTCTACGTGGCCGTCAATCTCCTAGTCGACATTGCCTATGCCGCCGTCGATCCCCGCATCCGCTACGGCTAGCCGCCCGGCGGGCGCCGCCGGCGGATCGGGCGCCCGCGCCTCGACACCCGCGCGCCTCGCGGTCCGCCGTCTGCTGCGTCACCCCAGTGTGGTCATCGGCGGCACGCTCTTCCTGATCGTGGTCCTGTGTGCGGTCCTGGCGCCGTGGCTTAGTCCGTACGCGCCGTTCAAGGCGAACCTGCGCGCGCCGCTCGATGCGCCGGGCGCCGCGCATCTGATGGGGACCGACCGGTTCGGGCGCGACGTTTTGTCGCGGGTGCTGTGGGGGGGACGGCTGTCGCTGACCGTCGGCATCGTCTCGGTCGGCATCGCCGCGGCCTGCGGGGTGACGCTGGGCCTCCTGGCCGGTTACGCCGGCCGCCGCATCGAGGCCGTGATCATGCGCACCATGGATCTGCTGCAGGCGTTTCCCGGGATCTTGCTCGCGCTCGCGGTGATCGCGACCCTCGGCAGCAGCCTGACGAATCTCATGATCGCGGTGGGCATTTCCGCGATCCCGGACTACGTCCGCATCACGCGGGGGGCCGTGCTGGGCGTGAAGGAGCAGGAGTTCGTACTCGCGGCCCGGGCCGTCGGCAGCCGCGACCGCGCGATTATCGTGCGTCACATCCTGCCGAATGTGACCGCCCCGCTCGCCGTCATCGCCACCCTCGGCATCGCCGGCGCGATCATCACGGGCTCGGCGCTTAGCTTCCTCGGCCTCGGGGTCCGGCCCCCGACGCCGGAGTGGGGCAACATGCTCGCCGAAGGCCGGGAGTTTCTCGCCCGCGCGTGGTGGGTCGCGTTCTTTCCCGGGCTGGCGATCATGGCCGCGGTGTTCGCGGTGAATCTCCTGGGCGACGGACTGCGCGACGTGCTCGACCCGAGGTTTCGCAGCTAGACGGTTCGGGTAATTAAAGACAATGATTCGGCGAAGGGGGGCGCCCGCGGGCGCCCCTCCGTCGTTTCCGGTGGCAACTCGCGACACAGACAGGAGGTAGTGATCGTATGCGTGAGATGCGCAACACCTTCGCCGGTACGGCGGTGCTGCTCGCCGTCGTACTGGCCGCCGGTGCGCTCCCGGGTAGCGCCCAGATCCCGGCGCCGTACGTGCGGGTCTATGTCGACAGCCAGCCCGTGGCGTTTGACGTTCCGCCGCAGATCGCCGCCGGCCGCGTGCTCGTCCCGCTGCGGGGCGTGTTTGAGCGGCTCGGTGCAACCGTCGGCTGGGACGACCAGACCCAGACCGTGCTCGCGCAGCGCGGCGCGACGAGCGTCTCCCTGCAAATCGGCAATACGCAGGCGATGATCAACGGGCGGCCCGCCGCGATGGACGTGCCCGCGATGCTGGTGGGGGGCCGGACGATGGTCCCCCTGCGGTTCGTCAGCCAAACACTCGGCGCGAACGTGAACTGGGACGCCAATACCTCCATCGTCGCGATCGCCACCAACGGCGCGGCGATCCCGCCGTCGCAGGCGTACGGGCCCGGCACGGTGCCGCCTTCTCAAAACTACGGCCCCGCCGCCACGCACGTGATCGGCACGATCATCGCGGTGCGGCTGCCGGTTGATCCCCGCGCCCCGGGTCAGATCGTGGTGGGCCACGACGGGACGGTGTCGCGGTACGCCGTCACGTCCTCCACCAGCATCACGCGTATCGACCGGAACGGCGCCGGCGGCTCGGTGGCCATCGGGGCGCTTCGGGCGGGGGACCGGGTCGATCTGTTCGTGAGTCAAGATAACGTCGCGCGGCGGATCCGCGCCACCGCGGCGTACTGAGCCAGCGACGGCCGTACGCTTTGCCGACAGAGGCCGGGGCAGAGCCCCGGCCTCTGTCGTTCACCGCATACGTTCATGCTAGAATCCGCGCAGGGGGCGATCATGCGCGAGGGCCTGGTTCCCGGCACCACCGCGGAAGTGCAGCTGACCGTGACCGACGCAATGGCGGTGCACTTCGACGAGCTCGGCTCGGTCCACCCTGTGTACGCGACGTGGATGATGGTCAAGCACATGGAGGAGGCCGGCCGCAAGGTGATCCTGCCGTTCCTCGAATCCGGAGAGGATGCGGTCGGGTACGCGATCGACGTCGTGCACACGGCGCCGACCGCGGTGGGCGACCGCGTGCGGGCACGGGCCGTGCTCGAGCGCGTGGACGGCCGGCGCATCCACTGCCGCGTCGAAGCCCACAACAGCCGCGAAAAGATCGGCGAAGGCCGGACGGTCCAGGTGGTCGTTTCGCGAGACCGTCTGTACGCGCGGTTCCGGGAGATCGGTGCCCACCCCAATGGCTGAGGAGGCGCGAATGTCCACCAAGCCGGTGCACGCCTACATCGACGAGCACCGCAAGGACGAACTCGACACGCTGGTTCGCCTGGTCCGCCAGCCCAGCATCAGCGCGCAGAACACCGGGGTCCGCGAGTGCGCGCGACTCCTCGCCGGCATCCTCTCCGAATACCGCATCCCGGCCCGCATCATCGAGACGCCGACACAGCCCGTCGTGTACGCGAGCCTCATCCGCGACCCGAAAGCGTTCACGCTGATCTGCTACGGCCACTACGATGTGCAGCCGCCGGAGCCGCTCGACCTCTGGCAGTCGCCTCCCTTCGAGCCGGCGGTCCGCGACGGCCGGATCTACGGCCGCGGGGTAGGCGACAACAAGGGGCAGCTGATCGCCCACGTGCTCGCGGCGCGCGCGTGGCTCGAGACCGCGGGACAGCTGCCGATCAACCTCAAGTTCGTCTTCGAAGGGGAGGAAGAATCCGGCTCTCCGAGCCTGGGCATCTTCGCCGCACAGCATAAGGAGATGCTGGCGGCCGACCTCGTGTACATCTCCGACGGCGGGCTCCATCCGTCGGGCCGGCCCGTGATCTCGCTCGGCAACCGCGGCATGCTCGGCATGCGCCTCATCGCGCACGGCGCAGATCGCGACAACCATTCCGGCAACAAGGGCGGGGTGGCGCCGAATCCGGTATGGATGCTCGTGCATCTGCTTGCCACGATGGTGGACTCGAAGGGCCGCGTCCTCGTCGACGGCTTCTACGACGACGTGAGGCCGGTGGGCCCCGTCGAGGAGCGCATCCTTGCATCGCTCGACTTCGACCCCAAGACGTTCGGCGAGACCATGGGAATGCCGCCGCTCGCGATCGACGGGCCGACCTACTGGCGGCGCATCACGCTCGAACCGTACTTCAACATCCAGGGGTTTGCGAGCGGGTACGTCGGGCCGGGCGGCAAGACGATCATTCCTGCCCGCGCGGAGTGCCGGATCGATGTCCGCCTCGTCGTCGACCAGCGGATTCGCGACGTGTTCGAGAAAGTGAAGCGGCACGCGGCGAAGGTCGATCCGCGCGTCACGGTCGAGCTCCGCGAATCAACGACGATGGAGGCAACCCGGACCCCGCCGGACCATCCGGCCATCCCCGTGATCGCCAGGGCGATTAAGGACTGCCGGCATCTCGAGCCCGTGCTGAACCTCGCCAGCGGCGGCAGCCTGCCGAACGCGGTCTGGCCCGACGTGCTGGGTATCGCCCACATCGACGTGCCGTACGCCAACGCCGACGAGAACAACCACAGTCCGGACGAGAACCTCAGCCTCGAGCGGTACTATGACGGCATCCACGTGAGCGCGCAGGTGTTTGCGACGCTTGCCCGCGCCCGGGCCGAAGGCACGCTTTAAGCGCACCCCGGCGGAATGCGCCGGTGCCAGTCCGTGACGTCCTGGTACGAGGCGCCGAGCGCGATCAGCGTCGATTCCTCGAACGGCCGCCCGACGAGCTGCACTCCGATCGGCAGCCCCTTCGTGCTAAAGCCGCACGGCACCCCGAGGCCCGGCAGCCCCGCCAGGTTGCCGGCGGGCGTGATCGCGGCGTTGCCCGCGACCACAGTGATCCCGCCCGGCCCGCGGCGCTTCGCGCCGACCGGCCGCCACTCAGCGTCGATCGGCTCGTCAATCCGATGCGCCGGCCGCGGGCGCGCCGGCGCGAGGAGGACATCGACGCGCCGGAACAGCTTGGTGAACTCGTCTTGCAGTAGGCGGCGGATGCGCATGGCGCTGATGTAGTCTACCGCGCTGATCTGCGTGCCGGCGCGCAGGCCGATCGCCTGCCGTTGGTCGGCCAAGAGACGCATGCGGCCGCTCCGGATCAGGTCTTGGAACGACGCGGAGCCCTCAACTCGAATGATCGTTCGGGCGACGGAGTCGATCGGCAGCGGCGGCAGCACCGCGCGCGACATCCGCACCCCGAGGCTTCGGAAAGTGTCGAGGGCGCGGTGCAGCGCCGCGCGGACCGTCGGCTCGGCGGTCTCGAAGTCTTCGATGGCGTAGCCGACGCGGAGCGAGCGCAGCGGCCGCCGTACCGGCCCCATCCGGAACGACCGGCCGGCGGTGCCGGGGTCGCGCGGATCAGCGCCCGCGATTCCTTCAAGGACCATGCCGCAGTCTTCGGCCGTCCGGCACATCGGCCCCAGCTTGTCCATCGTCCACGACAGGGCCATCGCCCCATGCCGGCTGACGAGCCCGTAGGTGGGCCGGAGTCCGGTCACGCCGCAGTTCGACGAGGGGGAGAGGATCGACCCCGACGTTTCGGAGCCGATGCCGTACGGGACGAGCCCGGCCGCGACGGCCGCGCCGGTGCCGCTCGAGGAGCCGCCGGACCAGTGCTGCGTATTCCAGGGCGTGCGGGTTGCCCCCTGAAGCGAGGCGGACGGCCACCGGTACCCGCCCCCGCCCGCGAGTTCGATCATTGCGAGTTTGGCGGCCAGTACAGCACCCGCCGCGTTGAGACGTTCGATCACGGCCCCGTCGAACGGCAGTACCTGGCGGGCCCACGGCGGCGCGCCGTAGGTCGTCGGCCCGCCGCGTGCCGCGAGCAAATCCTTCGCGCCGTACGGAATGCCGGTGAGCGCGGTGCCGCGGCCCTGCGCGAGTGTCTTGTCGGCCGCCCGCGCTTCCCGCAGCGCCCGTTCGCGCAGAATCGTGGCCGTCGCGTTGAGTGAACGCCCGAGCGACTCCAGACGGTCGAGCGCGAGCCGGGTCAGCTCGACCGACGAGAACTTTTTGCGGCGCAGGCCGTCGTGCAGTTCGCCGATCGTCGCGAACAGCGGATTATCCATCGAGACCTCGCTGGCGCTATGCCGTGAAGAGCGATGGCGAATGCTTACGGTTTGAAGACGAACGACGGCTCGACGGCCATCGGCATCTTCACGGCGCGGAGCGCCGCCGTCGACTTGACCTGGAACTTCAACACCTCGGCGAGAGACGGTGAGCGGGGCGCGGCGCTCTCCCGTCGTGCGGAGCGGGGTCTCGCGGCCGCGGCGCGGCTGCGCCGCGAGGGCCGCCGTGATGCGCGGACTTGCCGGTGTCGTCTCATGCCGTGTGATACCATGCCGGTCACGGTCGGTCCTTGGCGCGTCCGTTCCCGGTGCCTCCGCCCTGCGCGCGGCCGACGAAGGGCCGCCGTCGCGGCGAAGAGAAGTGGACGCCCGCGGCATTCCGACGGGTTTCGCCGGCGTGCCTCGCATGTTCTTCGGAGGTGTCTGCGATGCCGCGGTCCCGTCCCACCCTCACGCCGGACGAAGCGAGAGCGCTCCACCACGAGGCGCTGGTCATCGATAGCCAGCAACCGCCGGCGACGACCGGGCTGCTGTTCACCGAGCGCATGCGCGCCGCGCTCGACGAGTTGCGCGCCCGCGGGCTCGCGCGCGACGAGGCGCACCCCATCCTCGTCGACCTCGCGCAGCGGGAACTGCTGACGTCGTCGGCCGCGCGCGAACAGTTCCTCGAGGTGTGGCACACCTCGGGCGTGACGGTGGCGTGCGGCACGTACTCCGGCCCGCACCGGATGAGCGAGTCGTACGAGATGGCCAACCGGCGGCTCGCCCAGGCGCACGCCGTCGTCGATGCGCTCGACGGCGAACTGGTTCTGTGCCGGGCGGCCGCCGACATTGAGCGCGCCCAGGCGACGCGCAAGCATGGGCTCGTGCTGGACTTTCAGAACACCGTGTCCTACGCTGACTCGCTCGACCGGATCGCGCACTTCCACAACCTCGGCGTGCGCATGGTCCAGCTGACCTATAATTTGCGAAACCTTGTCGGCGACGGCTGCACCGAGACGAACCAGGGCGGCCTCTCCTACTACGGCCGCGAGGTTGTGCGGCGGCTCAACGACCTCCGGACCCTCGTCGACGTCAGCCACTGCAGCGAACAGGTGGGCTGGGACGCGCTCGAGATTTCGACCGCGCCGGTGATCGTCTCGCATTCCAGCAGCAAGGCGGTCTGCTACCACGACCGCGGCAAGACCGATGAGCTGGCGCGGGCGGTGGCCGACCGCGGCGGGTACTTCGGCGTGGTCGTGATCCCGGGGTTCATCTCGGACAAGAAAGAGCCGACCCTCGACGACTTCGCCGCGCACATCGAGCACCTCGTCGACGTCTGCGGCATCGACCACGTGGGGATCGGCACCGACAAGGCTGGTCCCGGGCCCGGCACCGAATCGCTCATTCTGTACCCGCCGGAGATGGCGAAGCGCCGCGCCAACGGTTTCAATTGGGACGGCTTCCGCACCGAGGAGCACCGCCTCACCCGGGACTATCACCTCAACGGGTTCGAAGATTTCCGCGACTGGCCGAACCTTACGGTCTGCCTGGCGCAGCGGGGGTTTACTGAGGCCGAACTACGGAAGGTGCTGGGACTGAACTACCTGCGCGTTTTCCGGGACGTCGTCGGGTGAAGTCGCGAGAGTCGCTCGGCCCCGGCGCGGCTGAGCGCGCGGGCGCGCCGCCGGGCTGGCTCACCTGTGAGGCCGACGAAACGGGCGACGTTATCGTCGCCGCGATGGCTGCGGGCGGCATTGAGTATCTCTTCTTCAACTCCGGCTCCGACGTGATGTTCTACCAGGAGGCGGTCGCCAAGGCCGAGGCGCGGCGCCGGCCATCGCCGCGCCTGATCACGGTGCCGCACGAGACCGTGGCCCTGAACGCCGCCACCGGTTACGCGATGGTGACCGGCCGGCCCGCGGCGACGGCGGTCCACACGGACGCCGGTGTTCTGAACTACGGTGTTGCGCTCCACGCCGCCTCGAGCGGGGAGCACCCCGTGCTGATCACCGCGGGCGGTGCGCCGCGCGCATATCCCGGCACCGCCCGCGGCGGGCGAGACCGGCCAGTCTATTGGGTCCAGGAGCGCCGGGACCAGCGCGAGATCGTGCGTTCGTACGTGAAGTGGGACTACCGGCTCGAACTGCAGGACAACTCGGGGCTGGTTGTAAGCCGGGCGATCCAGGTGGCGCTGAGCGCGCCGAAGGGTCCGGTGTTTCTGTCGATCCCGCGCGAGACCGGCATGGCGCCGATCACGGGCGGCCGATTTCCCTCCGTCGAGTACCTCGGTGTGCCGTATCCTCCGGCGCCCGATCCGCGCGCGATCGAGGCGCTGGCGGACCTGCTGCTGCGCGCGGAGCGGCCGCTGATCGTCCCCGGGCGCAGCGGCAAGGATCCTGCCACCGTGCCCGCGCTGGTCCGGCTCGCCGAGACGGCTGGGCTGTGGGTGACCGATGCGGGATGGCGCGACCGGCTGAATTTTCCGCCGGACCACCCGTTGTTCGAAACCGGGCCGTCGCTCGCCGAAGCCGACGCGCTGCTCCTGCTCGACCGGCGCATGCCGGCCTGGGTGCCGGGTGACGCCAACGCGCCCCGACCGGAGTGCGCGGTTGCATGGCTCTCGGTGGATCCGATCACGCTCGAAGTGCCGCTGTGGGAGTTTCCCGGGACGTTGCGGATCACCGCGGACCCCGGGGCCGGCTTGGAGGCGCTCGCGCGGGCCCTAGAAGACCGGCTGACGCCCGCGCACCGCGAGCGCGCCCGCGCGCGTTTGGCCGCGGGTGCGACACATCAGAGCGGGCTTGCCGACCAGCGTGCGGGACGGGCGGCGTCCCTCGGCGCGGTCACACCGGTCGATCCGCGCTGGGTCGCGTCGGAGTTGGCCGCCGTGCTCGATGAGAACGCGGTGCTGCTCGAGGAGACGATCAGCGGCGCCGCGCCCCTGCGCGAGTACGTCCGCCGTCTGCGGCCGGGATCGTGGTTCAATCACGGTGGTAGTGCCGGCGGCTGGGCCTCAGGGGCGGCCATCGGCGTCAAACTGGCCGATCCGTCGCGCGACGTGGTGCTCGTCTCCGGCGATGGCTTCTATATGTATGGGTCGGCGCCAGCCGCCCTCTGGACCGCGGGGCATGCGGGAGCGCCGTATCTCGCGGTGGTCATGGTGAACGGCCGGTACACGACCGGCCACCGGCGCTTGCGTGACTATTATCCGGACAGCTACGCGGCGGCGGCGGGATACCCGGGCGGCGTCTTCGAGCCCGTGCCGGACTTCGCCGCCGAAGCGCGTGCCGGCGGTGCACACGGGGAAGCCGTCATGAATCCGGCCGACGTCCGGCCGGCGTTGCGCCGGGGGCTCGCGGCGACTCGCGAAGGGCGCGCCGCCGTCGTGACTGTGCGCGTGGCCTGACCGGTGCCGCGCTTCGGACCGGTGGCGGGGAACCGCACGACGTGAGCCGAGAGGCGGCGCCGGATCCCCATGCCGCGCGCCGCGACCGCCGACGGCAAAGGGAGCGTGAGGGCATGCAGGTGCACGGCCGAAGCGTGCGTCGCCTCGCAGAGCTGATCGCGCGTTCCGGTCACACCCCGTCGACGGCGGCCCGGGCCGCGGCCCCCCTACCGAAGCGGCGGCGCGCCAAGCGGCGCGTATCCCGTTGAGCGGGGCGGCGTTGGGCGCGAGGCGACGGCGCCGATGAAGCCGCTG
>DATEGA010000125.1:0-4729 GCA_035280345.1 bacterium | reverse complement strand
CGCCGTGGGTCCCGATCGAGCGGCGGCTGTGCTAGTCTCCGGGCGCGCCCGCCTTCACCTTCCCGAGCGTCGCCTGGCAGATCTCCACCGCGCGCTCCACGTCCGCGCGCGAGACATCCAAGTGCGTAACGGCGCGAACGCGCGTCTTCGACGCGGCCCCCATCCGGACGCCGGCGTCTGCGAGGCGCTTCACCACGTCCGGGGCGCTCACGCCGAGCCCGGGTGTGTCGAAGAACACGAGATTCGTCTCCGTGTGCTCGACGCTGATGCGGATCCCCGGAATCTCCGAGAGCCCCCGCGCGAGAATCTTCGCATTCGCGTGGTCCTCCGCCAGCCGGTCCACGTTGTGGTCCAGCGCGTAGAGTCCGGCCGCGGCGATGATGCCGGCCTGCCGCATCGCACCACCGAGCAAATGCTTGCAGCGCCGAGCCTCTTTCGAAAACTCCCGATCGCCCGCGACGAGCGCGCCGACGGGGCAACCGAGGCCCTTCGTGAGGCAGAAGGTCACCGAATCGTAGCCCTTCGCCTGCTCGTGCGCCGGTACTCCGGACGCGACGACCGCATTCATGAGCCGCGCGCCGTCGATGTGTGTGCGCAGGTTGTGCCGGCGCCCCGCTTCGGCGACCTCGCGCAACCGCGCGAGCGGCCACACCGTGCCGCCGCCGCCGTTCGACGTCTGCTCCACAGACACCAACCGCGTTCGCTGGCAGTGCGGATCGTCCTTGCGGATCGCCCCGTCCACGTCGGCTGCGGTGAA
The DNA here is from genome assembly GCA_035280345.1 of bacterium. GTDB lineage: Bacteria > Sysuimicrobiota > Sysuimicrobiia > Sysuimicrobiales > Segetimicrobiaceae > DASSJF01. The sequence goes on along the minus strand of DATEGA010000125.1, from coordinate 3,972 downwards.
AACGCCGCGCTCCCCGCTGAGCGCGTAAATCATGACCCCCGAGAGCAGCGCCGGTCCGCCGGCCTCCGCGTTGACGATGTGCGCGGTCCGGTCGATGACGACCTCGTCGCCGGGCTTGGTGTGCACCATGACCGCGATCTCGTTCGCCATTGTCGCCGAGGGCAGATACCATGCCTGCTCCTTGCCGAGCAGCGCGGCGACGCGTTCTTGTAATTCGTTGACGCTCGGATCCTCGAGCTTCTGCTCGTCGGCGACCGGCGCGCGCATCATGAACTCGCGCATCCCTTGGGACGGCTTCGTCGACGTGTCGCTCGACAGATCGATGCATGTGGCCAAACCTGATACCTCCTTGGAGTTCGGGCGATGGGTCGCGGACGTGAACTTCAGCGTCTCCCCCTACGCAACGTTGAACTATTATTTCTTTCGCCGGGTTCTTCCTGTCTGCTAGAATGCACGCCGAGGAACGGTCGATTCGACGACTAGCGCTCGCGCCAGAGCGTCTGCGGCCGCAGGTTGCGGGAGATGCCGAGCTGACCCGCCATCAACGTTGTCCAGGAAAGAAATCCCTCGATCATCATGAGCGCTTCGTCTTCGACTTCGTCGGGGTCGAGCGTCTGGTGGACGTTGCCGAGGTGGTCACCGACGCCACTGCAGAATGCCCGGACATCGCGCAGCAACTCGACCGCGACGTGCCGCGCCTCGGGCCCGATCACCTTGGACCCGCCCGGCGCGGCCCGAAGACGCGCGGTTTGCGCGGTCGACCAGTCGACGAGGTTGTCGAGCACGTAAACCGCTTCTCCAGGACCGCGCTCGACAACGACCGCGACGAAGCCCTGGCAGGCGCGCCACACCTGCCGGATCAGGCTCGCGATGAACCGCTTTTCGTCGGCGGAGAAGCCGGTCTGCCGGGCCATCGTATCCTCTCGGGGTCGACCACGTTCCGCGGTACCGCGAACGCGGGCCGGATCTGTCTTCCGGCCTGCGCTTCGACGACGAAAAATCGGCCTCCTGTACCGGGCGCAGAATTGTGAATAGCATCGCGCAGATTCTTCGCGGTCTCGGCGAGCCGCCGGCGGCGCCCTTTGCGCCGGCGCCTTTTCAGCACGCGGCGCTCGACGCCCTCGGCCGCGGGGACGTCCTCGTATCGGCGCCGACCGGCAGCGGCAAGACGTGGATCGCGGAGCAAGAAATCGTCCGGCTGCTCGCGTCTCCCGGCGACCTCGGACCGTCCGCAACGGGCATGCCGCGAGTCTGGTACACGACTCCGCTCAAGGCGCTCTCCAATCAGAAGTTCCGCCGGTTTCAAGGCATGTACGGGCAGGACCGCGTGGGCCTCCTGACCGGCGAGCGGCGCCTCCATCCGCACGCACCGGTCGTCGTCGCGACGACGGAAATTCTCCGCAACGCCTTGTACGGTGAGGACCGCGGCGTCCCGGAGGTCGTCGTGCTCGACGAGGCGCATTACCTCGCCGATCCGGAACGCGGGACGGCGTGGGAAGAGATTCTGCTGCTCGCGTCCCCGGCCACGCGCCTCCTGTTGTTGTCGGCGACTATTCCCAACGCCGCGCAGCTCGCGGACTGGATGACCACGGTGCGGGGACGGCGGCCGGAGGTGGTCACGCTCGACACGAGACCCGTGCCGCTCGAGTATTTGCTGGCCGACGGCGACGGCCGCCTGCATCCGCCCGATCCCGCGCGGATCCACACGCGGCGTCGCCACCCCCAATGGCTCCCCACGCTCACCGAAGAGCTGCTGCGCCACCGCCTCGCCCCGGCGATTCTCTTCTTTCCGAGCCGGCGGGAGTGCGACGAATCGGCGCGCCGGCTCGGCACGCGGCATGCACCGGGCGAGCACGAGCGGGAACGCGTCATCGGGGATTGGCTGCGGCGCGTCCCCCAGCTCCGAGGGCATCCCCTGCTGCCCGGCCTGCGGCAGAGCGGCACCGCCGCCCATCACGCAGGGCACCTCACGGCGTGGCGCATGTGCGTCGAAGAACTGCTCGAGGCGGGGCTCGTCCGCTTCGTCTGCGCGACGACGACGCTCGCGGCGGGCCTCGATGTCCCGGCGCGCACCGTCGTGCTCTCGACCCTCCACCGGCACGGTCCGGCCGGGCCCGAGTCGCTCACGGCGACGGAGTTTCATCAAATGACGGGCCGCGCCGGCCGGCGCGGCCGCGACACCCTCGGCATCACCGTCATCGTCGCCCCGATCCGTGACGACGCCGACGAGGGGCTGGCGCTGTCCGACGCGGCGCCGGAGCCGATCCGCTCCTCGTTTACAGCGAGCGACGCGCAGGTGCTCAACCTGCTGTCGCGCACCACGCTGTCCCAGGCGGAGGGCCTCGTGCGGCGGTCGTTCTCGGCGTACGCGCGGGCGCCCGAACTGGACGCGATCCGGCGCGAACTGACCGCGCTGCCGCACGACCCGCTGACGGAGCGGCCGTGCGGGGACCGGCCTGCCACGCGGCAGCGGTTCGACGAGCTACTGCGGCGCCTGCGGCGGGCGCGCCACGAGCCCGACACGGCCGCGGAACTCACGCGCCTCGGCGAGGACCTCGTAAGCATGCCGTGCACCGGCTGCCGCGTGACGGAACGGTGCCTGGCGAGCCTTCCCGATTTGCGCGCGGTCGCACGGGAGCGGCTGGCGCTCGAGCGTGAACTCACCGGACTCGAAGACCGTGAGGTCCGGCCGTTCCGGCGGCGCGCGGAACTGCTTCGCGGACGGGGCTACCTCGACGCGGAGTGGCGGCCGACCGTGTGGGGCCGCGTCGCCGCCCGCATCCGGCATCCGCGCATGCTGGTCCTTGCCGAATCCCTACGCGCGCGTGCGCTGCCCGGCGATCCGGACGCGCTGGCCGCGGTAGGCGGCGCGCTCGGGACCGAACGTCCGGCGCCCGTCCGCGCTAGACCGGGACACGGCCCGGGCGGCTACGGGCGCGGCAGCCGCTCGAGCGGCTACCGCCGTTACGACCGCGCGGGCACGCTGCATATCGGACATCGGGGCCCGGCGCTCCAGGTTCCGCCGGCGGCGCGCGGCGCACTGCTCGCGCTGCGCCGGATCGTCGTTCGGCTCAACGAAGAGCTCAAAGAGGCCGGGCTGCCGCTCGATCCCCTCGAGGCCGAATTCGCCGGCGAAGCGCACGAGGCGCCCGCGGCGTTCTGGCGCGCCGCGGTCGTCGCCGCGTGGGCATCGGGCCGCACATGGGCTGAGGTGACACGCGCGTTCGAAATTCCCGACGGCGATCTGCAGCGGCTGGCGTGGCAGGCCGCCGAGATCCTGATGCAGATCGAAGACGTTCCGGACTCGCCGCTCGGCGGGGCGGCGCGCGCCGCGCGCGAGGCGATCCTGCGTACGCCGGTCGAGTAGGCGCGGCCCCGCCGCCGCGCTTCGGCAGGGAGCCGCTCGCGTGGGCGCGGAATTCACAGCTTCATGAGCAGGCCCACCGGTCCGCTCGCGGGGCTTAATGTGCTCGACCTCTCGACCATCGTCTCCGGCGGGACGGTCACGTCGATGCTGGCCGACTTCGGCGCCGACGTCGTCAAGGTCGAGCATCCGCGCGGCGGTGATCCGCTGCGGACGTGGGGCCCGTTTGTCGCCGGCCAGTCGGTCTGGTGGAAGGTCATGGGCCGCAACAAGAAGTCTGTGACGCTCGACCTCAGCCGGCCGCGCGGACAGGAACTGCTACTCGCGCTCGCGGCCCGCGCCGACGTCCTGGTCGAGAACTTCCGGCCCGGCACGCTCGAACGGTGGAGCCTCGGACCGGATCGCCTGCGCGCCGTCAATCCGAAGATGATCGTGCTGCGCGTTTCCGGCTTCGGGCAGACCGGCCCGTACCGCCACCGCCCGGGTTTCGGAACAGTCGCCGAGGCGATGAGCGGCGTCGTCGCAGTGAGCGGGTTCCCGGACTCGCCGCCGCTCGCGCCGCCGATGCCGCTGGCCGACGAGGTCGCGGGCCTCATGGGAGCGTTCGC
>DATEGA010000124.1:0-6044 GCA_035280345.1 bacterium | reverse complement strand
CGGTCGGGCCCGGCGTGGCCCTGATGTTCGACGCCAACGGCGCCTACGACGTGGGCACCGCCGTACGGGTCGGCCGGCAGATCGAGGAGCTCGACATCACATGGCTCGAGGAGCCGGTGCCCGCGGACGACCTCGATGGGTACGCGCACCTGCGCCGTGCGGTCCGCATTCCGCTCGCGGCAGGCGAGACGGAATTCGGCCTGTTCGGCTTCCGCGACCTGATCGCCCGCGGCTGCGTAGACGTGCTGCAGCCGGAGGTCGCCCGCATCGGCGGCATCACGCCGGCGCGCCGCCTGTGGGCGCTCGCACACGCCCACAACCTGGCCTACGCGCCGCACACGGGCTTCAGCGGCGGTGTCGCGCACCTCGCGTCGCTGCACCTCGCGGCCGCGGCGCCCAATTTCTTCACCTACGAGTACATGGGCACGGTGTACGTGGAGAATCCGTTGCGGGAGATCTTCACCGCCCCGTTCCCCGTGCCGCAGGAGGGCATGATCGCGCTGCCCCACGGACCCGGGTTGGGCCTCGACCTCGATCCGGAGAAGCTTGCGCGGTTTGCGGTGCGCGGCGCTTAGCCGGGCGGCGCCGTCGCCTCCGACCGCTAGTCCGGCGCCCGCGCGGCCCGCGCTTTTGTGCACTCCTCGCACTCGCAGACATTGCGCAGCAGAGGAAATGTGTAAATCCCCGTCATGTGCCCGTCCGACCACGTGAAGCGCAGCGCGTACGCGCCGACGCGGGCGACCTCTTTCGGGTGCACGCTTTGGGGCACGCGCTTCGGGTCGAGCAGCCGTTCGCCCGTCCACTCGTGGACGCACATCGCGCACGGACAGGCCTGACGGAGCCGCCGGTAACCGTACCGGCTCAGATGGCCGTCGCTCCACGTGATGCGCAGCTCGCGGGCGGCTTGGTCGTCGGCGATCTCGGTTGGGACGGGCATGACGCGGCGAGTCATCTCGTTTGGTAGTGTAGCACGGCGCCACCGGCCGGCAACGCGCCGGAGGAGCGTGCGCGGATCGGCCAGAACCTAGCGAGCGGCCCCGTTCCCTCGAGGGACGCACATCCCCACGTTGTAGGAGGATTTGATGCCGAACGATTCCATGCCGGACGCACCCCGCGCGATCGCCATGACGGTGAACGGGCGGGCCGAGACCCTGGGCGTGCCGGCGCGCCGAAGCCTGCTGCACGCACTGCGCGAAGACCTGCACCTCACCGGCACCAAGGAAGGCTGCGGCGTGGGCACCTGCGGCGCGTGCACGGTGCTGCTCGATGGACGCCCGGTGCTGTCGTGCCTCATGCTGGCGGTGCAGGCGGAGGGTCGCGCCGTCGACACGGTCGAGTCCCTCTCGCACGACGGTGCGCTGGCCCCCGTCCAGGACGCGTTCGTCCGCCACGATGCGCTGCAGTGCGGTTTCTGCACGCCCGGGCAGATCATGGCCCTCGAAGGGCTGCTGCGCCGGACGCCGCGGCCGTCCGAGGAAATGGTGCGGCGTGCGCTGGAGGGCAACGTCTGCCGATGCGGCACACAGCTGCGCATCCAGGACGCCGCCCGTGAGCTCGCGGGCGGCGGGCGGAGCCGCTGATGCCGAAGATCGTTAGGCAGAAGATCGAGTTCGAGGGGCGGGTCGAAGAGCGCGAGGTCGTCATCGAGGGCGACGACCTCCCCATCTGGGCGGCGGACCAGCCGCTGCGCGTCGTCGGGACGTCGGTGCCGCGCGTCGACGGCGCCGAGCGCGCGGCAGGCGCCGCGCAGTATACCGCGGATCTCTATCCGGCCGGTCTGGTCTTCGGCGCGATGCTGCGGTCGCCGCACGCCCACGCGAAGATCCGCCGGCTCGACGCGGCGCGGGCCGAACGCGCCCCCGGGGTGCGTCTCGTGCTGTCCCACCTGAACACGACGGGGATCCCATGGTACAACGGGGTGAGCGCGCTGTTCGGCACGGAACTCCGGTACGCGGGCGAGGAAGTGGCCGCCGTCTTCGCGGACAGCGCGGCCGCGGCGCGCGACGCGCTCGATCTCGTCGACGTCGAGTATGAGGTCCTGCCCCACGTCGTGGACCCCGAGGCGGCCTTGGCGAAGGACGCGCCCAAGGTCCACGCAGCGGGCAACGTGCTCGGCGGCGCGGCCGAGCGGTACGCGCGCGGCGACGTCGAGGCCGGGTTCAGCGGCGCGGCGGCCACGGTGGAGCTGCGCGCCGAGACGCAGGACGTGCTCCACCACAGCATGGAGACGCACGGATCGATCTGCGAGTGGAGCGGCGGGCGGTTGACGATCTACGATTCGACGGCGCACATCTTCGGCGTGCGCCGGCAGGTCGCCGCGGCGCTGAAGGTCCCGCTCGACCACGTGCGCGTCGTCAGCCGGTTCATGGGCGGCGGGTTCGGCAGCAAGAACCAGGCCGCGAAGCACACGGTTCTTGCCGCGCTCGCCGCGCGGCGTCTCGGCCGGCCCGTGAAAATCATGTTCACCCGCGCGGAGGAGAGCATCGCCGCGGGCAAGCGCCCGCGCAGCGCGCAGCGGATCCGGCTGGCCGCATCGCGCGCCGGGCGGCTCGTCGCGATCGACTATTGGGGCGTGTCGGGCCTCGGCGCCTACAGGGCGGTCGGTTCGCCGCTTGCCGGTCCGGCCAAGGAGATGTACGCCTGCCCCAACGTGCGGACCGAAGTCTGGAACGTCTTCACAAACACCGGTCCAGGCGCGGCGTTTCGCGCGCCGGGCTACGTCGAAGGCACCGTCGGGCTGGACTGCGCGATGGAGGCACTCGCCGACCGTCTGGGCATCGACCCGCTCGAACTGCGCCTCCGCAACTACGCCGAGGGGGATCAAGTCCTCGCGCGCCCCTACTCGAGCAAGTTCCTTCGCGAGGCATATAAGATGGCGGCCGACGCCGCGGGCTGGTCACGGCGCGCGGCGACGCCGGCGGCGCCCGTCCGGTCCGGCGCGCCCCGCCGTGGGTTCGGGATGGCCTCGCAGATCTGGGGCGGCGCCGGCTCCGCCCCCGCCTACGCGGAGGTCCGGCTCAACCCTGACGGGACGGTCGACGTGCGCATCGGCACCCACGATATCGGCACCGGCGCCCGGACCGCGCTCACGCAGATCGCCGCGGAAGTGCTGACCCTGCCCATCGAGAAAATCACCGTACTCCTCGGCGACACGGATTTCCCGTACAGCCCGCTGTCCGCCGGCAGTCAGACGATCGCATCGTGCGGTCCGGCCGTGCGCATGGCGGCGGAAGAAGCGCGCCGGCACCTCCTCGACACGGCGGCGTCGGTGCTCGAGGCCGCGCCCTCCGACATCCGGCTCGAAGCGGGCAGCATGTCCGTGGCCGGTGTGCCCGACCGCAAGATTGCGGTGCACGAGCTGACCGGCCGGATGAACAACTTCACGATCGGCGGCCGGGGCTTCCGCGGCGCGAACCCGGACGGCGTGACCATCCGGACGTGGGGCGTGCAGATCGCCGAAGTCGAGGTTGATCCCGAGACCGGCGACGTGCGGATCATCAAGATCACGGCGTGCCACGACGTCGGCCGCGTCATCAATCCGATGGGGTACGTCAGCCAGATCCACGGCGGCGTTATTCAGGGCATCGGCATGGCCCTCTACGAGGATCACGTCACCGACCCGGAGAGCGGAACGGTCATGGACCTCGGGTTCGACACCTATGCCATGCCGCGGCAGTCGATGATTCCGCAGATCGAGGCGCTGGCCGTCGGGCAGCCCGATCCCGTCTCCAACAACCTCGGGGTGAAGGGCGTCGGCGAGCCGCCGATCATCCCGACCGCCGCGGCGCTCGTGAACGCGATCGCCAACGCCGTTGGTGTGCGCGTGACCTCGCTGCCGGTGACACCGGCGAAGATCATCCGCGCACTCGGCGGCGCGTAAGACACCGCACAAGAATACGGCGGGGCGCCCCAGGGCGCCCCCGCCGCGGCATCCGGGCCGGTGGTGTTCAGGCCGGCTGGAACAGTTCGATCACGTTGCCGGACGGATCTTCGCACAGTACCTGACGTCCGCCTGGGCCGGTGACGATCTCATTTCGAAACGGCACCCCGTCGCGCCTGAGACGCACCACGAGCCCGTCGAGATCCTCAACCTCGAGGACGAACCGGTTCCAGCCGCCCGGCTCGGGGCGGCGGCCGTCCGGCATCGGCTGCGACGCCGAGGCGTTGGGTCCCGCAAGCCACAACGTCAGATCGTCGCGTTCGACAATCGCCATGTTGGGCCCGAACTGCCGGCGCAGCGCAAAGCCGAGGCGTCCGGTGTAGAAGGCGACGGCCGCGTCCACGTCGCGGACCAAGTATCTGACGGATGCCATCTGCCCGTCGTCGGCGCAGCTACGGGGCCGTGCCCAGGCTCCGCAGCGCACGCTCGGTTTCGTCGAGCTGCGCCTGGGACGCCGCGTAGCGGTCGCTGTGGCCCTCGTGGTGTTCGATCAACACGAGCTCTACGGGGTACAGCCGCGCCGCTTCCGCGTACGCGCTCCGGGCGCCGCTCTTGTCGCCCGCGAGTCGAAGCGCGTCGCCGAGCCACATCCTGTAGCGCGGCGCGTACGGATCGAGCTGCACGGCCTCACGAAAGGCCGCGATCGCCTCCGGATAGCGGTGCTCGTCGTGCAGCAGCCGTCCCAGCTCCGCACGGGGATAGGCGTCCCACGCGTTGTCCGCGCTCGCCTGCCGGTAGTAGGCGGCCGCGACATCGCGCATCGACTCCCACGGGCCGAGATCGGTGGTCAACCGCCGACGGTAGAGGTCCGCCGCGAGGTCGCCGACGTACACGGGGATGACGCTGTTCAGAGGGTCGAGCGGCAGCGCGGACAGGAACGTCTTCACCGCCTTAGGAAACTGCAGCGCCGCGACCTGTTCCGAGGCCTCGGTGTGCAAGACCGTCGCCACGACCGGCGGCACCAACAGCGGCGGCAGCGCGACGAAGACGATTGCGAGCGGCAGCACGAACAGCCGCTGCCAGAACCGCAGCCCGCCCGCGCTGTTCCGCACCGCATGGGCGGCGACGACGGCGGCCAGCGCGACCAGCATGGTCAAATTCGTGATGACGTAGAGGTTCTCGTCGACAATGCTGGTCACGCCGACCCCGACGGCCGCGGCGGCCGCGGTCCCGAGCCAGATCCGGTCCTCCGTGCCGCCCGCGCGGTAGCGGACCGCCGCGCGCCACAGCCCCCACAGGAGCACCACGGCGGCGACGCCGGCGCCGGCGGTCCCGGTCTCCGCCAAGATTTGAAGGTAATCGTCGTGGGCGGAGCCGGGGACGTTCAGCATCGCGTACGTCGTGAGCACGTCGGGCGGCCGGTACGCCGAGTACACCACGTTGAACGTGCCGAGGCCGGTGCCCCAGACCCGGTGGTCGTCCCACACGCGCCGCGCCGTGCGCCAGATGAACCGCCGGCTCGTGACGGTGTCCTCCTGCGCGGGCGCCAGACTCTGCGCGCGGAGGCTGACCGCGGGCAGACGCGCGACCGCCACCCCCGCCACGACCGCGATCAGCAGCAAGACCCACCAGGCCCGCCGGCCGACCGGAATCAGCGCGACCGCGGCGGTGATGACGAACGCCGCGAGCCCGGCGTACCCGCCGCGCGAATAGGTGAGCATCAGGGCGAGGATCTGCACCACCAGCGCGGCCGCGGCGAGCGGCCGGAGGAGGACCGGCAGCGACATCGCGAGCACCGCCGCGGCGGCGATGCCGAAGAGCAGGAAGCCCGCGAGCACGTTGGGCCCGCCGAGCGTCCCGTAGACCCGGGTGTGGATGATGTCGGCGAACGACGGGCTCAGCCAGTACGCCGGCGTGGGAATGCCCGCCGCGTACTGGCTGAGGCCCTCGACCGCTTCCCAACACGCGAGGGCGGCGAGGCCGGCCAGAAACACGTGCGCCTTGACGCCGTCACTCAGCACCATCAACAGGCCGACGGCGAACGTGGCGATCGCGATGATCAGGAACACTTCTTCGCGGGTGGCGTAGAGGTTCGTGGTGTGGACGATCGCGAGCAGGCACAGGGCCGCCACCGCAGCCAGCGCAAGGAGCGCGGCCCCGGGCA
>DATEGA010000123.1:0-4618 GCA_035280345.1 bacterium | reverse complement strand
CACCGCGATCGTGCTCGCGGCCGCCTGTGCCGCGTGGCTCGCCCCGGCGAATCCCACCGCGGCGTCGTTCAGCGCCGTGCTGCGGCCGCCGGGGCCGGGACATCCGTTTGGCACCGACCAGTTGGGCCGGGATGTGCTCTCCCGCGTCATCTACGGGGCGCGCATCGCGCTCGCGGTCGGGCTCGCGACCGTCGCCGCGGCCGGCTTGATCGGGTGTGCGCTCGGACTCGTCGCCGGATACGCGGGCGGGTGGCCGGACGCCGTCATCACGCGCATTGCCGACGTACAGCTGAGCTTTCCGTTCATTCTCCTCGCCCTCGTGGTCAACGCCGTCATCGGCGCGGGCCTCCGCAACATCATCGTGAGCCTTGTGATTGCCGGATGGCCGCTCTACGTCCGTGTGGTGCGGGGCGAGGTGCTGGCGCTGCGCCACCGCGAGTACGTGCAGGCCGCCGTGGCCGTGGGCGCCCGGCCGGCCCGTCTCCTCTGGCGGCACGTCCTGCCGAACGTGATGACCCCAATTGTCGTGATCAGCACGCTGCAAATCTCGCAGTTCATCATCGCGGAGGCCACGATCAGTTTCCTCGGCTTCGGCGTCCAGCCACCCACACCGGCCTGGGGCAGCATGGTGAGCGACGGCCGCAACTACATCTTCTTCGCGTGGTGGCTCGCGACGTTCCCCGGGGCGGCGCTCGCGGTGACGGCGCTCGGAGTCAACTTGACCGGGGACTGGCTGCGGGACACACTCGACCCGCGGCTGCGGGCCTCCTGACCCGCGAGCCGCGGGGAAGGTATCGCAGTTCTTTAGCGCCGAACCGCCTTGGTAACCGTTCACGCGGAGGGGTATGGATGCGTCTGATGAGTATGGCGACCCCGTACGGCGCGCGTCTCGGCGCCGTCGACGGCGCCGACGTCGTCGATCTCAACGCGGCCTACGCCGGCCTGCTCGCATCCCGCGGGGTCCCGCGGGCGCACGCGCGTGCGGACGTCGATCTCCCGCCCAACGTGACTGCGTTCCTGTTCGAGGGCGACGCGGCGCGCCGCCGCGCGGAGGAGGCCATCGCGTTCGCGCGGACGGACCGCGGCCGCAGGACGCGGAGCCCGCGCCGCGAGGCCGTACTGCTGCCGGTGGTCACGCGGCCGCCCAAGGTCCTCTGCGTCGGTCTCAATTACCGCGACCACGCCGAGGAGACCGGGATGAAGATCCCCGAGCATCCGGTATTCTTTTCGAAGTTCACGTCGTGTCTGATCGGGGACCGCGCGCCGATCGTCGTGCCGCGCGTCAGCGGCCAGGTCGACTACGAGGCCGAGCTGGCCGTCGTGATCGGCCGCCCCGGACGGTATATCCGCGAGGCGGACGCCCTCGGTCACGTCGCCGGGTACACGATCCTGAACGACGTCAGCGTGCGCGACTATCAGATGCGGACGAGCCAGTGGTTGATCGGCAAGGTCTTCGATCGGTCGACGCCGGTGGGCCCGGAGCTCGTGACGCGCGACGAGGTGCCGCGGGTGGACGCGCTGCGACTGTCCGCCGCGGTGAATGGCCGGGTCCTGCAGGACTCGAACACGAGCCAGCTGATCTTCTCGGTGGAGCGGTGTATCGCAGCGATCTCGGAGATCTTGACGCTCGAGCCGGGCGATCTGATCGCGACCGGAACGCCAGCCGGAGTCGGGTACACGCGGAAGCCGCCGGTCTTTCTGAAAGACGGGGACACTGTGGCCGTGGAGATCGAAGGCCTTGGGCGTCTTGAGAATCCGGTGCAGGGCGAAGGCGCGGCCGAGAAGCGCTAGCGCCCCCTGACCGAAGGTCCATAAGAACGCGCCGCGGCGGCCGCGTGATGCGGCCGCCGCGAAGCATTGCGCCACGGTCGTGGTCCGCGTCGGGTTCGGGGCGCGGGCCGCCGGCCATGCGGCCCCCGACGCGCCCTGCCGGCGCCGCCGTTTGGCCGAAGAACGGGGGAGAATGAGGATAATGGATTTTTCGCTCCCAAGCTCCTTCGAACTGATGAGGTGGAGGTAGGTTCGGCCATGGCAGCGGTTTATCGGACCGTTCACATCGCGGCGCCGCCCGGCCGTGTCTTTCCGCTTGTCAGCGACCCGGCGCGCATCGCGGGCCTCGACCCCCGGGTCGGCGGCGTGCGCGTGGAGCGAGACGACGCCGGCCCCCGGCGCGTGTATCTGGAGGCCGCGCCCGGTGAGGGGCAGGCGTCCGCCACGATCGTTGCCGACGTTGTTCGGTGGGTGCCCGGACGTGAGTTTGTACTCGCGTCCTCGGACGGCGCACCGGGCCCGGCGTTCCGCTTGGCGGTCTCGTGCCGCGAAGCGGGTGGCGGCACGGACCTGACGTGCGAGGTGGAAATCCGGCTTCCCGGAATCGCGGGGAGAATGGCGGATCCCGTAGTCGGCGCGGCGCTGACTCGGCAGGTCGCTGCTCTGCTTGCGGCCGTCGAACGGGAAGCGGTTGCGCCGCCCCGCGTCCGGCCCGGGCCCCTCGGTTTCCGCGTCACCCCACGGCTGGACGGCATCGGCTCGTTCCGCGACCATATCCAAGAAGACTGACGCTGAGGAGCGGTCCCGCCGCCGCACCCTGAGCGCGGGGCGCGAACCGGAGCCGGCCCACTAACGCGAACGCAGCCGAAGCCCGCTGGGCGCGGTTTTCTGCGGCCTCGCTAAGTTGCCGCGGGTTAGTCCAAGCGGCGCCGAAGCATCGCCGCGAGGAGCGTGACAGCTGCTCCTCGGACGCCGCGCGGTGATACGTGCCGTTGGTCGCCGCCGCGACGCGCTTCAGCGTGTCCTCATCGAGCGCCTCCGCATCGGGGCCGCCCCCGGTGTCAGGCGAGATGCCGCCGGGTGCGCCCAGGCCGACGGCGTGGACGACGACGTGCAGCCGGTGCGCCATCGCCGCCGCCGTATCCGGCAGAGTGCCGGTGTGGTTGCCGCCGTCGCTCATCAACACGACCGCGGTCGGCGGCAACCTCCTGGGATCGACGCCCGCAGCGGGCGGATCCCCGGGCCGCGCTGCCGGGTCGAGTCCGCTGCGGCCGGGCAGCGCGTACACCGCTTTGAGGAGGCCTTCGCTGATCGCGGTTGATGCCTCCGGACGTAGGTTGGCGAGCGCCGCGGCGACACGATCGTGATCGTCGGTCGGCGGCACGATTAGCGCGGCGAAGGTGCTGAACGTCGCCAGGTCGACCTTGGCCCCCGCGGGGAGTGCGCGGACGAATTCGGTCGCGGTTTTCGTCGCCGCCGCCATCCGATTTGGGTAGACGTGCATAGAAGCATATAGACATATAAACATCTTTACGTTACCATACGCACGGAGACGTCCTGTGCTTGCCCGCGTCCACAGCGCCACGCTCCTCGGGATCGATGCGGTGCCGGTCGACGTCGAAGTCGACGTCGGTCCGGGCATTCCGATGTGCGCGATCGTGGGGCTTCCTGACGCCGCGGTCCGCGAGGCCCGCGAGCGCGTGCGCACCGCGATCCGGAACGCCGGCTACGAGATGCCGGCGCGCCGCGTCACGGTCAACCTCGCCCCCGCCGACCTGCGAAAGGCCGGCCCGGCGTTTGATCTACCGATCGCGCTCGGGATCCTCACCGCCACGGGGCAACTGCCGGCGCAAGCCCTCGCCGGTTGCGTCGTCGTGGGCGAGTTGTCGCTCGACGGCTTGGTGCGTCCGGTGGCCGGGGTGCTGAACGTTGCCCTCGCCGCCCGCGTGCGCCGTGCGCGCGCCCTCGTGGTACCGGCCGCGAACGCCGGGGAAGCCGCGCTTGTCGACGGCGTCACCGTGCACCCCGTGACCTCGCTCGAGGACTTAGCGGGACGGCTAGTCCGCGGCGCGGTGCTGCCGGTCCACCCAACCTGCGCCCCCACGCCGGTGGCGCCGGATCCCGACGCCGCTGGCTTCGATCTCGCCGACGTTCGCGGTCAGGCCCATGCCCGGCGCGCCCTCGAGATCGCCGCGGCCGGCGGTCACAATCTGCTGCTGATCGGGCCGCCCGGCACCGGCAAGACGATGCTCGCGCACCGGCTCCCCACGATCCTCCCGTCGCTTGCGCGCGATGAGGCGCTCGAAGTAACGCGGATCTACAGCGCCGCCGGCCGGCTGCCGCCGGCGGCGCCACTGGTTTCGCGACGTCCGTTCCGGGCACCGCACCACGCGACAACCGTCCAAGGGCTGATTGGCGGAGGCTCACCGCCGGCGCCCGGCGAGGTGAGTCTCGCCCATCTCGGGGTGCTGTTTCTCGACGAGGTCGCGGAGTTTCACCACGACGCGCTCGAGTCGCTGCGTCAGCCACTCGAGGAGGGCCGGATCGTCATCGTCCGGACGTCCGGCGCCGTCGCGCTGCCGGCGCGGTGCATGCTCGTCGCCGCGATGAATCCCTGTCCGTGCGGCCACCTCGGCGACCCTCGCCGCGCCTGCGGCTGCACGCCGTCGCAGCGGGCCCGCTACCGCGCCCGAGTCTCGGGACCGCTGCTCGACCGCATCGACCTGCACGTTGAGATGCCCGCCCTAAGCGGGGAGGAGCTGGCCACCGCGGGGCCGGCGGCAGGGTCCGCGGCCGTGCGAACGAGTGTCCTCGGTGCCCGCGCGGCCCAGTCGGCGCGCGCCAAGGC
>DATEGA010000122.1:0-6047 GCA_035280345.1 bacterium | reverse complement strand
CGCGGGCCGCGACGCCCGCACAGCACGATCGCCCCGGCCGCGGCCGCCGCGCCGCCCAACAACGCGCGCCTCTTGATCAGGTCTGGCCTTGCGCCGAAACGCATCAGCCGGCCTGGCAGGACCGGCACAGCCCCAGCAGATCGAGGCGGTGCCCCTGAACGAGAAAGCCTGTACCCGTGAGGCGCGTGCCGGCGAGCGAATCGAGGAGACAGCCGTCGGTGGCTTCGATCGTGCCGCAGCGCTGGCAGATCGTGTGATCGTGGTGGCGGTCCGACAGCCCGAAGTGGGCGACGCCGCGGATGTCAACCTCCTCTATGAGGCCGGCCTTCCGCATCCGCTCGAGGATGCGGTACGCGGTAACGAGGCCGAGCCCGTCCGTGCGGCGCTGCGCGCGCTGCCAAACGTTCTGGCACGTCGCGAGGTGGCGGCCGGCGGCAAGCGTTTCGAGGACCGCAATCCGCTGCGGTGTGACGCGCAGGCCGGCGTGGCGGAGCAGGGCGTGGAGACGATCTCGGGTCACCACTTCACCTCCGGATCCGAGGATATTGCCTTTCTTACGGCACCCATTTACTTATGAAAACAATTGTCGTTTATGGCCAAGACTTTACCCAAGCGTCGGCGGGGTGTCAAGTGCGGAGAACGCTAGGGACTCGAGGTGACGAAGACGCCGAGCGTGTCGCTGTGGGCCAGGTCTTCCTGCGAGCCTGTGTAAACGGTGGTGGGGAGACGGGTCCACCCCGCTTTGTCGCCGCTCTTGTCCAGCCGCAAGATGATCGTCGCATGGACCGCGTATCGCAGCACGACCGTGATCGGACCGCGGAGCGCCACCGGCACTCCCGACGCGTCGTAGACGGCGTCTAGGCGATACGCGTTGCCGTCGAAGCGGCGGCCGGACGGCGGCGGCGCAAGCGTCTCCGGATCGATCGGCGTGAGCGTGACGCGCGCGCGGTTTTCGTCGGCGCGCGGCGCGACGACGTTGGCGGGCAAGGTGAGAGTGGCCTGCAGGTCGTCGGTCGCCAACTCCGCCGCAACGGAGCCACTCGCCTGCAGCGGCAGCAAGGTGGTGTACGGCTTCGGTTGCTCATTGTCACCCTGGTGGGAGGCCGGCGGATGCACCCAGCGGTACGGTGGCTGCGGTACCAGACCATCGTACAGCATGCGGCCGTGCGGGGCGGACGGCACCCCGGCGATAGTCGCGAGGTATCCAGCGATCACGGCCACGCCCGGAAGCAGTGCGCGCCGCCACGAGGAGGAACGCCACCGCTTTCGTGGGAAGGAGAGGTTCATGCTCATACGCGCATCGTACGATCTGCTTCCGCTCCAAGTTCTCCTCGGCGCGCTGGCCGTCCTGGGCCTCGTGGCCGCGGCCGATGCGGCCGCGCAGCATCATCCGATCGCCGTCATCCACACAAGCGTCGGCGACCTGCGCTGCGAGTTGTTTCCCGACAAGGCGCCAAAGGCCGCGGGCAATTTCATCGGGTTGGCGACCGGCAAGAAGGACTGGGTGGATCCCCGCACTGGAAAGCCGCAGCACAACAAGCCCTACTACGACGGGATCATCTTTCATCGGGTCATTCCGGGATTTGTCATCCAGGGCGGCGATCCGAGCGGAAACGGCACCGGCGGACCAGGGTACAAGTTCGAAGACGAACTCCACGCCGATCTGCTCTTCGACCGTCCGGGACGGCTGGCCATGGCGAACGCCGGTCCCAACACCAACGGCTCTCAGTTCTTCATCACTGAGGCGCCCCTCCCCGGGCTCGACCCCTGCCTCGACGAGGCCGGGTGTGTGCGGGGCGGCCGCCTCGTTCCGAAAGGCACGGGATACACGATCTTCGGCCAGTGCGACGACAAGTCGGTCGACCTGGTCAAGCGGATCGCGCGGATGCCGCGTGATCCGAACGACCGGCCGCTGCAGCCGGTGACGATCACCCGCGTCGAGATCATCGGCGCCCCATAAGAGAACCCGGACGTCCACTCCCGGCATGGCGCAGCGCGTCGCGATCGTCGGCGGAGGCGCCGTCGGCAGCTCGATCGCCTATTTCCTCGCGAGCCACCCGCGCTTTCGCGGCAGCGTGGTCGTGATCGAACAGGATCCGAGCTACCGTTACGCGTCCTCCGCGCTGTCGGCGAGCGCGATCCGGCAACAGTTCTCCACACCGGTCAACATCGAAATCTCCCGCTTCGGGATCGATTTTCTGCGGCACCTCGGCGAGCATCTTGCGGCCGGCGACGACCGCCCCGACGTCGGGCTCGCCGAGCCCGGGTATCTGTTTCTCGCGACGCCGGGCGGGATGCCGATCCTCGAACAGAACCACCGCGTCCAGCGCGAGCACGGCGTGGACGTGGCCCTGCTCAGCCCGGCCCAGCTGGCCCGGCGCTTCCCGTGGATGAACGTCGACGGCATCGCCGCCGCCTCCCTCGGCCTGTCGGGTGAGGGCTGGTTCGACGGGTACGCGCTCCTGCAGGCGTTCCGCCGCAAAGCGCTGGCGCTTGGCGTCATGTACGTAGCGCAGGCCGCGACCGGGTTCGCGCGGACCGGGCGGCGCGTGTCGGCGGTGACCTTCGCCGACGGTTCGACGGTCCCGTGCGATGTCGCGGTCAACGCCGCGGGACCGTGGGCGGCCAAGGTCGCCGCGATGCTCGACATCGATCTGCCCGTGCGCGCGCGGCGCCGCTGTGTCTTTCTGTTCGCCTGCCGGACCGCGCTGCCCGGGTGCCCGCTCGTGATCGATCCCTCGGGCGTCTGGTTCCGCCCCGATGGGCCGAACTTCCTGACCGGCGTGCCGCCGCGGAAGGGCGAACCCGATCCCGACGACGCGCCGCTCGACGAAGTTGACGAGCGGCTGTTCCCCGATCGCATCTGGCCGGTCCTTGCCGGGCGGGTGCCGGCGTTTGAAGCGGTCAAGATCTTGAAGAGCTGGGCTGGGTATTACGAGTTCAACACGGTGGACCACAACGGAATCGTCGGACCCCACCCGGCATACGAAAACGTCTTCTTTGCGAACGGCTTCAGCGGCCACGGGCTGCAGCAGTCGCCGGCGGTCGGCCGCGGGCTCGCGGAACGGATCGTCGACGGCAGCTACCGCACGTTGGATCTGACTCCCCTCGCGTTCGACCGGCTGCTCCAAGGCCGGCGCCTCGTCGAGCTCAACGTAATCTAGATTCACATACTCTTTGCATCATCTGCCGGGCGGCGGAACTTTCCGTCCCCGCGACCATCGGCGTGCCCGAGAGCACGCCGCCGTCCGTGCGCGTCGTGTTTCGCGGGTTCGTGAACGGGCAGGTCGCGTTTCCCAGCCGTGCAGTGAGCGCCGGCGATCCGCCCGTGCCGATCAAGATCGCGGTGACCGGCGGGCACACGCTGCTGCTCGACGTAGAGACAGAAGGGGCGCCCGACGGGCACTCGGTGGTGCCGGCCCTGTGGGGCGAGCCGCGCCTCCTTAGCTCACGCTAGAGGCTCGGCCGCGATCAGCGGCCCGGGCCGCCGGCCGCCGCGCCCCGCTGCACCGGGACGACCGCTGCCTCGCGCACGGGCGGCGCCTGCTCTAAACCTACGCGGCCGACCGCGATCTCGGCGACAAAGTAGTTTTCGCCCCGCACCGGCGAGCCGGCCAAGCGCCGGCGTGTCGCGATCTGACCCAGGTGGGTCAGCGCGTCGGCGATCGGCCCCTGAAACAGCCGCCCGGAGGGGGCCTCGAGGGGCGCCGGCGACGCAAGGTACGCGTCGAACGCCGCCAGCGCGCCGAAAAACCGCTCCACCTCGGCCTCCCACCCGCCGGGCGTCGAGTTGCGCCACGTCTGCCGGCCTTCGGCCATCGACAGCGCCCATCCCATGAGATCACCCATGTGCGCGAGGATGTGCGACGGCGTCATCGCGGTCGGTTCCCCGGGCTGAAAATCGCCGAACCCGGGCGGCGCGTCCCGCACGGTCTTGGCGGTGCGGTAGGCGAGGGTGGCGAGGCAATGCCGCAGCCACGTCCGCTCGTCCATCATGTTGTCGAAGTCACCTCCGTAGAGTGCACGCTCCGGGGCCGGTCGAGCAGGTCGCGCACCGCCTGGACGATGCCGCCCGGCAGGGCGATCACGATTGCGATGAAGAGCGCCCCGAAAATCAGGAGATGGAGTTCGCCGAGCCGAAGGGCCAGCGCCTCCCGGAGCGCTAGGAACACGACCGCGCCGGCGATCGGGCCGGTCACCGTACCGACGCCGCCGAGATAGACGATCAGCAGCGGATCGAACGTCCACAGCGGGCTAAACACGAAGCTCGGGTAGAAGCCGACGTGATAGTAGGCGAACACGCCGCCCGCGGCGCCCGCGAGCGCACTCGAAATTACGAACGCGGCCAGCGTGTGGCCGTACGCGTTCACGCCCACACTCTCCGCGACGGCCTCGTCCTCCCGCACGGCGACGAGGCCCCGGCCGAACCGGGAGCGCGCGATCCAGGCGGCGATGCCCGTGGTGACGGCCGCGACGCCGAGGGCCAGGTAGTAGCGCGGCACCAGCGTGTACGCGGCGAGCGCTCGGGGCGGCAGCGCGGCGATGTCGGGCAGCACATTGCCGGCCGTGATGCGCAGAATCTCTGCGACCGCGAGCGTGCCGATCGCGAAGTAGGGCCCGCGCAGGCGCAGGGCCGGCGCGCCGATGAGGAATCCCGTGGCCGTCGCGACGCCGACGCCGGCCGCCAGTGCGGCCGCGATCGGGGTGCCGGCCGTCCACAGAAACCTGGTCGTGAGCGCGCCGAGGCCGAACAAGGCGGCGTGACCGAGGTTGACCTGGCCGCCGAATCCGCCGAGCACGTTCCACGACTGCGCGAGAGCGATGTAGATGAACACCAGCAGCGTCCACGAGAGCATCGCGCGGTTATCCGTCACGATGGGCAGGAGGGCCGCGGCGGCGGCCGTCAGCGTGGCGAGGCCGAGCGTCAGGCGCGGCCCGGTCATCCGCGGGCGAACAGGCCCTGCGGCCGCAGCGCCAGCACCGCGAGAAACAGGACGAGCCCCATGATTTCCCGGTAGGCGTTCCCGAGCAGGACGCCGCTCACCGACTCGACGACCCCGAGGCCGAGACCCGCCACGAACGCGCCGGCGACGCTGCCGAAACCGCCGAGCACTACGACGATCAGTGCCTTGAGCGTCCACGCGAGCCCGATCGACGGGCTCACCGCGTCGGTCACGGCGGCCAGCGTTCCGGCGACGCCGGCAAGCGCGCTGCCGAGGCCGAACGCCGACAGGAAGACCGTCGGTACCGGGATGCCGGCCAGCGAAGCCGCGTCGACATCTTCCGCGGTGGCGCGGATCGCCTTGCCGGGGTACGTGTGATGGAGGAAGACGTGCAGCGCGGCAACCGCGACGAAGGCAACGGCGAGCGCGCCGAGCCGCGCGTACGGAATCACGATTGGGCCCACCGGCAGCACGCCGCCCGCGTACGCGGTCGTCACGGCGCGTTCGTCGCCGGTCCAGGCGACGAGCGCGATCGTCTGCAGTACGAGCGCGAGCCCGAACCCGATCAGGATGGAGTTCTTGAGCTTGGTCTCCTCCGCGGCGCGGAGCAGGCGGCCGAACAGCACGCGGTAGAGCACGACGCCGACGAGGAAGAGCGCCGCGCCGGCCGGCAGCACGGAGACGAACGGGTCTACCTGCCAGAGGGTGAAGAGCCAGAACGCCGCGTAACCGCCGAGCATGATCAGTTCCCCATGCGCGACGTTCAGCATCTTGAGGACGCCGAAGACGAGCGTGAGTCCGACGGCGGCGAGGCCGTAGAGGCCGCCGATCAGCAGGCCGAAGACGGCGCTCTGTGCGAGAATCATGCGCCGAGATAGACCTCGATCACGCCGGCGTGCTCGAGCGCCTCGTCCGGCCGGCCCTCCGCGATCTTGCGGCCGGCGTCGAGGACGACGGCCCGGTCGCACAGATCACGAATGGCGCCCACGTTGTGTTCGACGATCACGATCGTGACGCCGCCGTGGCGCAGCCGCCGGAACAGCGCGAGCAGGGCGCCGACCTCCGTCGGATTGAGGCCGGCGGCGGGCTCGTCGAGCAGCAGCA
>DATEGA010000121.1:0-3799 GCA_035280345.1 bacterium | reverse complement strand
CGCCTTCATCGGCGGGATCATCACGCTGGCGCTGGCCGCGCCGCTCGTGGCGCCGCAGAACCCCGAGCGGGGTTCGCTGCGCGCGCGCCTCTCGGCGCCGACGCTGCGGGCGTCGGACGACCGCGCGCACCTTCTGGGGACCGATCACCTCGGACGCGACGTGCTCTCGCGCGTCATCTTCGGAGCGCGGGTTTCGCTTGCCGTGGGCTTCGCGGCGGTCGCCGTCGGCGGCGTGGTGGGCGGCGCGCTCGGCCTGCTCGCCGGCTACCACGGAGGCTGGGCGGACGAGGTCATCATGACGGTCGCCGACGCGCAGCTCGCGTTCCCCTTCATCCTCCTTGCCATCGGCATCATCGCGGTCCTGGGTCCCTCGTTCCGAAACCTCATCATTGTGGTTGGGCTCTCGGGCTGGGTGACCTACGCCCGCGTGCTGCGCGCCCAGGTGCACGCGATTCGGCGCCGCGAGTTCGTGGACGCGATCACGGCGCTCGGGGGATCGGCGCCGCGCATCGTGCTGCGCCACATCCTCCCCAACGTCGCATCGACGCTTATGGTCATTGCCACCCTGGAGCTCGCGCGGGCGATCGTCCTCGAGGCGACGCTGTCGTTCCTCGGGCTCGGGATTCAGCCGCCGACGCCGTCCTGGGGCGTCATGGTCCAAGAGGGGCTCGAATATCTCGACAGCGCGTGGTGGATCGCGGTCTGCCCGGGGCTCGTGCTGATGTTGACGTCGATCGTCGTCAGCCGCACCGGTGACTGGCTGCGGGACGCGCTCGACCCGACGCTGCGGGGCGCGTAGGCGGGCGTCAGCCCCGGGTCGCCCCCTGACGAGGACCGGCCGGCGGGAGGCGCCGGCGTCGCCCTTAGGCGATCGTCAGCGCGAGCGCCTCGAACGCGTCTTCCCGCATGTGGCCGGCGAGCCCCCAGCGCCGCGCGAACGCGACCGTCTCGTCGTAGACCTCGCGCGGGTATGGCTCGAACACGAGGAGCTCGCCGAGCCCGAATCGGGCGTAGTCGTGGGTCCCCGCGAGCGCGGGGGGCACGTTGCGCGCCCACAGCGGCATGTACCGCTCAGGCGAAGACCGCAGCGTCCGGTCCGCGCGCCGCAGCGCGTTGAAGTACGCGGCGAGCACACCGGCCGGGATCTGCGGCGACACCCAGAAGAGTGTGCGGAACTCGCCGGACGCGAGCCGTACAAAGCCCTCCGCCTCGGCCAGCGGGATTTCCGGATCGAGCAGCGTCGCCACGGCCACCTCACCCCTGCGCAGCGCGAGCAGGCGCCGGCCGGGACCGCCGACGTTCTCGATACGGATCTGCTCTTTCGGCAGCACCGCTTCCAGCGTCCGCAGCGTGGTGAAGTGGCTGCCCGCCATGAGCCCAACGCCGACCGGAACGTCCCGCAGGTCGGCGAGCCGGCCGAGACCGGAGCCGGGCCGCGCGAAGATGGCAAAGCGCGCGACACCGTAGAGATCCGGCACGAACCGGCCCATCCCCGCACCGGCGTTGCAGACCGATCCCCATTCACACGCCGAGTTGGCGACGGGCAGCGCTTCGAGGAACGGCGTGTCCTGCGGCCGTTTGAAATACTCGCTGCGCGAGTGGCTGGAAACCTGGTGCATCACGTCCGGACGAAGGTCCGGCGCGAGCCCCTCCCCGGCGAAGTATCCCTCGTCGAGGGCGATCCATTCGTGCAGCCGCATAAAATGCGGCACGATCCGGACGGGCCGTCCCATCGTGTCAGCCACCGGAGGGCACTTCCTTCATGGATTTGCGCGCGTCCGTCGCCGACTCGAATACCCGATACGTCCGCGTCAGGCCGGCGATCACCAAGATGCGTTCGAGCGGGGCACCGGGTGGGACGATCAACGCGAGCGACCGCCGCCGCGTCGTCAGGTCTCGGCCAAAGGCGAACAACTCCCGGATCGTGAGGCTGTCGATGTAGCCGGCGCGCTCCAAGGATACCAGCACCGTCGGAGTCTCGTCGCGCGCGGCTTGGGCCAGCGCCGCGCGCACGACGTCAGCGGTGGTCGCATCTAGATCGCCGTAGAGTTCGACGATCACAACACCGTGCTGCCTGTCGACGCGGGCCCCAGCCGGACCGGACGGCCGCGGTTCCTCCGCTTGCGAGGCCACGATGCCGGCACCCTCAAGCTCGGGCGCCGTCACGGGCGCCGTGGCGGTTGGCGGGCGCAGGGCAGCCGGCGGCTGCGACAGACGCATCACGATCACCACCGTCGTGCCCGACGGCGTCTGCCGAACGTGGAGGGAGTCGGCGAGTTGCTCGATCAGCCGCAGGCCGTGTCCCCCGCCGTCGTCGGCATGCGCCGGACGCCACGTGCCGGTGTCTCTAATGGTGATGTTGACCGCCCCGGCGTCGCAGGCGCCCTGCACATGCACGGCGCCGCCCGCCACGCGGTAGGCATGCTCGATCGCGTTGTTGACGGCCTCGCCGACGGCGACGGTCAGCGCCGCCGTCCGCGCGCCGTCCATCCCCGCGATCCGCGCCAGCCGCCGTACCGTCTGCCGGATCACCGCCGCGCTCTCCGGCTCCGCCGGCAGCGTCAGGTCGAAGCGATCGAGCGGCACGCGATCGAGGGCCAGCGCGATCACGGCGACGTCGTCCGAGGAGTGCCCGCTGCCGAGCACCCGGCGGAGGATCCCGCGCGCGGGATCGCCCCCGGGCGTCTCCATTTCGCGCTGCGCCGCCTCAGTCAGCGCCTCCTGGCCGGCCTCGATGTCGCGCTGATGCTCGATCAGGCCGTCGGTGTATAGGACGAGCAGGGCCCCCGCCGGCAGGGTGACGGTCCACGACGGCGCCGGCGTCGTGGACAAGTAGCCGAGCGGCACGCCGGCAGTCGGCAGCACCACGGGCTCGCTGCCCGGCACCGCGAGCACGGGCGCCGGGTGTCCGGCCGTCGCGTACGTGAGGACCGACGAGAGCGGATCGAGTACCGCGACGATCGCGGTCGCCATCGCCTCGCGCCCGTGTGCCAAGACGAGCGCTTCGCTCGTCTGCCGGAGGACCGCGGCAGGCTCGTGGTGCTCGAGCGCGGCGGTTCTGATCGTCTGCCGGAGCTCGCCCATGACGACCGCGGCGGCGAGCCCGCGGCCTGCGACGTCACCGACCGACACGACGACCTTCCCGGACGGCAGGCGAAAAACGTCGTACCAGTCCCCGCCGACGTTGGCCTCGTGGGCGCCCGGCTGGTAGACGGTGTGGATCGCGATACCCGGCACCGCGGGGATGGCGACCGGGAGCAGCGCACGCTGGAACGTCTCGGCGGCGTGGTGCTCCCGCTCGTACAGCCGCGCGCGCTCCACCGCTTGGGCGCACTGGTGGCCGAGCGTGGTGAGGAACGTGATCTCGTCCGGCTCCAAGGGCCGCGACGCCCCGAAATTGATGTAGAGGACGCCGGAGGCCGCGCCATGCGTGATAAGCGGCAGTGCCGCCCGGGCGCCGTTTCGGCTGCCGGCCGCCGGCTCCTCCCGTTCGGGATCGAGCCGCGCGCGATCCGGTTCCGCCTCCAACCACACGAGTTTGCCCGTGCGCAGGCATTCCTCGATGGCGCTGAACTGCGACGGCTCGAACCGCCGCCAGCGCTGCGCGATCTCCACCGGATAGCCCTTGGCGTGGATCAGTTCCAACTGCGGGCCGTCGTGCGTGAACAGCGAGAGAGCGGCGGCGCCGGCGCCGAGGGCGTCGATCGCGTGGTCGACGACCACGGCCGCGACGTCCGCGGGGCTGACCGCCTCTGAGAGCGCCGCGGCCAGAGCGGCGAGCCGGTTCGCGTGCGCGACG
>DATEGA010000120.1:0-6078 GCA_035280345.1 bacterium | reverse complement strand
GGACCCACTCCGCGGAGCGGCGCGCATACGCGGGGGTCAGCCAATTGAGCAGCACGCCGTCGAACAGCTCGCCCGCAAGGCGGCACATCTGCGGTCCGAGGGCAGCCGCGATGATCCGGCACGAGAGCGCGGCCCGAAGCTCCGCGACGCCGTCCCGCATCCGGCGCAGCGCGCCGGGATTTGCGCTGCCGAGACCGAGCAACAGCCGGTCGGCCGGCAGTGTGTTCGCGCGCACGCCTTCGATGACACTCGACGGTGCGCGGTTCTGCAGCGGGATGACCCCGACGCCCAGTTCGACCCGGCGCGTCTCGCGGGCGGCGGCGCCGAGGGCGGCGAGTCCGTCCGTCGCCGGCGGATGGTTCACCCAGAACGAGCCGTAACCGGCAGCTTCGGTTTCACGCGCCGCCGCCCGAATGACGTCGGCCGGAAGACCGGCGTAGACTGCGACCCCTCGGCTCATCGGCGGCCCCACCCTTTGTCGAAAAACAGCCGGTCGATCACGACGCGCAGGCCTTCCTGCTCCGGCGGTGGGCACGTCCACGCCGCGGCGGCGATCACGTCCGGCGGACCCGTTTCCACCGCCACCCCGAGTCCCGCGGCCTGAAGCATGGCGAGGTCGTTGTGTGCGTCGCCGACGGCGACCGTCTCACCGACGGTGACGCCCACGGCCGCGGCCAGCACGGGCAGCGCCCGCCCCTTGTTGTTGCCCACGGGGAGAATCTCCAGGTAGTCCTTCTGCGAGAAGACCCGGTTGACCGCCATCGGCAGCGCCCCCATGGCATCGTCGATCGCCTTGAGGTCCGCGGGATCGCCGATGATCAGCATCTTCAGCGGATCCTCGTCCGGCGACCCGTCGAGCAGCGCCTGGAAACTTGGCGTCCGCTCAATCGTGAGCGGCCGGTCCCGATGGGCGTATAGGTCGGTCAGCGGGGTGATCCGCTCCGCGTACACCAGGCCGTGGAGGAAAAGCAGGGGCGACGTGTTCGGGAACTGCCGCAGCACCGGCAGCACCGCCCGCGCCACCGTCTGCGGCAGCGCCGTCCGCGCGAGGACGCGGCCGGCCGCGAAGTCGTAGACGAGCCCGCCATTGTAGAGCATGACGGGGGTGTCCGCGCCCACCGCGTCGACGAACGGCTGCGTGGCCTGCCACGGCCGGCCGGTCGCGAGGCAGACCGTGATGCCCCGGCTCTGCGCGCGGCGGATCGCGTCGATCACGCCGGGGGGCACGATCTTGTTCTCCGGAACGAGCGTGCCGTCGACGTCCGTGACGAGCAGGCGGTAGCGGTTCAGATCCGGACCATCACTTTGCCGTCCTGACGTTTGCTCGCGCGCAGCACGGCATCGCGCGCCTCGACGAGCGGGAAGCGGCTGGTGATGACCGGCCGCAGGTCGATGCGCCCCGACGCCATGAGGCGGATCACGTTCTGGAAGGTGCCGTAGCCGGAGTGGCCCTGCGCCCCGTACACCTGCGAGGCGTGGGTCTGCAGATGCTCGAGGTACATCGGCGCGCGCTCCGCCGCGCGGCCGATGATGACGATCCGGCCGCCGATGGCCAGCGCCTGCTCCATCTCCGGCACCGTGCGCGTCGGCGCGCCGGCGGCTTCGACCATCATGTCCGCCCCACGGCCGCCGCTGGCGTCGAGGATTACCGCGTGAGGGCTGGCGCCGGACTTCTCGAGATCGACCGGACTGTGCACCTCGTCGGCCCCGACCGTGCGGGCCAGCGCCTGGCGCATTGGGCTTACTTCGAACGCGATCACGCGGCTGGCACCCGCGGCGCGCGCGAGGGCGATCGCGGCGAACCCAATTGGCCCCGTGCCGAACACGGCGACGATGCCGCCGGGCTTGAACCCCTCGCCTCGGACGAACATCCCGTTGTAGGCGACGCTCGTCGGCTCGCACAGCGCCCCGGCCTCGGCGGCCGCGTCTTCGCCGCCGTAGGCTTCCGCAAGCGCGGTCAGCGGCCAGCAGTACTTGGCGCCGACGACGAGCTGGTCGGCCATCGCGCCGTTGATCGTGAACCCGATCTCCTCGAGATTCTCACACTGATTCGGCCACCCGTTGCGGCACGGAATGCAGTGACCGCACCAGATCATCTCCTCGACGGTGACGAGGTCGCCGGCGCGGAGATCCCTCACCTCGGCGCCGGTCTCGACGACCTGGCCGCTGAACTCGTGGCCGATGACAACTGGAAACTTCGTCAGACCCGGGTAGAGGATGTAGCCGTCCTGGTCGGTCTCGAGGAAGTGGACGTCGGAACCGCAGACGCCGCAGGCGCGCGGACGCAGCCGCACGTCCCCGGGCCCCAACGGCGGCTCCACCACGTCGGCGAGGCCGAGTGTGGGGTGCCGCCAGACGCTGGACCCCGTGACGGCCTTGCCGGTCCGTTCCTCGAAATCGGAGACGCGATAGCCTGGTCGCGGCGACCACTCGGCGGTAAACTGCAGGCCCTTCATCGCACACCGGTCCTCTCTGCGGTTGGCGCGGCCTGGGCGGTACGTTGATGAAGCGACGTAATCGGAAGCGGGAGCAGGCCGATAAGCCGGGTTCTGTCGAGGGCGGCCATCTCTCTCGGACGCCGGTTACCCGGCGCCTCCAGCAGTCTACCCGGGGATCGGCGGGCCGCCTCATCTCCCCCTACGTGACCTTGCTCCGGGTGGGGTTTGCCGAGCCGGCCGGTCGCCCGGCCGCTGGTGCGCTCTTACCGCACCCTTGCACCCTTACCGCCTCACGAATCGCTTCGCGCGACGGCGGTATGTTTCTGTGGCACTCTCCTCGGGGTCGCCCCCACTGGGCGTTACCCAGCACCCTGCCCTATGGAGCCCGGACTTTCCTCGGAGTGTGGAACCTCCGCGGCCGCCTAGCCTGCTCCCGGAGCGAATCGTAACACGCGGCGGGAGGGCCTTCAACCAATGAAGGCGTCCTTGCGCGCCTCCGGGCGGCTAGTCCCGGGCGTCGAGTGCGCGGTTCGCGAGGCCGTCCGCGCCGGCGTTGCGGGTCCGCGGCACGTGGAAGATGTGGATGTGGTCGAAGCGACCGAGGCGCGCCAGCGCTTCGCGGTACAGCGGCATCAGCGCCTCGTTGCGGACCTTGTACCTGCCCTGAATCTGGCGGACGAGCAGCTCGCTGTCGCTCTGGATGTGCACGGTGGACGCGCCGAGCGCGGCGGCCTCGTCCAGGCCACGCAGCAACGCCTTGTACTCGGCGACGTTGTTGGTCGCGACGCCGATGCGCTCGGCGATCTCGCGCACCGTCGAGTGATCCGCGAGCACGAGCACACCGATCGCCGCGTTCCCCGGATTGCCGCGCGAGGCACCGTCGATGCAGATTGTCACCGTGGAGAGCGAACCGGCGCCGGCGCGGCGCGGCGCAGGGCGGGAACGTGTTGCACGCCCGGCGGGGGACCGCCTGCGGCCCGCCGTCACGGGCGGCCGTCGAGGTACAGAATCCGGTGGCAGCGCTCGCAGGTGACGACGTCGCCGGCGCGCACCCGCGAGACGAACCGCGCCGGCACGTCGTTGTGGCATCCGCCGCAGAATCCGCCCGCGATCGCGACCATCCCGACGCCGCCTTCCTGCGCCGCGATGTTCTCGTACTTCTTGAGAAGCCGCGGCTCGACCGCCGCCGCGAGCCCGGCCCGTTCGGCCTCCGCCGCCGCGATGGCCCCGCCGATCCGGCCGCGCTCCCGCTCGAACACCATCAGGTGCGCGGCCAGACGTTCCTCGAGCTGGCGGGCCGCGGCCCGGCGTTCCGCCTCCTGACGCTTCAGCTCCTCAACTTCGTCGAACAGCCCAAGAATGTTGTCCTGCAGGTGATCGCGGCTCTTCGCGAGCACGCCGATCTCGTCTTCCAGACCGGCCAGTTCTTTGGGATTCGAGATGCGACCGCCGTACAGGTCGCCTTCCGCCTTCTTCTGCTTCGTCTCGGTCGTGGCCAGTTGGAGCTCCTGATCGCGCAGCGTGGCCTGCGCGGCGTGCAGACGGCCCGCCGCGTCCGTCGCCTTGGCGCGCGCCGCCTCCGTTTCCTCGCGCAGCGCCGTGCCGTCGTCGAGCCCGGCCTGCTCGGCCCGCAGCGCGGCCAGCCGCAGATCCACCTGCCGCACCGCCCACAACGAGGCCAGCGCGGCGAGCCCCTCCGACGCGGCGACGGGGCTCGCGCCCGACGGCGGTTCGGCGCTCATCGCAGCGTCACGAGATAAACCCCGTGGCGGCCGTCGTCGGTCTCGGCGACGAACGCGACCTGCCGGTGATCGTTGATAATGGGCTGGCTGAACGCGGTGAACTTGCCGCCGCCGGGCGCCGGCTCCCCCTCCCTTGCGATGACCACGACACCGGAGCGGCGCGCGAGATAGACCGTGTGCGGGTAGACGTCCGGAAAGCGGACGATCCCGGGCTCGAACACCGCGTCCTCCGCATCGTTCATCAAGACGTTCGTAAAGGTGGGAAACGGCACGCCGTCGTCCGCGGTGTCGCCCGCGCGCGCGAGGGTCACGAGCGCGTCGCGGCCCGTCGTATAGAGCGCCTCGTGGACCGTGGCCTGGGCGCTCCGGCCGACGAATCCGATCGTCCCGGTGTCGGTGAGATTCACGAACCCGAACTCGGTAAAGCGCGCGCCCACCGGCGCGGCGTCGTCGGTCGTGACGACCGGCACGACGCGGTCTCCGCTCAGCACATACACGCCCTGGGTCGCGTGCTCGGTGGTAGCCGCCACGAAGGCGATCTGGCCGCGGCCGTTGAGTGCCGGGCTGCCGTCGAGAAAGAACAGGAACAGCCCGCCCGTGGGCGCCGGCCATCCGCCCATCACCCGCGCCGTCGTGGTCCCGCCGCGGTTCGTGTAGATGCCTTCGATGCCGGTGCCGTTGGTCCGGCCGACGAACGCGATCTCCTCGTCGTCGTTGATCGTCGGATTCGCGAAATCGGTGAACACCCCGCCGCTCGGCGCGGCCTCGCCCGTGACCACGACGGGCGCGAGGGTCCCGTGCCGCACGGCGTAGATACCCAGGCGCGCCTGCCGGTCGGTCGTCCGGCCGAGGAAAACTACCGTGCCTTGTTTGTTGAGTACGACGTCGCTGAGGGTATAGAAAATGCCGCCGGTGGACACCCGCTGACCGGCGGCCACGAGCGTCGTCGTACGCCCGCCGCGGCGCAGATACAGCGCCTGCGCGTTCTGCTGCCTGGTCGTCTCGGCACCGAAGGCGATGTCGCCCTCGTCGTTGAGCGCGGGGTCGGCCAGTTCGGTATAGGTCCCGCCGTCGGGAGCCCGCTCGCCCGTGCGGACGATCAGCCGCACAGACGCGACCGGACCTCGAGCGGGAGACGGCGCCGGGCCGGCGGCGGTTACGTCCGGCGTGTCCGCGGGCGGGACAGCACTGCGCAGCGGGAGGGGGAACGTCGCGCACAACACGACGAAGAGCGCGGCCGCGAGGGCCGCGCGGAGCCGAAGCGCCGGCGATCGCATGCTTGTTCCATTTTATCCTAACGCGCGGCGGGCCGCGCTAGACCCGGACGAAGATCCGGGCGCGATACAGCGGGACGAGCACGAGCCACCACACGAAAACGTACGCGCCCGTGTAGAGCCACAGCGCCGGCACGGTCCCGAGCCGGTCCACAAGCGTCGCGATGATCGCGGACTCGAGCGACACAAAGGCGCCCGCCGCGGTGTGTGCGTGCCATGCCTCGAGCACCAGGACCTTGAAGAGGATCGGCACTACGTACGCGACGATCGCGTTGACGCCGAGCACCGCGAGCGGAACCGCGAGAACGCGCCAGCCCACGACGTCGGCCAGCGCGTAAAACACGGCGAGTACTGCGAGCCCAAAGCCGCCGGCCAGCAGCGCGTATGAGGACGTCCACAGCGGCTTGCTGAGCGGCAGCACGCCGCCCAACGTCCAACCCGCTCCCGCGAGGGCCAACCCGCCGAGTCCGACCGCGGCGGCGGCCGCCGCCGGATGGATCGCCCGCGGCTCGTTTGCCCTGCCCCACAGCACCCCGCGGCGCAGGATCTCGCCGGCCGCACCACCAATGAGCGCGAGCGCCGCCGCGGGCGCCACGGACAGCAGGCCCGCGGCGTGATACCGGG
>DATEGA010000119.1:0-10089 GCA_035280345.1 bacterium | reverse complement strand
GGTCTCCGCGCGGGGCCGCGCCGCGCGGTCCGCGGCACGGCCCCAGGAAGACCCCCTCTGGTACAAGGACGCCGTTATCTACGAGGTCCACGTTCGGGCGTTCGCCGACAGCAACGGCGACGGCGTCGGCGACTTCCCGGGCCTGACGTCGCGCCTCGACTACATCGAGAGCCTCGGCGTGACGACGCTGTGGTTGCTGCCGTTCTATCCCTCGCCGCTCAAGGACGACGGCTACGACATCGCCGACTACACCGGGATCCACCCGGCGTACGGGACGATGCGCGATTTCCGCACGTTCCTCGCCGAGGCCCACGCGCGCGGTCTGCGGGTCATCACGGAGCTGGTCCTCAACCATACCTCCGACCGGCACCCGTGGTTCCAGCGGTCGCGGCGCGCGCAGCCCGGCGCCGTCGCCCGCGATTTCTACGTCTGGAGCGACACGCCGGACCGATACCGGGACGCCCGCATCATCTTTCGCGACTTCGAGCCGTCCAACTGGACGCTCGACCCGGCCGCCCATGCCTATTACTGGCACCGTTTCTACTCGCACCAGCCGGACCTCAACTTCGACTCGCCGGCGGTGCGCCAGGCGATGCTGGATGTGGTGGACGTCTGGATGGAAATGGGCGTGGACGGGATGCGGCTCGACGCGGTCCCGTACCTCTACGAGCGGGAGGGCACGATCTGCGAAAACCTCCCCGAGACCCATGCCTTCTTGAAATTGCTGCGCCGCCACATCGACGGCCGGTTCACGGCCCGCGTGCTGCTGGCGGAGGCGAACCAGTGGCCGGAAGACGCGATCGCGTACTTCGGCGCCGGCGACGAGTGCCAGATGGCGTTTCACTTCCCGCTGATGCCGCGCTTGTTTATGGCGATCCGCCAGGAGGACCGGTTCCCGCTCATCGAGATCCTCTCGCAGACGCCGCCGATCGCGCCCGTCTGCCAGTGGGCGATGTTCCTGCGCAACCACGACGAACTGACGCTCGAGATGGTGACCGACGAGGACCGCGACTACATGTACCGCGTCTACGCGCACGATCCTGCGGCGCGGATCAACCTCGGCATCCGGCGCCGGCTCGCGCCGTTGCTCGGCAACCACCGGCGCCGGATCGAGCTGATGAACGGCCTCCTCTTCGCGATGCCCGGCACGCCGGTGATCTACTACGGCGACGAGATCGGCATGGGCGACAACATCTACCTCGGCGACCGCAACAGCGTGCGGACGCCGATGCAGTGGAGCGCCGACCGCAACGCCGGCTTCTCTCGCGCGAACCCGCAGCGCCTCTACCTGCCGGTGGTGATCGACCCCGAGTACCACTACGAGACCGTCAACGTCGAGGCGCAGCACGACAACCCGCACTCCCTCTTGTGGTGGACGCGGCGGCTCGTCGCGATGCGGCAGCGCTATCGCGCCTTCGGCCGCGGCACGCTGGAGTTTCTGCAGCCGGACAACCGCAAAGTACTGGCGTTCCTGCGCCGCTATGAGGACGAGCAGCTCCTCATCGTCGCCAACCTGTCCCGGTTCGTGCAGTACGTTGAGCTGCCGCTGCAGGCGTGGAACGGGATGGTGCCGGTGGAAGTCTTCGGCCGCACGCCGTTCCCGCCGATCGGCGAGCTGCCGTACCTCCTGACCCTCGGCCCGCACACCTTCTACTGGTTCGCGCTCGAACACCCATCGGTGCACGGTGCACGCGAGCCCGAGCCGCCGGTGCGCGCGCCGCTCCCGGCGCCCGAGGGCTGGGAAGCGCTCTTCGACGCGCGGGACCGCGCGCTGACCGACGCCCTGTGGACGTACATTCGCGGCCGCCGCTGGTTCGGCGGCAAAGGGCGGGCGGTGCGCACCGTCGCCATCGAGCACGCGCTGCCGTTGTCCCCGAACGGCGGCGCATTCCGCGATCTGGTGCCCGACGGGCGCGAGAGTGACGGATTCTCCTACGTCCTGCTGCTGCGCGTCGACTACGTCGAGGGCGACCCGGAAGTCTACGCGCTGCCGCTCGCGTTCGCCTCGCCCGGCGCCGACGCGGTGCGGCGTGACCTGCCGGGAGCCTTGATCGCAGACGTCCGTGAGCCGGGGGGCGACGGCGTCCTGTACGACGGCGCCTACGACCGGACGACCGCGCTCGCCCTGCTCGATGTGATGGCGCGGCGGAGACGCGCGCGGCCCGGTCACCCGGACCTGGCGGGGGTGCACACCCACGCGTTCCGGCACGTGGTGCCCTGGGCCGGGCAGGCCGGCGCGGCCGTACCGGAGCCGGCGGTGCTCCGCGGTGAGCAGAGCAACACATCGCTCGTGTACGGCGACCAGTGCATTTTGAAGCTGTTCCGCAGGCCGGAGCCCGGGGTGCACCCCGACTGGGAGATCGGGCGCTTTCTCACCGAGCGTGCCGCGTTTGCCCATGCGCCGCGGGTCGGCGGCGCCATCGAGTACCGGTCCGGCGACGAGGTCCGGACCGTCGCGATCCTCTCGCAGTTCGTTCAGAACGAGGGCGACGCGTGGCAGTACACGCTCGACCAGCTCGCCGACTACTACGAGCGCGTCGAGGCCGCCGGGCAGCTGCCGGCGTTCTCTGGCGGTGCCCTCGTCGCCGCGGCGCGAACGGCCCTTCCCGCGGAGGCGGCAGTTTGGACCGATTCCTACCTTGACGCGGCGGGCCTGCTCGGCCGCCGCACGGCGGAGCTCCACCTCGCGCTCGCCTCCGATCCGGCCGACCCGAATTTCGCGCCGGAGCCGGTTACCGCGATGTACCAGCGCTCGATCTATCAATCGGTGCGCTCCACGGTCCGCAAGGGGCTGCAGACGCTCCGCCGTAATCTGACCGCGGTCGCCGAGGCCGCCCGCCCGATGGCGGAGCAGGTCGCCGCAGCCGAAGACGAACTGCTGGGACGCCTGCAGCCGCTACTGGAGGGCCGCATCGACGCGGTCCGCATCCGCACCCACGGCGACTACCATCTGGGGCAGGTGCTGTGGACCGGCAAGGACTTTGTGATCATCGACTTCGAGGGCGAACCCGCGCGGCCACTCTCCGATCGGCGGCACAAACGGCCGGCCCTGCGCGACGTCGCGGGCATGCTTCGCTCGTTCGACTATGCGGCGCTGGCGGCCCTCGCCCAGCAGACGGCGCGCGGGGCGGTTGCGTCCCCCGATCAGCAGGCGCGGCTTCGGGCCGGTGCGCAACTGTGGACGCAATGGGTCTCGTCCGCGTTTCTGGGTGGCTACCTCGGCGCGGCGGCGCCGGACGCGAAGAGCGAGGGCGCATCGCGCCAGGGTCCGGCGATCGTACCCTCCGAGACGCGCGCGGCGCAGCTGCTGCTCGACGCGTTCCTCATCGACAAAGTCGCGTACGAACTCGCCTACGAGTTGAACAACCGGCCGGGGTGGGTTTGGATCCCGCTCACCGGCATCCTGACGCTCCTCGGCCGGCCGCCGGCCTGAGCGCCCGGTGAGCGGGGAAAACGGTCCGCCGAACCACGGACGGCCCGATGGCGCCGGAGGCGTACCGGGAGCCGTCCTGCTTTCCGGCGGGCGCTGCCGCTTTCGTGTCTGGGCCCCGTCGGCCCGCGGCGCGCAGGTGCACCTTTCGAGTCCCGACGAACGGCGCATCCCGCTCGAGCCGCGGGACCGCGGCTATCACGAAGCGCTCGTCTCCGGCGTCGGCGCCGGGGCCCGTTACCGATACGTGCTGGACAGCGGCGCGGAGTATCCCGATCCCGCATCCCGGCTGCAACCGGACGGCGTGCACGGCCCGTCGGAGGTCGTCGACCCCACGTTCACGTGGACGGACACCAAGTGGCGCGGTCTCGCGCTCGCCGACTATCTGATCTACGAGTTGCACGTCGGGACGTTTTCGGAGCGGGGCACCTTCGATGGTGTGGTCGAGGGCCTCGACGCGCTCGTCGATCTCGGCATCACCGCGATCGAATTGATGCCGGTCGCGCATTTCCCGGGCACGCGTAACTGGGGCTACGACGGCGTCGACCTCTACGCGGTGCACACCGCCTACGGCGGGCCCGGGGGACTGAAGCGGCTCGTGGATGCGTGCCACGGCCGCGGCCTCGCGGTGATCCTGGACGTCGTCTACAATCACCTCGGTCCCGAGGGCAACTACCTCGCCAACTTCGGGCCGTATTTCACCGACCGGTACCGAACGCCGTGGGGCGATGCGGTCAACTACGACGGCCCAGGCAGCGACGAGGTCCGGCGCTTCGTCATCGACAACGCGTGCCGATGGATCACGGAGTTTCACGTGGACGGGCTGCGGCTCGACGCGGTCCATGCGATCTTCGACGAGTCCGCACGGCACATTCTCGAAGAACTCGGCGCCGCGGTCCACGACGCGGGGCACGCCGCCGGCCGTCGGGTCACGGTGATCGCCGAAAGCAACCTCAACGACCCGCGGCTGACCCGCCCGGTTGCGCGCGGCGGCTACGGGCTCGACGCCGCGTGGAGCGACGACTTTCATCACGCGCTGCACACCCTGCTGACCGGCGAGCGTATTCGGTACTACGAAGACTTCGAGGGCGTCGGCGACCTTGCCGCGGCGTGGACCGACGGGTTCGTCGTCGCGGGGCGGTATTCGCCCTACCGCCGGCGCCGCCACGGCGCCTCGTCGCGCGACGTGCCCGCCCCCCGCTTCGTTGTCTGCGCACAGAACCACGACCAGGCCGGCAACCGCGCGCTCGGTGAGCGGCTCACACACCTCGCCGGCTTCGAGGCGCTCAAGCTGGCGGCGGGCACCGTGCTGCTCGCGCCGTTCGTGCCGCTCTTGTTCATGGGCGAGGAGTACGGTGAGACGGCGCCGTTCCTGTACTTCACGGACCACGGCGACCCGGGCCTTGCCGCCGCGGTGCTGCGCGGGCGGCGTGCGGAGTACCCGGAGAGCGAGCCGCCGGACCCCCAGGCGCGGGAGACGTTTGAGCGGTCCCGGCTCAACCGCGGCCTCGCCCGCGACCCCCGGCACCGGGCGCTGCTGGAGCTCTACACGGCGCTCATCCGGCTGCGCAAGACGATCCCCGCCCTCGCGAACCTGAGCAAGGAGCCGATGGAGGTGCAGGTCGACGCGCGCGTCATGGTGGCGCGCCGCTGGCGAGGTGACAGTGCGGCGGCCGCGGTGTTCAACTTCTCCGCATCACCGGCACGCGTCGAGGTGCCGCTGCCGGCAGGGAGCTGGACGCTGCTGCTTGATTCCGCGGATACGCGCTGGGCCGGCCCGGGCCGCTCCGCGCCGGTGGAGATCCGCGCCAATGGAGCGGCGTCGATCGCCCTCACGGCCTGGTCGTTCGTCCTCTTGGCATCCGTTGCGGAGGCAACTTAGCGCGGTCTGCGTCTCCCGACGGGTCCGTATCCCCACGCCGGGAGTGAGCGGGTTAACCCGATGATGGAGCCTCCCCTACGACGAATCCACGGCGGGGACTAGCTCTCGCCGAAGAAGACTCCCGCGTTCCGCGGCACGTCCGCCGGCTCGCCCGCGCCGTTGAGGCCGATTAAGAACTTGTCGGGGCGCGAAAGTTCCGGAGTTCCTTGATCGTCGCCTGGTGCGCCGGCATTGATGGATCGCGAGTGATGTCATGCGCGAAGAATTGACCCAGGATGTGAAGCCCGCCGGAATCCGGGGATTGTCGGTCGTGCGATCGTTGAACGCGGACGCCGGGAGATCCATGCTCGAGCTAGAGTCTGCCTTGTGTCGCTGTACGCTGCAAAACGGCGCGGTATGCTCTAGGTCGCGCGCCTCCGAACCTCGCGCCATGCGCCCGGCAGGAAGACAAGCGCGGCGGCGGCCACCGCGGCGGCACGCGTGACATTGGCGCCGATGCCCCAGGTCTGGTCAAGCTGCAAGCGCTGAAGCGCGATGAGCGCGAGGACGCCGGCCGCGCCGCCGAACGCCGTGAGACCCGCGAGCGTGACCGTGCCCGACGGCGGCAAGACGGTCAGGATGCGAAGGCGCGGGTTCCGCCGGGCCGCCCCGAAGAGGGTCAGTAATATCAGACCAAAGACGCCGCCGACGATCGGCCGGTACACGAGTTCTTCCGAATGGTGGATCACAGATGCGGATCGGCACGATCCCGCCTGGGGGTAGGCTTTGAGCAGCACGGCGCACCGGGCGGCCGAATACGTCTGCGCCGGGGCGTCGGGAGCGAGCGCCTCAGGGCCAAAATGCGCCGCGACCCACCAGTTGAGGCTCCCGCTCAGGCCGCCGCTCATCAATGCGACCGCGCCGAGCAGCCAGACGGTCGCCGCGACTTGACGGGCGACGGTCCAGAACGGTACCCCGCCGGTGATGACCGCCCGCGCGACGCTCTCCGGCGGGCCGAAGCGCGCGATCGCTTCGCGCGCCGCGTCCTCAGGCGAGCGGCCCTGCCGGGTCAACGCTTCGACACTTTCCGAGAGATGGGCTTCGGCCTCCGTCAGCGCGCGCCGGCCGCGCGATCCGGTCCCGGCGAGAAGATCGAACAGCCGGTCAAGATAGCGATCGACGCTCATAATGCCCCTCCCGTCGAGGATCATGTTGAGGCCGGCGCGCCAGCGCCGCCCCCCCGTCGCCTGACGCGCCAGGGTGGTGCGCCCCGATCGGGTCAGCGCGTAATAGCGGCGTACCCGTGGAGGGGACCGCGCGCGAGAATGGATAAAAGCACGAGATCGAGGTGGCCGCGCTTCAGCTCGGCGTTCATACAAAGATTATCTGGGTGTCAGTCCGGGCGAGGTCAAGACCCGACCCCCAGTTGACAACGCGGCGCTCCAACGCGAACCTGTTCGCGGACGGCGGTACGATGTCGAAATCCGGGCCCCTCGTCCGTCACTTCAGTGATCGTGCCATCGGACGTATTCCAGGGAGGTGGACGTTGTGGAGTACAGCCTGCTGTTCTACCAGGGTCCGGAGGACTTCGCGGCCAGGACCGATCCCGTGAAGCGCCAGGCGTTCTGGGGGGCGTTTCTCCCGTACATGAAGGCGTTGAAGGCGGCGGGCGTCGTCGTCGCCGGCGCCGGACTGGAGCCACCCGGCACGGCCACCACGCTGCGTCTCAAGGACGGCAAGCGGTTGGTGCAAGACGGGCCGTGCGCCGAGACCAAGGAGCAACTCGCCGGTTTCTTTGTCATCGACGTGCCAAATCTCGATGCCGCGCTCGAATGGGCGGCGCGCTACCCGGGCCGGGCCGTCGAGGTGCGCCCCAACCTGCCGCGCACTCAGGAGGAGTGAACGTCGCTATCGATGCGCACGGCGGCCCGGACACACATCGCGCGGTAGAGCGGGCGGCGCGCGAATCGTACGGCCG
This sequence comes from bacterium, assembly GCA_035280345.1. Taxonomy (GTDB): domain Bacteria; phylum Sysuimicrobiota; class Sysuimicrobiia; order Sysuimicrobiales; family Segetimicrobiaceae; genus DASSJF01. The sequence goes on along the minus strand of DATEGA010000119.1, from coordinate 2,820 downwards.
TCTGCTCGCGTTTCTCGCGTCGCGGACCCGCGACGTCGAGGCGGCCGAGGACGCGCTGGCGGACGCCTTCACCGCTGCGCTCACGGCCTGGCCCCGCACCGGCGTGCCGGAGAAGCCGGAAGCATGGCTCCTTACCGCGGCGCGGCGGCGTCTCATCGACGCCGCCCGCCGCGCGGGAGCCGAGGCTCGAGTGCTGCCGGTCCTTCTGGACGCTTCCGGCGAGGCCGAGAGAACAGCCGCCGCCGCGTCGCCGTTCCCGGACGAGCGGCTTGAGCTGCTGTTCCTCTGCGCGCATCCCGCGATCGACGAAGCGGTGCGCGCACCGCTCATGCTCCAAACAGTGCTCGGCCTCGACGCGTCGCGCATCGCGTCGGCGTTTCTCGCGAAGCCCTCGACGATGGGCCAGCGTCTCAGCCGAGCGAAGGCCAAGATTCGCGATGCGGGCATGCACTTCGAGGTCCCCGCTGTCGCGGTGCTGCCGGAACGCCTCGGCGCGGTCCTGCAGGCAATCTACGCGGCGTACGGCAGCGGCTGGGAGGATCTGGACGGCGCCGATCCGCGCCGGCGCGGCCTCGCCGCCGAAGCCATCGAGGTCGGCCGGGTGCTTCACCGTCTACTACCGGCAGAGCCGGAAGTGTCGGGCCTGCTGGCGCTCATCCTGTATTGCGAGGCACGTCGTTCCGCCCGGCGCGATGCGGCCGGGACGTACGTGCCGCTGTCGGAGCAAGATGTCACGCGCTGGTCGCGGCCCATGATCATCGAGGCTGAAGGACTGCTCTCGGAGGCCGCGCGCGCCACCGGTGGACCGGGGCGGTCGGAGCCAGAGCCGGGGCGTTTCCAGCTTGAAGCGGCGATTCAGTCGGTTCACGCCCGGCGGGCCGTGACGGGAGCGACCGACTGGGAGGCGATCGCCCTGCTGTACGAGGGGCTCGCGCGGGCCGCGCCCACGGTTGGGGTGCTCGTGGGACGTGCCGCCGCGGTCGCCGAAGCGCACGGACCGGCGAGGGGATGGGCCTTACTTGAAGAGCTTCCCCGTGACGCGGTCGAGCGCTACCAGCCCTACTGGGCGCTTGCGGCGTATCTGCTCACGCGCCTCGGCAGGCTCGAAGACGCGGCGCGCGCGTATGAGCGCGCGATTGGGCTCTGCGAAGATCCCTCGGCGCGTGAGTACCTCGTGGGCCAACGACGCGCCCTCGCCGTGCAACAGTCCGGGCGGTGAAGAGTGGTGGGCGATTTTCCTTTGCAGCTCCAAACCGGCTACCTTCGCTACGGCACGACCCAGCGTAAGACCGCGTATGCGACCAGCCCGGCGATGATCGTTACGGGGATACTTCGAGTGCGCCAGCCGGCGACCAAGCCTACGACACCCGCCCACAGGCGAACTCCACCTTCGAGCGTGCCGGCCGGCGCCAGCAGCGCGGGCACGATCAGCGCGGCGAATAGCGCGGGCGGCAAATGACGAAGATGCCGCGCGACGCCGGCTTCGACTTGTCCCCACGAGGTGACCAATGGTGCGGCCCGCAGCACGTAGGTGATCGCCGCCATCCCGGCGATCACGAGCCAATGACTCACGACCGTTTTTCTCCCGGGGGCGCCGACAGATCGGCGACGCCGCCCGCGAGCGTCCCACCAACCGCGGCGATCAGCAGATACCAGGATCCTGGAACAATGAGGCGGGCGCAGAGGGCAAGGACACCGGCGACCGCGGCGGCGATCCGTGCGGGCCGGGTGCCGAGGTACGGAAGGAGAAGGACGAAAAAGCTGAGTGGAAACACGAGATCCAAGCCGCGCGGCCCCCACCCGTTGACTCCGATGCTGAGCGCAACCCCGGCCGTCGTCCCGGAGAGCCAGGCCAGATAGAGACTGAATCCTGAGCCTACCAGATATGACGGGTCTGCGCCGCGCAGGACGCGCGCGACAGATATCGCGTACGACTCGTCGACGATCAGAAAAGCCACGCCGGCCCTCGCCGGCGTGGAGAGACGGCGAAGGGGCGTCGCCAGCGACGCGGACAGCAGGACAGCGCGCGCGTTGACGATGAAGGTCGTGACTAGAATTGCCAGCGCGCCGGCGCCTCCCGCGAACAGCGCCGCCGCCGCGAACTGCGCGCTTCCCGCGTAAACGAGAAGCGACATCCCAATCGTTTCGAATGCGTTCAGACCGGCGGCCCGCGCCGCGAGCGCGTACGCGGCCCCGAAGGGCGCAACGCCCATCCACAGCGGAACGGTCTGGGAGAATCCGTCACGGAATTCGCTTTGGCCGGTACGATTATCCATAGAGCGTCGCCGCGCTCAACTCGGAACCGCCGCCCGCGCATTGGCGTCCTGAGACAGCCGCCGCATCCGAACCAGAACCCCCGTCACACTCGCGAGGGCAATCGCCCCCATAAGCGCAAACGCGGCGTAGCCGAGCGGCCGTACGTATTCGGGCGCGCGCCGCCGCTCGCTGCGAAACCCGACGGCGGCCCGGTCGATGGTCCCGGGGACGCCGGCGACGAGGATGAAGCCGCCGGCCACGGATCCCCACTGTCCGGGCCCGAACCGCGCGTAATACCACCACGTTCCGGAGACCGGAAAGAGGTAGGCGCCGCGGTAGACGCCCGGGGCAACCGGCTCGAGAACCTGACGGTTGATCATTCCGCCCGGCCGAAAGATGGACAGCAGCATTTCACCACCCCGCGGCGCGTCTGCCGGGGTGACTCGGACCGTCACAAGGCTCGGATGGCCTGTCCCGCCGTCTGCGATCGCGATCTGAGCGGTTGCGCGCGTCGGGCCCGGGAACGCCGGCTTGGCGGCCGTCCGCGCCGCCCCCGCCGCGGCG
>DATEGA010000118.1:0-10389 GCA_035280345.1 bacterium | reverse complement strand
CCCCGGGGGCGGACGGCGCCGCGCGGCGCGGGGCCGAGGGGCGGGTCGGGGCGGAAGCCCTACTCCTACATCTTCTGGTGGCCGACGCGTCGGTGCGGAGCGCGGTTCGCGGGGTGGTTGATGCGAACACGTTCCGCGAGCCGGTTCATCTTGCGCTCGCGCAGGCGCTCCTGGATCCGGAGGCGGAACGCGTCGAACCGGGCCGGCTTCGCGAGCGGCTGCGGGACGAGGCTGCTATATCGCTGTTGAGCCGGTTCCTGATCGAGGAGCCGCCGATACGCGGAGACGCGCGCCGGGTCGCGGAGGGGTGCCTCCGGACAATGTGGCTTGTCGACCTGGGGGAACGGATCGAGCGCCTGACGGCGGCGCACGCGGAGGCAGTGCGCGGCCGGGATGACCACCGCCGGGACCAACTGGCGGTGGAACTGTTGGAAGCGCGCAAGGAAAAGGAGCGGATCAGGGAGTTGAAGGTCAGTGTCTAAACCGCGTCGCGCACCTGTCACGGCCGAGTCGGAGGCCGCTACCACAAAGCGTCGCCTGGAGGCCGAAAAGGCCCTGGCCACGCTGCCGGCCGAAATGCGCCAGCTCGTCGAGCAAGGCCGCCGCCGGGGCTATGTGACCTACGAGGAGATCCAGGAGGCCGTGCCCCAAGTCGAGCACACCCTGGACGAATACGACAAGATCTACGGCATGCTCGGCGATCTTGAGATCAAGGTCGTCGACGATCCCAAGGAGGCGGAAAAAGAGAAAGAGGAGGAAGAGGCGGAGCCGGTCGAGCTCGAGCCGCTGGAAGGGGTCAGCATCGACGACCCCGTCCGGATGTACCTCAAGGAAATCGGCAAGGTACCGCTGCTCTCGTCGGCCGACGAGGTCAAGCTGGCGAAGCGCATGGAGCGCGGCGACGAGGAGGCGAAGCGGCGCCTCATCGAGGCGAACCTGCGCCTCGTGGTGAGCATCGCGAAGAAATACGTCGGCCGCGGCATGCTCTTCCTCGACCTCATCCAGGAGGGCAACCTCGGCCTGATCCGCGCCGTCGAGAAGTTCGACTGGCGCAAGGGCTACAAGTTCAGCACCTACGCGACCTGGTGGATCCGGCAGGCGATCACGCGCGCGCTGGCCGACCAGGCGCGGACGATCCGCATTCCGGTCCACATGGTCGAGACCATCAACAAGCTGATCCGCATCTCCCGGCAGCTCTTACAAGAATACGGCCGCGAGCCGACGCCGGAAGAGATCGGTCAGGTCATGAAGATGCCGACCGAGCGGGTGCGGGAGATCATCAAGATTGCGCAGGAGCCGATCTCGCTTGAGACGCCGATCGGGGAGGAAGAGGACAGCCACCTCGGCGACTTCATCGAGGACCAGGACGCGTTGGCGCCTGCCGAAGCCGCGTCGTTCACGATGCTCAAAGAGCAGCTGGAGGGCGTGCTCGACACGCTCACGCCCCGCGAGCGGAAGGTCCTCAAGCTGCGGTTCGGCCTCGACGACGGGCGCCCCCGCACGCTCGAGGAAGTGGGCCGCGAGTTCGGCGTGACCCGCGAGCGGATCCGTCAGATCGAAGCGAAGGCGCTCCGGAAGTTGCGGCACCCCAGTCGCAGCAAACGCCTGAAGGACTTTATCGAGTAGCCCGTCTCCATCGGTAGCCTGTCCAGCAACCCGTGGCGCGGGGGTCCGACGCTCGCCGGTCGTCCGTTCCTATTGAATCGAGACGTAGGTTGCGGTGATCACACCGTACCCGTCGTTCTCGCCGCGCACCGTGACATGCTCGCCCGTCTTGAGATCGGTCAGCTTCCCAAGCACGATGCGGCGGACCGGTGTGTTGTTGGGCACGACGATCGAAGTGTTTTGATTCTGATAGCTGAGCTTGACCGTGCGGCCCGACACGCCCGACACGATGCTCGTGACGTTCATGTTCGTCATGATGTTGCCGGACTCCATCGGCCACTGACCCTTGCGCGCGTTCGGCATCTCGTCGACGATGTTCACCGACACGGCTGTCAACGTGCCGTCGGCCGCCTTGCTCGCCGTGACCGCGAGAAACGTGCCGACCTTCACATCGGCGAGCGTGGCCGGCAGCCGGCGAATCACCCGCGTCTTGTCGTTCAACGTGATGGTCGTACTGCCCGTCTTCGTAGTGATGACGGCCGATGTCGCCGTCGCGGTCGCGATCGTGCCCTCGACGGTTGTCGTGGACTGCGCCGCGGCGCCCAGCGCACCGGCCGCGACAAGAACCAGGACCAGAACGCCTGCGAGCATGCTCACTCGATGGGACCACATGTGTACGCCTCCGAACAATTCACGCCGCTGATGCGGCCGAGCGACTTCGACCGGTGTTTCCTTCCCTAGTGTAGTACATGTTACAATCGGTGACGCGGTTTCGACGAACGAGGTGATCCGCCGTATGCCTGGCCGCTTTGCACCCGACGGTCTGACCACCCTCGGCACGAAGATCTTCGCCGCACTCGGTGCGCCTGACGACATCGCGTCCGCCGTCGCGGGGTCGCTCGTCGACGCCAACCTGACCGGGCACGATTCCCACGGCGTGCTGCGAATTCCTCAGTACGCCCAGCGAATCCGGGACGGCCTCGTCCGGCCCGCGGTTCGGCCGAAGATGATCGAAGGGCGGCAGGCCGTCGGGATGGTCAGCGGGGAGTGGGGATTTGGGCAGCTCGCCGGACGCCTGGCGATGGACGAAGCCGTGCGTCGGGCGCGCGAGTTCGGGGTCGGCGCGGTGGGCGTGGTGCGGTGCAACCACTTCGGCCGCATGGGGGAGTACATGGAGCGTGCGGCCGATCAGGGCTGCGTCGGATTCGTATGGGTCGGGGGGCTCGGACGGCGCGCGGCGGTGCCGCACGGCGGCAGCCGGCCGACGCTCGGCACGAACCCGATCGCCGTCGGGTTTCCGGTAGAGGGCGAGCATCCATTCGTCATGGACTTTGCCACCACCGCGGTCGCGGCAGGCAAGATCATGGTGGCCCGGGCGCGACACCTGCCGCTGCCGCCGGGCTGCATCGTCGACAAAGAAGGCCGCCCCGCCACGGATGTCGAGGACTACTACGCCGGCGGGGCGATGCTGCCCGCGGCGGCGCACAAGGGCTTCGGCCTGTCGGTCGCCGCGGAATTGCTCGGGCAGGCGCTTACCGGCGCGGACGCGATCAACGACGCGCCCGGCAAGGAGCCCGTCCACAACCACTCCGGCGCGCTGTTCATCGCGCTGGACCCCGGGACGATGCGGCCGGCCGCCGACGCCAAGGCGCAGGCCCGTCGGATCGCCGACCGCATTCGCGCGGTTCCGCCCGCCGCGGGGTTCGACCGCGTGCGGACGCCCGGCCAGCCGGAAGTGGAATCGCGCGGCGATCGCGCCGCCGGGTTCGACGTTCCCGACGACACGTGGCGCGCGCTCGTCGAGTGCGCGCGCAGCGTGGGGCTGCGGGACGAGGATCTGCCCGCGCCGGTCTAGCGCAGAAGATCAAGCCCGCCGCTAAGCGCCGGTCGGCCGGACCTTCTAGACGAACGCTGCCGGGCGCCCGTCACCCATGCACATAGCCCTTGAGGAACACCGCCGTCCGCCGGTGCGCGTCGATCTCATTCTCGCGTCGCCGAAAGCCGTGGCCTTCGTCCGCGTAGATTTTGAGCTCCGCGACGCCGCCGTTTGCGCGGACGGCCCGGACGATCTGCTCCGCCTCGTCCGCGGGGCAGCGCACGTCGTTCGCGCCCGCGAGTACGAGGAGCGGCGCACGGATGCGGTCGGCGAAGAAGATCGGCGAGCGGTCTCGCCATAGCTCCGCGTCTTCGACCGGATCGCCCATTCGGGCACGGTCGGAGTCCCGTAGTGTCTGATCTTCGTGCTCGTACTCCGTGAACCAGTTGGCGAAGGGCACGATCGCGACACCGGCCGCCCAGCGCTCGGGATACTTCGTGAGTGCCATCAGGGTCAGGTAGCCGCCGTACGACCCGCCCATCACCGCGGTGCGGCGGGGATCGACAAAGCCGGTCGCGGCGATCGCGTCCGCGGCCGCCACGACGTCCCGCAGATCGCCGCCCCCCATGTCCCGCATGTTCGCCTCTTCGAACGCCCGGCCGAAACCGGTCGAGCCGCGGTAGTTGGGCGCGATGACCGCGAAGCCGTGCGAGACGAGATACTGCACGAGCGGCGCCCACCCGTTCATGTACTGCGCGGCCGGGCCGCCGTGGACGTAGACGATCGCCGGTGCGGACCGGCCGGGGCGCGCGCCGGGCGGCAGATAGACGAACGCCGAAATCGGCGTGCCGTCGAACGACGGATATGTCACCAGGCTCGGTCTCACGAAGTCGTCCGCGTCGAGGCCACCGACGAGCGACCGGCTCACCTGCACCGACGCGCCGTCGGCCCCCCACACCCGCAGTTCAAAGGGCGAGGCCGCCGCGCCGTGGAGCAGTGCGAGCGCATCGCCGGCCGGTGAGAAGACCGCGTCGGCGGCGACGCCCGGCGCCAGATCGATCGTCCGCGACCCCCCGCTCAGCGTTCGGACCATGAGGGCGTGCGTGCCGCCTTCGTTCCGCGCGCACACGTACCGGTCGCCGGCCGGTGAGACGTCGAGCAGTTCAACGTCCCACTCACCCGCGTCGAGCCAGCTGACGGCCGCGGTCGTGGCGTCAACGCGGGCGATCCCGTACGTCCCGTGCGGCGTCGCGTTGGAGGACACGAGGAGCGCCCGCCCGTCGCCCGTCCATCCGAGCGCCTGGTGGTCCGCGTCCGCCTCGATCGGCAACAGCGTCCGTTCCTCGCCGGTCGCGAGGTCGAGGATGCCGACGCCGCTGTGCGAATAATCCCGTGTCCGCGTCACGGCGAGCCGGCGGCCGTCCGGGCTCCACCGCACCAGGGTGCACTGCCCGCCGTCGTGGCCGCCGACGCGCTGCACGTCCGCGGTCTCTGCGTCGAGCCGGTAGACATCATAGGTGCCGGGCGCCGCGTGTTCGGCCGCGAACGTCAGCCACCGCCCGTCCGGCGACCAGCGCATGCTCCGGTACGCGACGCCGTCGGTTGCCGTGAGCGCACGCGGTAGCCCGTAGGGCAGAGGCTGCAGGAACAGATTCGGCTTCTCGTTGCCGCCGCGGTCCTGCGTGAACAACACCCAGCGGCCGTCCGGCGACGGCCGGGCGAGCGCGGTCCGTTCGTTCGAGACGGTCAGTTGGACCGGCCATCCGCCCTCGCGGCCGACCTGCCAGATGTTGAAGCGTCCCGTCACGTTGGTTTCGAAGAAGAGCGTGCGCCCGTCCGCGGACCACTGGACCGCGGAGATCCGCCGCGTAAAGAACAGGGTTTCGAGATCGAGCGGCGCCGCCCGCGGGGGCGGCGGCGTGAGAGGCTGGCTGGGCAGTCCGGCGGCGGGCGTGGGAATCATGCCGTCGAATTCTTGCCCGGCCCGCTCACCTTCCTGGTACCGTAGAGGGCAATGGCGACACAGCTCCGGACCGTGCCCGATGTCCGCGTCGCGCCCGCGCGCTGGACCGCGTTGGGGCTGATCGCCGCCGCCCAGATTGGCGCGATGAGTACCTGGTTTAGCGCGGCCGCGGTCGCGCCGGCCCTGGCCAAGGATTGGGGGCTTTCAGCCCCGCAGCTCGGCCTCCTCGCCGTCGGCGTGCAGGTCGGCTTCGTCGCCGGTGCGCTCGGGCTCGCCATCGGCGGCCTCAACGACGTGCTCTCATCGCGGACGGTGTTCGCTGCGTGTGCGACCGGGGCGGCGATCGCCAACGGCCTCTTCCCCTTGGCCGCGGGGCGTCTCGCGCCGGCGGTCTGCCTTCGAATCCTGCTCGGGGTGCTGCTCGCCGGCGTCTATCCTACCGGGATGAAGCTCATGGCGGGCTGGTTCCGTGAAGGCCGAGGGCTCGCGATCGGCACGTTGGTCGGCGCACTGACGCTTGGTTCGGCGCTGCCGCACCTGATTGCCGTCGAAGCCGCGGGCAGTTTCCGCTGGCAGGCCGTGCTTGCGGCGACGAGCGCCGGCGCCGTGTTGTCGGCGGTCCTTGTGGCCGGGTTCGTGCGTGCGGGCCCGTTTGACGCTCCCGCGGCCCGGCTCGATCTCGGCTGGGCCTTCCGCGCGCTCCGCGATCCCGCGCTGCGCCTCACGACCTTCGGCTACTTCGGCCACATGTGGGAGTTGTACGCGATGTGGACGTGGATCCCGGCGTTCCTGTTGGCGAGTTTTCAGGCGTCGAGCGGCGTGAGCGCCGCGGACGACGTGGGACGCGCCGCCGGCCTGGCGGCATTTGCGGTGATCGGGACCGGCGTCATCGGATGCATCGCCGGCGGCCTCGTCGCGGACCGCATCGGCCGGACCGTCACCACGGCGGCCGCGATGGCGCTGAGCAGCGCCTGCGCCGTGGTCGTGGGGCTCTTGTTCGGGCGGACCCCGTGGCTCGTCGTCGCGGTGGCGGTCATGTGGGGCGTCACGATAATCGCGGATTCCGCGCAGTTCTCCGCGGCGACCAGCGAGCTCGCCGATCCCAAGAGAATTGGCAGCGCGCTCGCGCTTCAGACGTCCCTTGGGTTTTTGCTGACCGCCGTCAGCATCCAGCTGCTGCCGTTTGTCGTGGCGGCGGGCGGGTGGCGCCTTGCCTTCGCGGTACTCAGCGTGGGGCCGGCGCTTGGCTGCGCCGCGATGCTGCGGCTCCGCGCGATGCCGGAATCCGCGCGGCTCGCCGAAGGCCGCCGTTGATCGGCGCGGCGGGGGTGGCGCCGCGAATGTCGTCGAAGTGGTCGCGCGCTAAAATTTTCGAATACTTCGAGGTGCGTGCGTGAACGCAGACGTCAAAGACCCCGGGCTGGCCAAGGCCGGCTGGGACCGCATCGCCTGGGCCGACGGCGAGATGCCCGTGCTGCGGGCCATCCGCGAGCGATTCACCAGAGAGCGGCCGCTGGCCGGGACACGAATCGCCGCGTGTCTGCACGTCACTACCGAAACGGCGAACCTGATGCGCACGCTCCACGACGGCGGCGCGCAGGTCGCGTTGTGCGCCAGCAACCCGCTCTCCACGCAGGACGACGTGGCCGCGGCGCTCGTCGCCGAGTGGCATCTTCCGGTCTTCGCCCGCCGGGGCGAGGATCGCGACACCTACTACCGTCACATCAACCAGGCGCTGGACACGAGGCCGCATTTCACGATGGACGACGGCGCGGACCTCGTCTCCACGATTCACAACGCGCGATCGGAGCTGCTCGGCGACGTGCGGGGCGGCAGCGAGGAGACGACGACGGGGGTCATCCGCCTCCGCAGCATGGCCAAAGACGGCGTGCTGAAGTATCCGATCGTCGCGGTGAACGATGCGCTGACCAAGCACCTCTTCGACAATCGCTACGGCACCGGCCAGTCGACGCTCGACGGGCTGCTGCGCGCCACCAACCTGCTGCTGGCCGGGCGGTCGATCGCCGTCGCCGGTTACGGCAACTGCGGCCGCGGACTGGCGATGCGCGCGCGGGGGATGGGCGCACGGGTGATCGTCACGGAAGTCGATCCGGTCCGGGCGCTCGAGGCGCACATGGACGGTCACGGCGTGCTGCCGATGCTCCAGGCGGTCCGCGAGGCCGACGTCATTCTGACGGTCACGGGCAATACATCGATCCTGCGGCGCGAGCATTTCGAGGCGATGAAAGACCGCGTGATCGTGGCCAACTCCGGCCACTTCGACGTCGAGATCGATCTCGCCGCGCTGGCGGACCTCGCGGAGTCGCGCCGGCCGTTGCGCCCGAACGTGGAGGAGTTTCGCCTCCGGGACGGGCGGCGGATCTACGTGCTGGCCGAAGGCCGCCTGCTGAACCTCGCCGCCGCGGAAGGTCACCCGGCGTCGGTGATGGACATGAGCTTCGCCAACCAGGCCCTGGTCATGGAGTATCTCGCGAAGCGGGGCGGGACGTTGACGCCGGATGTCTACGGAGTCCCGCCCGAGATCGACCGCCAGGTCGCGATGCTGAAGCTCGCTGCCTCCGGTGTGGCCATCGACCAGCTGACGCCGGAGCAGGCGCGCTACCTGGCGAGCTGGCAGGAGGGCACGTAGCGATGCCGGGCGCCCCGTTCGCGGACCGTATGGCGGTGCTCGGTACGGAGACCGCCTTCGAGGTGCTGGCGCGCGCGCGGGCGCTCGAGGCCCAAGGACGCTCGGTCATCCACCTCGAGATCGGCGAGCCGGACTTCGACACGCCAGACCACATCAAGGACGCCGCGATTCGGGCGCTGCGCGACGGTTACACCCACTACACACCGGCCGCGGGGCTCCTCGAAGCCCGCGAGGCCGTCGCGGAAGAGGTCGCGCGGTCCCGCGGGATCCCGGTCCACCCCGATCAAGTCGTGATCACACCCGGCGCCAAGCCGGTCATGTTCTTCACGATGCTGGCGCTGCTGAACCCCGGCGACGAGGTGATCTTCCCCGATCCGGGATTTCCGATCTACGAGTCGGTGGCGCGCTTCCTCGGGGCAAAGCCGGTGCCCTTGGTGTTGCGGGAAGACCGCGAGTTCCGCGCGGACCCGGAGGAGCTGCGCGCGTTGATCACGCCGCGTACGCGCCTCGTGATTCTCAACTCACCCCACAACCCGACGGCGGGTGTGCTGTCTCGCGCAGACTTGGAACAGATCGCCGGCATGGTGCGCGGAAAGCCGATCACCGTGCTCTCGGACGAAATCTACGGCAAGATCCTGTACGGCGCGCAGTTCGCGAGCATCGCCTCGGTGCCGGGGATGGCCGAGCAGACGGTGATCCTGGACGGGCTCAGCAAGACCTACGCGATGACCGGCTGGCGCATCGGCTACGGGGTGGCGCCGCGCGAGGTGACCGCCCGCCTCACGCAGCTGATGGTCAATTCGAACTCGTGCACCGCCGCGGCCACGCAGATCGCGGCCGTCGCGGCGCTGCACGGCGATCAGGGCTGCGTCGAGCGGATGGTGACGGAGTTCCGCCGGCGCCGCGACGTGATTGTCAGAGGGCTGCGCGAACTGCCCGGCGTCCGCTGTCTCGTGCCGGCCGGCGCGTTTTACGCCTTCCCGAACGTGAGCGCGATCGATCCGGACAGCGGCGCCTTGGCGGCCCATCTGTTGAACGACGGCGGCGTGGCGGTGCTGGCGGGCACGGCGTTCGGCGCCCACGGCCGGGGGTTTCTGCGGCTCAGTTACGCGAATTCTGTGGAAGCGATTACCGAGGCGCTGTCGCGAATTCGTAAGTCGTTGGAACGCTTTCCCGCCAGCGTTAGGAGTTGAATCTCGAATAGCGGACTGCCGATGGCCGGCGCAGGCGGTTCGGGATGCCGATCAGCCTCAGGAGGTAATCGTCGGTACGTAAGTAAAGGCGTCGACCGCGCGGCCGTCGCTCGTCTGCACGCGCACCGTCACCCGGCGGTATTCGTGGCCCTCGTATGCGTCAAGAGCGGCGAGGGCGTCGTGATCGACGTCCTCGAGCAGGCGGCCGTCCACGCTCGCGCCCGCCAGCGGGTGCACCACCGGGTAGCCGATCGAGGCGTCGAGCGTGCGGCAGTAGCCTTCCAACACGGCGGGCTGCCACGCAAGCCGGCGGCCCAGCAGCCGTTCCACGAGCCGCTCGTCCTGCAGGGTCCCGTAGACGAAGAGCTTCGAACGCATCAGGCGCGGGCGCGCCGGTGCAGCCACTCCCGAAGGGCGCCGAGGGCCGCTTCCCAGCCGAGGCGGAACGCTTCCTGCGCGGCCGCCTCGCGCGACTCCTCGCGGGGACGCAACGCCGGCCCGGACGGATCGGTCCGCCGTCCCGCCGCGGCGAGGTGCGCTTTGGCGGTCTCCGCGGCGTCGTCGAACCGCAGGTGCTCGAGCGCCGAGCGCAGCTCTTCCGGCGCGATGCCGCGCCCGACTTCCACAGGCAGATGTTCGAGCCGGTGCAGCAGTTCGAGATGCCGCTGCGCCGTCCTGGCGTCCGCGGCCTCGAACGTGTCGCGCAGGCGATCGACCGGATCTTTCACCGGCCGTTCGCGGTAGCCGTCGATGAAGTACGCGGGCGGCTGATTGACGGCCGCGCACAGCCGCAGGAACGTTTCGAATTTCGGCAGCGCTTTGCCGCGTTCCCAATCGCCGACCGCGACGCCGCTGCGCAGCCCGAGCACGCGGGCGAGCTCGGTCTGGCTTAGGCCGGCGCCGCGCCGCGCGTCATGCACGCGGCGGCCGAACGCACGCCGGAGATTCGCGACGGTCCGTTCTTCCATGGGCCCATTATAACCAACCAACGGGGGATCAGAACAGCCGCTGCTGCTGCCGCGGCCGTTCGACGCGGCGCACCGCTTCGCGCGCCGCGTCGAACGTGAGGCCGTCTTCGGTCATCAGCCGGTGCACCATTTTGCCGCTGTGTCCGGGCAGAAAGCGTGCCGCCGGCGCGGCGACGCGGCGGCCGCATCCGCAG
>DATEGA010000117.1:0-2817 GCA_035280345.1 bacterium | reverse complement strand
GGCGGCGCCGGCAGGCCAGTGGAAAACGTCCGCTCGGCGACGTCGCCGGGGTTGCCGAGGTGCCCGATCGGCCGTCCGTTCACCGACAGATCCAACGCACTCGCGTTGCCCACGCGAACACTGACTTGGTGGCGTCCCTGCCAGACTTGATGGTCGCCGGCGCTCAAAAATCCCTCGAAAACTACCGCGCCATCCGCCACCACGCGGACCCACGACCGGTCCGTGGCCAACGCGTTCACCATGATCCCCTGCCCGCCGATCGGGGTGACCGCTTCGGTGCCGCCGCCTGGGGCGGCGGACGTTGTGGTGACAACCTGGCCAGCGTTCGGGCCCGGCGGCGCCGGCTGCTGGCCTGACGTGGGGGTCACCACGGGCACGCCGGAGGGCTGTGCCGCGCCCGGAGGCGAGACGGCCGGCGCCGCGCTTGGAGCCGACGCCTCCGGACGCGGACGCGTCGCCGCGAACTGCCGCAGTTGCCCGACGAGGATATAGGCGAGCACGACTGCGCCGGTGACGAAAACCACGGCGATCGCAGTGATAATGCGGCGAAGCCGCGACTGGGGATTCGCCGGCGTGATCCGCACCTCGACCGCCCGCGGCCCGCCGGCCGAGGCAACGCGGACGGCACCGGCGGGCGCGGCGTACAGACCCACGACCTCGTCGACAGAGATGCCAAGCTGACGCGCGTACGAGGCGAGAAACCCCCGCACGTAGGCGGGTCCGGGCAGCTCGTCCCAGGCTTCGCGCTCGAGGGCGTCCAGATAGTGCCGCTTAATGTGGGTTGCCGCCTCGATGTCCTCGAAGGTAAGACCGCGGGCCGTGCGAGCGTTGCGGAGGCGTTCTCCAATGCCGACCGACGCCATGGGGTTGCGATGTTCTGGAGGCCGAGAGGGGTTTCCTCCGGTGCGCGCGGTCCGCGGAGGCGATCGCGATTTGAGGCGCGCGCCGCGGGCGCTGCTACGAGGCGTCCTCTACCATCGCGGCTCCCCGTGCCCGGGCGCGCCCCGCCGGCTCGGGCGTCCCCGCTTCCCCGCTCGTGCCGGCCGGCGCCGTCCGGAGGAGTCGCTCGAGCTCGTCGAGGCCGACGAGCAGCTCGCGCGGGCTGGAGCCCTGCGACGGCCCCACGATCCCCTTCTCTTCCATCTGGTCGACGAGACGCGCGGCCCGCACGTAACCGATGCGCATTTTGCGCTGCAGCAGCGACACCGATGCGTATCCGGCGCGGACGACCAGACGCGCCGCGTCGGCCAGCAGCGCGTCCGTGCCCGGAGCCTCCTCCGCGGCCTCGCCGGCGGTGGCGTGCAGCAACGCGTCCACGTAGGCCGGTTCGCCCTGCGTGCGCCAGAACTGTACAAGGCGCTCGGTCTCCCCATCGCTGATGAAGGCGCCCTGGACGCGTGTCGGCCGGATCGCGCCGATCGGCGAAAAGAGCATATCGCCGCGGCCAAGGAGCTTCTCCGCCCCCGGGTGGTCCAGAATCGTGCGGCTGTCGACCTGCGACGAGACGGAAAACGCAATACGTGATGGAATGTTGGCCTTGATCAACCCGGTGATCACGTCGACCGACGGCCGCTGGGTCGCGAGGAGGAGGTGGATCCCGGTCGCGCGCGTCATCTGCGCGAGTCGGCAGATGATCTCCTCGAAGTCGGCCGGCGCCACCATCATCAGGTCCGCCAGTTCGTCGATGATGATGAGGATGAAGGCGAGCGGCCGGTCCGGATGGCTGGCGTTGAACGCCTGGATGTTCCGGACGCCGTCCTTCGCGAACATCTCGTAGCGGCTTTCCATCTCCTGGATCGCCCAGCGAAGCTTCGCGGCCGCTTCGCGCGCGCCCGTGACGACCGGGCTCAGCAGGTGCGGGATCCCGTTGTAGTTGGTGAGCTCCACGCGCTTCGGGTCGATCATGAGAAAGCGCGCTTGCTCCGGCGTGGCACGGAACAGAACGCTTGCGATCATCGCGTTCAGCATGACGCTTTTGCCGGCGCCCGTCGCGCCGGCGATGAGCAGGTGCGGCATGGCGATGAGATCCGCCACGATCGGCGTGCCCGCGATGCCCTTGCCGATGCCGACCGTCAGCGGCGAGGTCGTCGCGCGCTGAAACTCGTCGCTGGCGAGAATCTCGCGCAGGTGGACGAGGCTCGGCCGTTCGTTCGGCAGCTCCACGCCGATCGCGGATTTGCCGGGAATCGGCGCTTCCAGCCGGACGCTGCTCGCCGCGAGCGACAGCGCGATGTCGTTCTGTAAACTTGTGATCTTCTGCACCTTGACGCCGGGGGCCGGTTGCAATTCGTACCGCGTGACGACCGGCCCGGTCTCCCAGCGGACAACTCGCGCCTCGACGCCGAAGCTGGCGAGGGTGCGCTCTAAGCTGCGGGCCACCTCTTCAGGATCCACCTTGCCGGCTTTCGTCTTCGCCGCGTACGCGTCGAGCAGCGAGAGGTCCGGCACGGCATACGCGCGTCTGGGCTCGGCCGGAAATGGAAGCGACTCCTGTGCCACGGTGGCACGCCGCCGCCGCAGACGCCGTGGCGGTGCCGACGTGCCCGGTGACGTTTCGGCGCCCGGTGCAAGTACCGCGGCGGCCGATTCCTCATCGGCGGCAATCGCGGATTCGGCCGTTTCACCTTGCGCGGCTTCGTCCGGCAACGCGCCTTCCGGAATCGCCGCGTCCAACGCGGCCTCCGCCTCTTCCCCGTACTCGGGCGGCAGCGAAGGGGCTTCGCCGGTTGCCGCCGGGGCTTCGGGTGTCGTCGTGGCGACGCCGGACATTGCGAGCACGGCCGGCTGGGCGCCGGACTGCGCGGCGGGTCTGCTAAG
>DATEGA010000116.1:0-13315 GCA_035280345.1 bacterium | reverse complement strand
CGCTGCGCGGTCGGCGAGCCGCTCGTGTTCGCGGCGCTCCGGGACCAGCTCGGGCTGCGGCGGATCCGCGTCGCCATCACCGGCGGCGCGCCCATCGCGCCCGAGGTGCTCGAGTTCTTTCGCGGCATCGGGGTCAACCTCACCCAACTCTACGGCATGACGGAGTGCAGCACGCCGGCGACGGTCCAGCCGGGGAACCAGGTCAAGCCGGACACGGTCGGTCCACCGATCCCGGGTGTCGAGCTCCGCATCGACGAGCACGGCGAAGTGCTGATCTCGTCACCGGGCCTCTTCTCGGGTTACTTCCGCGATTCGGCGGCGACGGCCGAGGTGTTGCGGGATGGCTGGCTGCGCACCGGCGACGCAGGCCTGCTCGACCCCGACGGCCATCTCGTGATCCTGGACCGGGCCAGAGATGTCTCGCATCTGGAGGACGGCACGGTCTTCGCGCCGCAGTACGTCGAGAACAAGCTCAAGTTCAGTCCCTACATTAAAGAAGCGGTGGCGATCGGCCACGGCCGCTCCTCCGTCGTCGCAATGCTCAACATCGACCCGGACGTCGTCGGGAACTGGGCGCAGCGGCGCGGGGTCGCCTACTCCGGCTACACGGACCTCGCCCAGAACGCGCAGGTCGCCACTCTCGTCGCCGGTGAAGTCCGCCGCGTAAACGCGCTGCTGGCCCCGGCGTTGCGCGTGCGGCGCTTCGTGGTGCTGCACAAAGAGCTGGACCCGGACGACGCCGAGATCACCCGCACACGCAAGGTGCGCCGGCGCTTCATCGGCGAGAAGTACGCACCGATCATCGAGGCGCTGTATGACCCGGCGGCGGCGATGGTGGAAGTGCGCGCCACCGTGCGGTACGAGGACGGCCGCGAAGCGCAGGTCGCCCGCTCGCTCCGCCTGCACACGCTGGACGCCGACGCCGTCCCGGCGGCCGCCGCCCGCGCCTGACGTGTCCCCGGATCTCGGCTTCGCCCTCGAACTGCTGGTCAGCGGCCTGCTCGTCGGCGTGCTCTACGCGATGGTAGCGCTTGGCTTCGTCCTGATCTACAAAGCGTCGGACGTCTTCAATTTTGCGCAGGGCGCGATGACGTTCTTCGCTGCCCTCGCCCTCGTGAGCGTCCTGCCGCACCTGGGATGGCCGCTCAGCCTGCTGTTCGTCGTTGTGCTCATGGCCGCGCTCGCGGTCGTGATCGAGCGAGTCGCCCTCCGGCCGCTCGCGGGCCGGCCGCCGCTCGCGCTCGCGATGTCCACGCTCGGGGTCACGTTCGCGCTCGGGGGCCTCGCCCAGGCGCTCTGGGGCACCGAGCCGCAGCGGCTGTCGCTCGGCATTTCGCCGGAGCCGATCCAGGCCGCCGGCATTCTCATCAACCGCGTCGATCTGGTCGCCGCCGGCGCGGTCGCGATCATCGTCGCGGCGTTGATTTGGTTTTTCCAGCGGACGAAGCTGGGCCTCGGCCTGCGCGCCGTCGCCGACGACCACGAGGCCGCGATGTCGGTCGGGATCGCGCTCCGCCGGGTATGGGTGGTGGCGTGGACCCTGTCCGGCCTCGTCGCGATCGCGGCCGGCATTCTCTGGGGCAACCGCATCGGCGTTGGCTTCGCCGTCTCGCTGATCGCCCTCAAGGCGCTGCCCGTGCTCATCATCGGCGGCATCGACAGCATTCCGGGCGCGATCATCGGCGGGCTGATCGTCGGCGCGACGGAGAGCTTGGCGGAGGGCTTCATCGGGCCGCTCGTCGGCGGGGGCGTGCAGGAGATCTTCCCCTATCTCGTGGCGCTCATTTTCCTGATGGTGCGGCCGTACGGACTCTTCGGGCGGCCGGTCATCGAGCGGGTCTAAGGATGCTCTACCGCGAGTGCGGCGTCTACCGGACCACCTACGCGCAGGACGCCGCGCTCTTCCCGCTGCCCGCCGACCGGATCGGCACCGCGGTGCTGGTCCTGGCGGCGGTACTCCTCCCTCCGCTGCTCGGCACGTACTGGCTGCGCGGCATCCTTATCCCGTTTCTCGTGTTTTCGCTCGCCGCGCTGGGACTCAACTTCCTCACCGGCTACGCCGGCCTCTTGTCGCTCGGCCACGCGGCGTTCATGGCGGTGGGCGCCTACGCCGGCGTGATCCTCTACGGCCGGTACGCGGTGCCGCTGCCGCTTGCGCTGCTGGGAGCGGGCGTCATCGCCGCCGCGGTGGGCGCCGTCGCGGGCACCCCATCGCTCCGGATCAAAGGCTTCTACCTCGCCGTCGCCACGCTGGCCGCGCAGTTTCTGATCACCTGGACGATCCAGCACGTCCCGTGGATCAGCGGGGGCGTCTTCGCAACGATCAACACGCCGACGGTGCGCGTCGGCGGGCTCGTCCTCGACACCGCGCTCCGGCAGTACTATCTCGCGTTCGTCGTCGTGGCGCTTCTCACGGTCTTCGGCATGAATCTGACGCGCAGCCGGATCGGCCGCGCGTGGATGGCGATCCGCGACCGCGACATCGCCGCCGAGATCATCGGCATCCGGCTCCTGAAGTACAAGGTGCTGGCGTTCATCGTCGCCGCCTTCTACGCCGGCGTGGCGGGCGCGCTGGTCGTGTTCTGCTGGTACGGCTCGGCGAACATCGAGGAGTTCGACCTCGTCAACTCCGTCCGGATTCTCGGCATGGTCATCATCGGCGGCATGGGCAGCATCGTCGGTTCGTTCCTCGGCGCCGGCTTCGTGACGCTGCTGCCGATCCTCGTGAGCGTGGCGGTCCACAAGGCGGGCGTGCTCATCGGCGGCGGTGCGGCCAACAGCCTCATCTCCAGCCTGGAAGACCTGATCTTCGGCGCGATGATCGTGCTGTTTCTGGTGCTCGAACCGCTCGGACTGGCACGGCTCTGGAAGACGATCAAGGACTACCTCCGGCTCTGGCCGTTCCCGTATTAACGACATCTCGCAAGGAGGGATCTTGATGAGGATGCGACGTGTGTGGTGGGGCTCCGCCGCGGCGGGCCTCGCGGTCGTCCTGGGGTTGAGTATCGCCTCGGGGCCGGCGCCGGGCGCCCCCTCCGGCGGCGTGCAGGTGATCGATGTCCCGCAGCCGATCTACCGGACCGGGCCCTACGCGGCCGGCGGCAGCGGGTTCGCGGGAGGCCGCGAGGACTACCTCGCGCTTCTGAACTCCAGAGGCGGGGTCGACGGCGTGCTGTTCCGCTGGAGCGAATGTGAGGACGCCTACGACACCGCGCGCGGCGTCGAGTGCTACGAGCGGACGAAGAAGGACATGGTCGTGGTGTGGCCGTCCAGCACCGGCATCACCTATGCCCTCGTCGACCGCACCATCCAGGACAAGATCCCGATGGTCACCATCGGGTACGGCCGGTCGGACGCGACCGACGGCAAGACGTTCCCTTGGATCTTCCCGGTGCTCGGCAACTATTGGAGCCAGGCGTCCTCGTTCATTCGCTACATCGCCGCGTCCGTCGGCGGCGAGCAGAACCTCAAGGGGAAGCGGATCGCGCTGCTGCACCTCGACATCCCGTACGGGCGCGAGCCGATCCCGATGTTCGAGGATCTCTCAAAGCAGTTCGGGTTCGAGTTCCACAACTACCCGCTCCCGGCGCCGGGCCTCGAGCAGAGCGCGGCGTGGGTCGACATGGCGCGGCGGTATCACGCCGACTACGTGATCCAGTGGAACTTCGGCCAGTCGTGTACGGTGCCGTTCACCGCGTCCCGGCAGGTCGCGTTTCCGATCGAGAAGTTTATGGGCGTTTGGTGGTGCGGCTCCGAGGAGGACGTGCGTCCGGCCGCGGATCTGGCCAAGGGCTACGTCACCTCCAACTTCACCGGCGTCGGTCGCAACTTCCCGGTCATCCAGCAGATCCTTTCAACCGTCTATAAGAGCGGTAAGGGCAACATCGACGAAGCGCGGGTGGGGACGGTTTACTACAACCGCGGCGTGATCGAGGCGGCGGTGTTCGCCGAGGCCGTCCATAACGGCATCAAGCAGTTCGGCCTGCCGGTCACCGGCACGAAGGTCCGCTGGGGCCTCGAGCATCTCAACCTCTCGGACGCGCGCCTCAAGGAACTGGGGCTCACCGGGATGATCCCGCCTGTGACGCTCACGCCCGACGACCACGGCGGCGTGTCCAGCGCGTACTTCCAGCGGTGGGACGGCAAGCAATGGGTCCGGATTCCCGGGTTGTGGCAACCCTATGCCGACCTGGTCCGCGCGCAGATCGCGAAGTCGGCGGCGGAATATCGACTGCATTTCAGGTAGACCGCAGGCTCGCGACGCCACGGTGCCCGCGACGCAGCTGCTCGACGTCAACAATATCGAGGTCGTCTACGACCGTGTGATTCTCGTGCTGAAAGGCGTCTCGATCGCGGTCCCCGAGGGGGGGATGGTCGCCCTCCTCGGGGCCAACGGCGCCGGCAAGAGCACGACGCTCAAGGCGATTTCGAATCTGCTGCGGGTCGAACGCGGGGCGGTGACCCGCGGAACGATCGAGTTCGCCGGCGGGCGCCTCGACACGTGCGACCCCGCGGAGATCGTCCGCCGCGGGGTCGTACAAGTGATGGAAGGACGCCGGACGTTCGAGCACCTGAGCGTCGAGGAGAACCTGCTGACGGGCGCCTACGTCCGGCGCAACGCGGCCGCGGTGCGGGCGGACCTCGATACCGTCTACTGCTACTTTCCGCGCCTCGCGGAGCGCCGCCGCGTGCGCGCGGGCTACCTCTCGGGCGGCGAGCAGCAAATGCTGGCGATTGGCCGGGCGCTCATGGCGCGGCCCCGCCTCATGCTGCTGGACGAGCCCTCGATGGGACTCGCGCCGCTTCTAGTCGGCGAGATCTTCGACGTCATCGCGCGGCTCAATCGCGAGGAGCGTGTGGCCATTCTGCTCGCGGAGCAGAATGTGGCGCGGGCGCTGGAGATCGTCGACTACGGTTATGTCCTCGAGAACGGGCGGGTCGCCCTCGACGGCACTGCCGCAGCGCTTCGCGCCAACGAAGACATCAAGGAGTTCTACCTCGGCCTCTCGGGCGCGGGCGAGCGCCGCAGCTACCGCGAGGTGAAACACTACCGGCGCCGGAAGCGGTGGCTCTCGTAAACCGCGCCGACTCGCTCTACAGCCCGGAGGAAGCCGACGCGCCCGACGTTCGCCTGGCGCGCCAGTTGCGCCGCTTGGGCGAGGTGCTCGCTCAGACGTCTGCGCCCGCAGCACGTGAGGCGGGCGAACGCGCGGGGTTGCGCCGAGCCGCGCCCACCCTCGAGGCGTTGCGCCGAATCCCGCTGCTGCGCAAGGACGCGTTGCCCGCCAAACAGGCTGCTGCCCCGCCGCTCGGCGGGTGGGCCGCGCGGGAGCGAACGCGGAAGATCTTCGCGTCACCCGGCCCGATCTACGAGCCCGAAGGACCTGCGCCTGACCCCTGGGGCTGCGCGCCGGCGCTGCACGCCGCCGGCATCCGCGCGGGCGACGTCGTCCTCAACTCCTTCTCTTATCACCTGACGCCCGCCGGCTCGATCATGGAAGGCGGCCTGCTCGCGCTGAACGCCGCCGTCATCCCGGGCGGCACCGGCAACACGGAGATTCAGTGCCGGACCGCCGCTCAGCTCCATGCGACGGGCTACGCCGGGACGCCGAGTTTCCTTGCGAGCCTGCTCGAGAAGGCCGGCGAGCTCGGCGTCGAGCTCGCGCTCGAAGTGGCGTTCGTGTCGGGGGAACCGCTGCCGGACTCGCTGCGGCAGCAGTTCGCGTCGCGCAGCGTGCGGACGCAGCAGGCGTACGCCACCGCCGACTGCGGCATCATCGCCTACGAGTGTCCGCACACCACCGGCCTCCACCTTGGGGAGCGATGCATCGTGGAGCTCGTCGATCCCGAAACCGGCGTCCCGGTGGGGCCGGAGGATCCGGGCGAGATCGTCGTCACGGTCCTCGATCCCACCTACCCGTTGCTGCGGCTCGCGACGGGGGACCTGTCCGCCCTTGCCGGCGGGACCTGCCGGTGCGGACGGGGCGCACCGCGCCTTCACGGTATCCTCGGGCGGACCGGTGATGCGGTCAAGGTGCGCGGACTCTTCGTCCACCCCGCCACGCTCCGGGCCGCGATGGCGCGGCACCCCGAGGTGGCGCGCTACCAGTTCGTCGTACGGCGGAGCGGCCATCAGGACGAACTGGTCGCGAGGGTCGAGCTCGAACGGGGTGATGACGCGGTGGCTCGCTGGGTGGAGACGGCCGTCCAGGACGCGACGCGCCTTCGCGCGACGGTGGAGTTCGTATCGCCGGGGACGCTCGCCGGCGCGGAGCGCGTGTTGGTCGACGAGCGTCGCTGGTCCTAACGGTCCCGTGGGTGAGATCGGTGCGAGCTTGGCCGAGTCCGTAGCGAGCCGCCCGCCGCGACGGCTTCAAGCAAAGGCGGCTTCGCAACTTGAATCTGGCGGGAGCGACGGGATTTGAACCCGCGGTCTCCTGCGTGACAGGCAGGTGTGTTAAACCAGGCTACACCACGCCCCCGCAAACAGCGGCACTCCCGCCACGAGTCATGGTAGGACCGGCGCGGCCGGCTGTCAACCGACCGTATCGGCCGGCAGCGGGCCAGTTCCCAAACTGGCCCGCTGCCCCTGTAAAGCCACTGGGCCGATCTGAGAAAGGAGGATTCGGTTTGCAGCCCCACCGAGGACGGTTACTTCGACGAGCGCGTCGCTGCGAGATACGACGAATTCGAAGCGGAGATGTTTGATCCGGCGGTCGTCAATCCGGTCGTCGATTTCCTTCGAAGGCTGGCTGGAAGCGGGCGCGCTCTGGAATTGGGAATTGGGACGGGCCGGATCGCATTGCCCCTCTCGCATCGAGGAGTGCGGGTGCATGGAATCGAGCTCTCCAAGGCGATGGTCGCGCGGCTGCGGACGAAGCTGGGCGGCGAAGGCATCACGGTTACGATTGGGGATTTCTCCAGTGTGACCGTGGAGGGGACATTTTCTGTCGCATACTTGGTTTTCATCACGATCATGAACCTGACGACGCAAGAATCGCAGGTGGCCTGCTTCCGCAACGTCGCGAAGCACCTCGAGCCGGGCGGGTGCTTTGTGATTGAAGTCAGCGTCCCCGCGCTCCGGCGGCTTGTGCCCGGCGAGACCGTCCGGGCCTTTCATGTGCGCGAGACCAGATGGGGGTTCGATGAGTACGACATCGCTGCGCAGAGCCTCACGTCGCATCATTTCGAACTCGTGGACGGGAGGCTCGAACGTCTGTCGATTCCGTTCCGATACGTCTGGCCCTCGGAGCTCGACTTGATGGCAGAGTTGGCCGGAATGAGGTTGCGCGAGCGCTGGGCCGGATGGAACCGGGAGCCGTTTACACAAGACAGCCAGCGGCATGTGTCCGTTTGGCAGAAGCCGGCGGGTTAGCCGGAGCACCTCACCGGCTGCAGACCGACCCACTTCCTATCGGCTCAGTGGCTCCCGCAGCTCATCGCCGCAAAGACCTCGACAAGGCGCGCCGGATCGGGGCTGGTGATCTGATCGGCGCCTGACTCCAGCGCCGTGAGCAGGAGGCGGTCGATCTCCGGCTCGTCCGCATGCAGCGTCCACACGTCCACCAGCGCACCCGGGCTGCGGTCGTGGATGAACGCGATCGGATTCACGCCGTCCGCCAGCGCCTGAAGCAGAAGCTCCTTGCGGACGTACACTTCGCGCGCACCCGGCACCAAATTGAGCAGGACGTCCAACCGGTTCTCGAGATACGTCCCGATGGGCATCAGCCTGTGGCGGCCGAGCGGATGATCGTCCACATATCCGTACGCGTTGATGCGCCTCGGAATCCCGGCCGCACCGTCCATCGGCACGTCGAGATAGGAACCGAAGTCCAACCCGACCGCCAACTCGGGATCGAGCCGGCGCAAGAGGCGCAGGTTCCAGTCGCCCATTGAGCCGACAACCACTGAGGCGGGCGACTGGTTGCGAATCGGCGCGATGGTCCGCAGCAACGCCGCGGCGATCTCGGGGGTGATCGGCGCCGCTTCCTTCAGGTCGATCTGCACCTTCACCGGCCGGTCCACCAGGCGCAGAATCTCCGCCACGTCGGCGAGGGTCGCGGCCGGCTCGTCGCTGCCACGAAGACGCAGCGTCTTGAACTGGGCCTCGGTCACCCCGCGAAGCGAACCTCGACCGCTCGTCTCGGACGCTAGATCCGTGTCGTGGATCAACACGAACTTCTCGTCCCTTGTCAAACGGACGTCGAATTCCACGACCTCCGCGCCGCCGGCCAGCACGCAGCGCAGCGCGGCCACCGAATTGGGCGGATGGGTATGGCGCCCGTTCAGCAACCGGTGATACTTGAGGAGAACGCGACGGCCCCGGTATGGCAGATGGCCCTGCGGCCGCGGCTTCACTGCCCGCTACGGGCGCCGGCGTGGTCGAAGAGGTGCACGGCGGACAGCGTTCCTCGAACGCCCGCCGCCTCCTGCCTCGCAAGGGAAACCCGCGCTCGCCGTGAACTACACTCCCGGCAGACGAAGCCTGCTCTGATCTGATCTCATCCCTCGACCCGGAAAGGAGCGCATCCGCCGCCATGTGGAGAGTTTCCGCGTGCTTCCTGGTAGTCGCGTTGTTGGGCGGTGTCACGCTCGGGCCAACGGGTTTACCGCCGGTATCGGCCGGCGCCGCGTCGATTCCGTTCGGCGTCGTTCTGGTCGGCCCGCGCAACGATCACGGGTGGAGCGAAGCCCATTACGCCGGCGGACAATACGCCGAACGCAAGGTCAACGGCGCCAGGATGATCTACGTGGACAACGTCAACCCCGCGGCCAAGCCGGGCGTCACGGTTCCTCAAGTTGTCGACGATCTCGTCTCCAAGGGCGCGAGGCTCGTCATCACGACGTCGGATGACTTCAAAGACGGCACGCTGGAGGCAGCCAAGGCGCACCCCAGCCTGCCGATCATAAACGTCTCGGGCGACCACGCGTGGAAGCGAGGCCGGGACTACAAGGCGCCGCCGAACGAGAGCAACTTCATGGGCCGCATGGAGTACATGAAGATGCTGGGCGGCTGCGCGGCCGCGCTCACGACGCGGACGGGCAAGATCGGCTTCCTCGGACCGCTCGCCAACGACGAGACACGCCGGCTGGCCGACTCGGCCTTCCTCGGCGCGCGCTACTGCTGGACGAGCTATCGGCAGCGCCCGCCGTCCACCCTCACGTTCAAAGTGACCTGGATCGGATTCTGGTTCAACATTCCGGGCCAGACGCTCGATCCCACGAAGGTCGCGGACGATTTCTTCAATACCGGCCACGACGTGGTGATCTCCGGCATCGATACGACCGAAGCGCTGGTGGAGGCCAACAAGCAGGCGAAGGCGGGCAAACGGGTCTGGGCGGTCCCGTACGACTACGAGCGCGCGTGCGCCGAGGCGCCGAGTGTGTGCCTGGGCGTCCCCTACTTCAACTGGGGTCCGGCGTACGTCAAAGCGATCCGGCTGGTCTGGGCCCGCACGTATCATCAGTACTGGGACTGGAACGGCCCGAACTGGAACAAGATCAACGATCCGGATACGTCGGCGGTCGGTTTCGAGAACGGCCCCGCCCTGAGCGCCGCCGCCGCCGCGCGCCTGCACACGCTGGCGAGAAACATGGGCCTCGGCGCGGTCGTCCTCTGGAAGGGCCCCTTGCGCCTCGCGGACGGGTCCGCGTACCTGGAATCGCGCCGGGTCGCGACCGATCTCCAAGTGTGGTACATGCCGCAACTGCTTCAGGGCATGACCGGGCCGAGCAAGTAGGCCGCGACCCTGCCGCGGCGGCCGAGGCGGCGTAAGGCGGCTGCCTAAGGCCGCCGACGGCCGCATGCGCGTCGAACTGCGGGAGATCGGAAAGTCGTTTGGCGCGGTCCGCGCCAACGACGGCATCACGCTCGCGGCCGCCGAAGGCTCGATTCATGGGGTGCTCGGCGAGAACGGCGCCGGCAAAAGCACCCTCATGAAGATCCTGTCCGGCGCGATCGCGCCGGACGCCGGACAGATCCTGTTGGACGGAACGCCGGTGCCGCTCGGCTCGGCGTCAGACGCGATCCGCGCGCACATCGGCATGGTCCACCAGGACCCGCTCGACTTCCCGTCCTTGAGCGTCCTCGACAATTTTCTGCTCGGCGCCCCGGCCGGATTCGTCCCCGACCGAAGGCGGGCGCGCCGCGCGCTGCGCGACCTCGCCGCACAGTGCGCCTTCACGCTCGATCCGGACGCCCGGTGCGACCATCTCACCGTCGCAGAGCGGCAGCAGCTCGAGATCGTGCGCCTGTTGTGGCTGGGCGTCCGGGTCCTGATCCTCGACGAGCCGACGACCGCGATCTCGACGTCGCAGCGCATGCTGCTCTTCGCGGCCCTGCGCGCCCTGGCCGCGCAGGGCCGCGTCGTGTTCTTCGTGTCGCACAAGCTCGAAGAGGTCCAGGAACTCTGCGACCGCGTCACCGTGCTGCGGCACGGCCGCGTCGCGGGCGCAGTCGCGATGCCGAGCGACACCGCGACGCTCGTCCATTTGATGTTCGGCCGCGACCTGCCGCGCGAGACGCGCCCTCGGCTCCCCATCGGACCGCCGGTGCTCGACGTACACGATCTCACCGTCGGGGACACGCTGATTACGCTCGACCACGTCTCGCTCCGGGTCTCAGCCGGCGAGGTCGTCGGCTTCGCCGGGCTCGAAGGCAGCGGCCAGCGCCTCGTGCTCCGCGCGTGCGCCGGGCTCGTGTCCCCGATCGCCGGATGGATCCGCATCGCGGACCGAGAGCTCACCGGCCGGCCGTACGCGCGCTTTCTCGCCGCCGGAGCGGCATACGTTCCGGCCGGGCGCCTCGGCGAAGGCCTCGTGTCCGGCCTGACCCTGGCCGAGCACGTGGCGATCGCGGAGCCGCGGCGGTCGATGTTCGTGGACCGGCAGCGCGCCGCCGCGTCCGCGGCGAGGCGCATTCGCGAGTTCAGCATCCGCGGCACGCCGGAGACCGACGTCCGCGCGCTTTCCGGCGGCAACCAGCAGCGCGCGCTGCTCGCCTTGCTGCCCGACCGCCTTACGCTACTGCTGATGGAGCATCCGACCCGCGGGCTGGACCTCGAGTCCGCGGCGAAAATCTGGCGGCGGCTCCTCGAGCGGCGCGCGCACGGCACGGCGATCGTCTTCTCGTCGTCGGACCTCGACGAACTGCTGGAACGCAGCGACCGCATCGTCGTCTTCTCCGGCGGGCGCGTCGCGCCGCCGATCGAATCACGCGGCGCCACCGTCGCGCAACTGGGACGGTTGATCGGAGGCCAGGGATTTTGAGCGGCTCCGCGGTGAGACGGCGGCTCGGGCGGCGCTTCGGCTTTGCGGCGGCCGGCTTCGCCGTGACCGCGCTCGCGGGCGCCGTGTTTCTCCGGATCGTGTCGGCCCCGCCCCTCGAAGCGTACGGCCTGATCGTCGCGGGCGCGTTCGGCTCGCCGGAGCGCGTCACGTTCGTGCTGGCCGCCTGGGCGCCCGTGCTTCTCGCCGCCGCCGGCCTATTGGTCACCTTCGCCGCCGGGCTCTGGAACATCGGGATCGAAGGCCAAGTCGTCTTCGGCGCTATCTTCGCCACGGGCGCCCTGCGCGCGCTGGAGCATTCCGGGCCCGGCTGGGCTGCGCTGACGGCGGCGGGGCTCGCGGCGGCCGCCGGCGGCACGGTGTGGGCGCTGCTTGCGGGAGCGCTGCGTACCTACGGCGGCGTGAGCGAGATCTTCGGGGGCCTGGGGTTGAACTTCATCGCCGGCAGCCTCACCGTGTATCTCGTGCTCGGGCCCTGGGCGCGGCCGGGCATCGCATCCACGAGCGGGACGGTGCCGTTCGGAGCCGGGCTGTGGCTGCCCGCGCTCCGGGTCCCGCCGGTCGCGGTCCCCGGCGAAGTGCTGTTGGCGCTGGCGGCGATCGGCGCCGTGTCCGCGGCGCTGCGCGGTACGTGCTTCGGCCTCTATCTCGCGGCGATCGGCCGGAGCCTCCCCGCCGCGCATCTTCGGGGCATCCCGACCACGCGGGAGATACTGCGTGCGTTTGCGCTCTGCGGCGCGCTCGCGGGCCTCGGCGGGTTCGTCCTGGTCGCCGGCGCGTACTCGCGCCATCAACTGTTTCCGCTGATCTCGGGCGGCGACGGGTACCTCGCGATCCTCGTCGTCCTGCTCGCCGGTCAGAGCGCCGCCGCGTGCGCGTTCATCTCCGCGGCGTTCGCGGCGATCTCGATGGGCAGTCTGCAGCTGCCGCTCGCGATGCAGCTGGACTCGTCGATGGGCGGCGTGATCCAGGGCCTGCTCGTGCTCTCTGTGATTTTGCTGCGCGGTTTGCAGAGCCGGTTTATGCGCGGGGAGGCCTGACGTGGACTTCGTGCCGCTCGCCGCGGCCGTGGTCGCGTCCGCGCCGCCGGTCATCTTCGCGGTGCTCGGGGAGACCCTCGCCGAAAAGTCGGGCGTGATCAACCTCTCACTCGACGGCCTGCTTCTCTTGAGCGCGATGACAGGGTTCGCCGCGGCACGGGCCGCGGACAGTGTTCCCGCGGGTGCCCTGGCTGCGATGGCGGTCGGGGCTGCGGCCGGGCTCGTGATCGCGTTCGCGAGCCTGACGCTGCGGCAGCATCAGGTCGCGACAGGGTTCGTCCTAACGGTGCTCTGTCAGAACCTCGCCTATCTCCTCGGGGCGCCCATCGCGCACCTGCCGGGACCGCAGCTCTCCCCGGCGCCGGTGCCCGCGCTGGACCGGTGGCCGGTGGTGGGACCGGTCGTCTTCAATCAGGACCCGCTCGTGTATCTGAGCCTCACGGGCACTGCGGCCGTGTCGTGGTATCTTGCCAAGACGGCGCCGGGACTCGCGCTGCGCGGCGTGGGGGAACATCCCGCGGCGGCGGCGGCGCGCGGCATCGCCGTCGCGCGCGTGCGATATCTCTACGCCACCGCGGGCGGCGCGCTCGTCGGCCTGGGCGGTGCGGCGTTCTCACTCGCGGTCAAGCCCGGATGGAGCCGTCCGTACGGCATCGAGGGAACCGGGTGGATCGTGCTGGCGATTGTTATCTTCGGCAACTGGAATCCGCTCCGCGGCGTCGCGGGCGCCTACCTATTCGTCTTGCTGCAGACACTGGGGACGGTGCTGCAGAGCCTGATGCCCGGCGTACCGACGCAGGTCTTCCCCACGCTGCCGTTCCCGCTCATGATTTTCGCGCTGCTGCTCGTGGCCCTCGGCAACTCCGATCGGATCCACCGCGCGCTGCACCGGCTGCCGCCCGGCGTTCGTGTGAGGATCCTGCGCACCCTACGGGCGCTGCAGGCCTCGCCGCCCGCATCGCTCGGCGTCTCGTTCGAGCAAGAGTAAC
>DATEGA010000115.1:0-3488 GCA_035280345.1 bacterium | reverse complement strand
TGCCGAGCATGGGATCCGGATTCAGCGCATCATGACGGACCGCGGCTGGAGCTATACGCAGTCGTCGCGCTTCCAGGCGGCCACTCGACGACTGCGGATCGGTCACAAGATCACGCGTCCCTATCGCCCCCAGACCAATGGAAAGGCGGAGCGGTTCGTCCAGACCCTGCTCCGCGAGTGGGCCTACGCACGGCTATACCGCTCGAACGAGGAGCGCCAAACCGCGTTTCCGAAATGGCTCCACTACTACAATCATCATCGCCCTCACACGGCGCTAGAAGGACGGGTTCCAGCTACCGTGAGTGTCAACAACGTGTGTGGGAACCACAACTAGGGCGCGCGCCTCACGGCAGAACAACCGTCGGCGCTCTCAACGCCCGGGTAGGCCGTCCGGTATGCCCGGAACGTCCAGGATCGGCCGGATCTCGATGGTGCCGAGCTCCGCGCTGGGCAAACGCGAGGCGATCGCGATCGCCTCGTCCAGGTCTCGCACGTCGACAATGAAGGAGCCGCCGAGCTGCTCGCGGGTCTCGGCGAACGGACCGTCGGTGACGAGGCGCTGCCCGTCACGAACGCGGACGCTGGTCGCAGTCGCGACGGGATGCAGCGGCGCCGCGACAACACTGTGCCCGGCGGCCTGGAGATCGAGAACGATCTGCCCGGAATCGCGATAGCATTGCTCCCGCCGACCCTCGTCCCAGACGTTCTCGTCGCTGTACGCCAGGAGCATGTACCTCATCGTGTCTCCTCTCTGTGCTGCGTCTAGCGGCCGACCTCCGGGTACTTGGCCACCACCTGCTGGACGTCTTCGGGAAACTCCGACATCTCGAAGACCTGCCGGACCTCGATGGTGCAGTCGTCGCCGGGGCACCGCGTCGCCCAATCGACCGCCTCGGCCTTCGACTTCACGTTGATGATCCAGTACCCGCCCAAGGCCTCGCGCGTCTCGATGAACGGACCGTCGGTGACGAGATGCTTGCCGCCGGAGAAGACGACCCGCGCGCCGGCACGCTGAGGATGCAGCCCATCGAGTGCCACCAAAATTCCGGCCTTCCGCATCGAGTCGTTGTACTTCATCATCGCGGCGACGGCTTCGGCGCTCGGCACCGCGCCCACGTCCGCCTTCTCGTAACCCTTCGGAATCATTAGCAGCATGAATCTCATGGCGTGTCCTCCATCGCGAAAGTATCGTTCGTAGGCTAGTCGGCCGGGGCACGCGGATTTCGACAACGTTAGGGCACGAGCATGACGACTTCCCACCCCTCCCCGGCCCGCTGGTATCGCCGGCGGTCATGCAGCCGCTCCTCAGAGCCGTGCCAGACCTCGATCTCCCGCGGCACAACGTAGATACCGGCGAGGCTGGCGGGCGGCGGCACGGCCTCGCGGTCGGGGAAGCGACGCCGCAGTTCCTCGATGCCGGCCAGAAACTCGTCCCGCGACGAAACCTCGCTACTCTGCGGCCGAAATTCCGTGTAGTAGTACTCGAGCAGCTTCGAGCCGAGACTCTTGCGCCGCCAATAGGCGTCGATCCGCTCGGGGTCCATCGGGACGATCGCCCCCCACAGCCGGTACTGCCGCCGGACGCTCGGCCAGTGGATCAGGATGGTGGCGGTCTCACTCTCCGACAACTGCCGCCACTTGGGACTCGTCCGGTTAACCATGACGCCGATGCCCCGTTCGGTCACGTCGCGGAGGGTCAGCGCGCGCGCCTCCGCGCGGTTCGGCGACGCCACCGTCACGAGGTAGCAAACCTCCGCGAGGGGATCGGCGCGCTCGCGCGCCCGTTCGCGTTCGGCGACGATTTCCTGAATAGGATCGCCCATGCCCCTGACTTTTGGACCCGGCGCCGGTCAGTCCTTCGGCCGGTCCCGACGGCCGTGTCGATCCTGTCACTCCCCAAACGACTAGGTACGAAGGCCATCGCGCTGGAGGGCCGGGGTCGATGAAATATCTGTGCTTGATCTACAATGACAAGGAGCGGCACCCGGCGGACGGCCGGGACGCCGTGACGATCCGGGTACACAACGGCCGGCTGTCCGTCGTCACCGGCGGCGGAGGCGCAGCCGGCGAGCAACTCCGCGACGTCCTGGTGATCCGGGCGAGGGACCTCAACGACGCCATTCGTATGGCCTCGCGGATGCCTGAAGCGCAACTCGGCAGCATCGAGATTCGACCGGTCGACGACCCCGAGTAAAGGACCGTGATCGCCCTGACAACACCGCCACCGAACAGCCGTGAAGCCGAACAGGCGCGCCAGGCGGTAGAAAGCGTCTACCGCGCCGAGTCGCGCCGCGTCCTGGCCACGCTGATCCGGCTGGTCGGCGACTTCGACTTGGCCGAAGAAGCCATGCACGACGCGTTTACCGCCGCGGTCGAGCAGTGGCCGCGAGCCGGCGTGCCGTCCAATCCCCGCGCGTGGCTGGTGTCGGCCGGGCGGTTCAAAGCCGTCGACACGCTGCGCCGGCGGGCACGGTTCGACGCGTCGCTCGGCAAGATCGCGCAGGATATCGAACTGGCCGCGGGGGACGCGGCGGATCGCCCGGACCACGGCGAACTCGAAGACGACCGCCTTCGGCTCATCTTCACGTGCTGCCACCCCGCCCTCGCCCCGGAGGCGCAGGTTGCGCTGACGCTGCGAGAGGTCTGCGGGCTCACGACCGAGGAGATCGCACGGGCGTTTCTGACGGCCGCGCCGACGCTGGCCCAGCGCATCGTCCGCGCCAAGCGGAAGATCAAGGACGCGCGCATTCCGTACCAGGTCCCGTCCACGAAAGATCTGCCGGAGCGGCTCGACAGCGTGCTGCGCGTCGTCTACCTCGTCTTCACCGAAGGGTACGCGCCGTCGTCCGGGCCGTCGCTTGTGCGCGCCGATCTCTCCGCTGAAGCGATCCGCCTCGGCCGCCTGCTCCTGGAACTGCTGCCCGAGCCGGAGGTCATGGGGCTGCTTGCCCTGATGCTGCTGCACGAGTCGAGACGCACGGCGCGCACCTCGCCATCGGGTGAACTGGTCCTGTTGGATGATCAGGATCGCTCGCTCTGGAACCGGGAGCAGATCGCCGAGGGCACGGCGCTTGTCGAGCGCGCGCTGGCGTCGCGGCGAATCGGCCCGTACACGCTGCAGGCCGCGATTGCCGCGGTCCACGCCGAAGCGCCCAGCGCGACGGCGACAGACTGGGCCCGCATCGTCGGGTTTTACGATGTCCTGCAGAACGCGTATCCGTCGCCGGTCGTCGAGCTCAACCGGGCGGCGGCCGTGGCGATGCGCGACGGTCCGGCGGCGGGCCTCGCGCTCATCGACGCGCTCCTGCGCGGCGGCGACCTCGACGACTATCATCTTGCGCACGCCGCGCGGGCGGACCTGTGCCGGCGGCTCGGACGAACGGCGGAGGCGCGCGACTCTTACGAGCGCGCGCTGCGGCTCGCGAAGCAGGACCCGGAGCGGCGGTTCCTCGAGCGGCGGCTGCGCGAAGTCACGGCCGCCGGCGGCT
>DATEGA010000114.1:0-6710 GCA_035280345.1 bacterium | reverse complement strand
ATGCCGGTACTTCTCGTAGCGCCGGTCCAACAGCTTCGGCACCTGCACCGGCCGCAGCCGGCGCAGCGCCGCCGCGAGATGCACGGCCAGCTCCGCGGCCGCGGCGGCGTGATCGAGATGCGCGCCACCCGGCGGCTCCGGCACGATCTCGTCGATCACGCCGAGCCGCTTGAGGTCGCGGGCGGTGATCTTGAGGGCGGTGGAGAGGTGTTGCGCCTGTGCGACGTCGCGGTACAGGATCGCCGACGCGCCTTCCGGTGAGATGACCGAATAGATCGCGTGCTCGAGCATCAGCACGCGGTCGCCGACGCCCATCGCCAGCGCGCCGCCGCTGCCGCCCT
Source organism: bacterium (assembly GCA_035280345.1). GTDB lineage: Bacteria > Sysuimicrobiota > Sysuimicrobiia > Sysuimicrobiales > Segetimicrobiaceae > DASSJF01. Next base: position 6,369 of record DATEGA010000114.1, on the reverse strand, counting down.
CGCCGATGATTACCGCGACGATCGGGGTCGGCAGCGCGGCGAGGACCGCCAGACTCTCGGCCAGCGCGAGCGCGATGCCCCGGCGCTCCGCCTCGTAGCTCAGATCGGCGCCCGGGGTGTCGACCAGCGTCACCACCGGCATGTGGTACTTGGCGGCGAGCCGCGCGAGCCGCAGCGCCTTGCGGTAACCGCCGGGGCCGGCCATGCCGCGGTGGCGCTCGGCCTGCGCGTCGAGGGTGCCGCCCCGCTCCTGCCCGATGATCATGATCGTCTGCCCGTCGAACTCCGCGAGGCCCCCGACCACCGCGGGGTCGTCGCCGCCCTGCCGGTCGCCGTGCAACTCGATAAAGTTGGCCGTCATGTGCGTGATGTAGTCGAGTGCCGTCGGACGCGCGATGTGCCGGGCAAGCTGCACCTCTTCCCACGCGGCGAGGCCGCCGCCCCGGGCCGTGGCAGGCGCGCCGCCGATCCGCGCGCGGGGAACCGCCCCACGGGCGAGATGGCCGACCAAATACGAGACGGTGGCGCGCAGCGTCTCGCGCGGCAGGATCAAATCGACCAGCCCGTTACGGAACAGCGTCTCCGCACGGTGGGAGTCGGGCGGCAGCGACGCCCCCGTCGTCTGCTCAATCACGCGCGGGCCGACGAACCCGATCTGCGCGCCGGGCTCGGCGAGGATCACGTCACCGAGCGTCGCGAAGCTGGCCGTCACCCCGCCGAAGGTCGGATCGGTCAGGATGGAGATGAAGGCGAGCCCGTCGCGATCGTGGCGGGCCGCGGCGGCCGCGACTTTCGCCATCTGCATGAGCGACAGCATCCCTTCCTGCATCCTCGCGCCGCCGCTCGCCGCGACGCTGACGACGGGTATGCGGCGTCGCGTCCCGTGCCAGAAGGCGTTCGCCAGTTTCTCGCCGACCACCGAGCCCATCGTGCCGCCGAGAAACTCGAAATCGAAGACGATCAGCACGACGGACCGGCCGCCGATCCGGCACAGCCCGGTCGTCACCGCCTCCCGCAGGCCGGTCTGCCGGCGGGCCTCGATCAGGCGTGCCCGGTACGGCTTGCGGTCCATGAACTGCAACGGATCGACGGAGATGAGCCCGCGGTCCAGCTCGCGGAACGAGCGCGGATCGGCGAGCATCCGGATCCGGGCCGGGGACGGCATCGCGAGGTAGCGGCCGCACCCGGCGCATATGTACAGCCGCTCCTCGAGCGCCTGCGCCGGATGCTCGACGCGGCAAGACGGGCAGACGAGCGGCGGGGGCACCTGCCGCGGCCGGCGGAGCACTAGACCACCCCGGCCGCCCGGAGCGACGTTACCTGCGCAGGGGAGCAGCCAAGTTCACCCAGCACGGCAGCGGTATGTTCTCCCAGCACCGGCGGCGGCGTGCGCACGGCGCCCGGAGTGCCGGAAAACTTGAGCGGGACGCCGTTCACGCGGACCTGTCCGGCGCGCGGATGCCGGACGTCCACCACCATCTCTCGGTGCACGACCTGCGGATCGGTCATCACCTCGTTGATGCGCGAGATCGGCCCGGCCGGCACGCCGGCGTCGCCGAGCCGGGCCAGCCACTCCGCGGTCGTCCGGCGTCGAAAGACGGGATGCAGGGCGTCGAGCAGTTCGCGGCGGTGCTCCACCCGGGCGGCGTTCGTAGCGAACCGCGGGTCTTCGACGAACGGGACCTCGAGCGCCCGGCAGAAGCGCTGCCACAACCCTTCGCTGCCTACCGTCACGGTCACGTACCCGTCCTTGGTCGCGAAGGGCTGGTAGGGTACCAGATTCGTGTGCGCGGACCCGACGCGCGGCGGATCGTCCCCGGTCGCGAAAAAGTTGGCGGCCATGTACGTCATCCACGCGACCTGGCCGTCCAGCATCGCCGCGTCCACCCACTGCCCCTCTCCGCTGCGGTCGCGCGCCCGCAGCGCCGCGAGGATGCCGTACGCGGAGAACATGCCGGCGCAAATGTCGGCGACGGCCACGCCGACCCGCATGGGGCTGCCGTCCGGCTCGCCGGTGATAGCCATCAGCCCGCCCATGCCCTGCACGATCAGATCGTAGGCGGGCCGTTCGCGGTATGGACCGGTCTGGCCGAAGCCGGAGATCGAGCAGTAGACGAGACGCGCCAGCCGCGCGTGCACGGTCTCGTAGCCGAACCCGAGCCGGTCGATCGTCCCGGGCCGGAAGTTTTCGACGAGCACGTCGGCGCGGGCGAGCAGGCGCCACAGCAGTTCCCGGCCGCGCTCGTCCTTGAGGTTCAGGGTGAGGCTCTCCTTGTTGCGGTTGATACTCATGAAGTACGCGCTCTCGCCTTCGATGAAGGGTGGGCCCCACCCGCGCGTGTCGTCGCCGCCGTCCGGCGTCTCGATTTTGATCACCCGCGCCCCGAGGTCAGCCAGCATCATCGTGCAGTACGGACCGGCGAGGGCGCGGGTGAGGTCGGCGACGAGCAGCCCGTCGAGCGGCCCGGGGGCGGCGGCCGTCACTTCTGCACGAAGGCGAAGCAGCGGCAGAACGCCGCTTCGCCGCCCTTGAAGCGGAACGGGAACGCACCGAACCACACGCGCATGTTCAAAACCTCGTCGATCATCCCGCCGACGTTCTCGACGTGAAAGACGCCCTTCGGGAAGAGATAGGTGTGCGTGGCCTGGTAAGCCTTGGGCCACGGGAACGCCTCGTCCATCGGCATGCCGATCTTCTTTTCCACCTCCGGTACAAGGTCCGGCCGCGCGCGGCGGACGTTGGTATTGAATGGATGGTCGGTCGAGATCGCGTCGACGGCAAGCCAGCGGATGCCCCGATCGAGGACCCAGTCGCAGAACTCGAGCTGCGGGCCGGGGTGTTTGAGAAACGCGCGCGGGAGATTCGGCTTGTCGCGGTTGCGCGCCTTGTACCAGTCCTCGTTGTAGTAATGGTGGTAGCCGGTGTGGATGACCAGGATGTCGCCGCGCTGAATCTTGATCTTGTGCTTGCGTTCCCAGCGCTCGAAGTGCTCGGGGCCGTAGATGTCGTAGTCACCCACGCCGAACTGCTGGAGGTCCACGACACACGCGGGCCCGAGCAGCGACTCGAGCGGAATGCCGGCGACGTCCGGTCCCGGGTCGTTGAAGTGCAGCGGCGAATCGAGGTGCGTCGCGATGTGGTTGGTGCTGCTGATCAGCTGGGCGTTCACGCCCTCGAACGCCATCTTTTTGACCCACTTGACCGTGGGCCCCTCGTAGAATGCAAACGGCGGTGAGTCCACGCTGAAGTTTTGGGACAGGTCGAGCACGCGGACCCGGCTCAGATCCGCCGCCTTGAACGCCATGGGCTGTGCCTCCCATCTGACCGTTCCGGAGATGTGCGCGGTTACGGGCTGCGGAGAACAGTTCCACTCCGCGGCGCGCGAATCATGCCGCACGGCGGCGGGCGGGTACAATTAGAGGGATGCTGACCCTTTTCGTCGCGACGGAGCAGGGGCTGCTGGTGGCCCGCCACGCGCTCGACTGGAGCGTCGAGCGGCACCTGGACCGGCGCGCCGTCGAGTGCGTCGCCGTGGATCCGCTCGTGCCGTCCCGTCTGTACTGCGGCACGCTCGGACACGGCGTGTGGCGGAGCGGCGACGGCGGCCGTTCGTGGGAAGAGGCCGGACCGGGGATCACCCACCCGGTCGTAATGGCGATCGCCGTGAGCGCGACCGAGTCGGAAAACGGCGACGCGGTCGTCTACGCCGGCACCGAGCCGAGCGGCGTCTTCCGGTCCACCGACGGCGGCGGCTCGTGGACCGAGTCGCGGGGGCTTCTCGCGCTGCCCTCCAAACCGACGTGGAGCTTTCCGCCGCGGCCGGAAACCCACCACGTACGGTGGATCGAACCGGATCCCGTGGCCGCGGGGCGTGTCTACGTCGCGATCGAGGCCGGTGCGCTCGTGCGGACGCCGGACGGCGGACGGACGTGGGAAGACCGCGCCCGCACCGGACCGTACGACACGCACACGGCGGCCACGCACCGGCTGGCGCCGGGACGCGTGTACTCGGCCGCCGGCGACGGGTATTTTGAGAGTCGCGACGGCGGCGGCACGTGGAGCCGCCCCATGGGCGGCCTCCGCCACCGCTACGTCGTCGGCGTCGCGGTTGACCAGGAGAACCCGGACGCCGTCGTCGTCTCATGCGCCGACGGTCCGTGGAGCGCCTACGATCCGCCGCACGCGGAGGCGTATGTGTACCGGCGGTCGGAGCACGGCGGCTGGCACGCTGCGATGGAAGGACTGCCGGCGGCCGAGGGCACCGCGGTCAGCCGGTTCGCGGCGCATCCGGACGCGCCGGGAACCTTGTACGCCGCAAACAACCACGGCGTGTACCATACCACCGACGCCGGCGGCCGGTGGACCGCGCTCGACATCCGCTGGCCGGACGCGGCGCTCGACGGAGGCGTTGAGGCGCTCGCGGCACTTGTGGAGTGAGAGCCGGTCACACTCTCCGATCCGAATTCGTCATCAGCGTGACAGACCGGACCCCGGGAATGGAATCACACTCAGGAGGAACGCCATTGAGAATCCACCTTATGAACGTGTACGTGGACGATCAGGAGAAAGCCCTGAAGTTCTACACCCAGGTCCTCGGCTTTAAGAAGAAGATCGACATCTCGGGCGGCCAGTACCGGTGGCTGACGGTCGTATCACCCGACGAGCCGGACGGCCCCGAACTGCACTTGGCGCCCAACCAGAACCCCGCCGCCAAGACCTTCCAGCAGGCACTGCGCGGCCAGGGCCAGCCGGCCGCGATGTTCTACGTGGACGACGTCGAGAAGGAGCACGACCGGTTGAGCAAGCTGGGCGTGAGATTCACCGTACCGCCCACGAAGACGACCGGCTCGCGCATTGCGATGCTCGATGACACGTGCGGCAACCTCATCCAGCTGACCAAGCTGGAGTGGGGCTAGCGCACAGCTTCGGCCATCGCCCGGAGCGCGGTCTCGAAGCAGGCGCGCGGGGGCCGAACCAGCCCCGCGCCGACCTGGCCGATGCCCGCCTTGCGATGGGCGATGCCCGTGTTGATACGTGGGAGGATTCCGGTCCGGACGACCTTCCGTATGTCGATGCCGGTCGGGGTACCGCGGAAATCGAGCGCCGGAATCCGGTACGCGTCGTGCTCCGTGAGCGTGATCTCGTACATCTCGAGCGTCGACGCGACGGCGTCCCGGACGGCGCCGCCCACGAACGTGACGATGGCGGGGGCGCCCGCCATGGCGAACGCGCCGATCCCGGCCGTCTCGGTGATCGCCGAATCCCCCATGTCGGGGTTCCCGTCTTCGGCCGTGAACCCCGGGAAGTAAAGACCGCGCGGCACGTCGGACGCTCCGACGAACCATCGTTCTCCCAGCCCGCTCACCCGGATGCCGAACTCCGTGCCGTTTCGCGCCATCGTCGTCACGAGCGTGCTGTGCGGAATGCCGTGCGCGGCGTCCATCGTCGCCTTGCACGCCGCCATCACGGGGTTCAGCATCGCGATGTCGTTGCCGGCGAAGAACTCGAGGATTTCGGCCTGCTGCGCCGCGGGTGCGCCGGTGCGGACGATGTGCGGGCCGAGGAAGCGGCTCAGGAGCGCAGACCCGGCCTTGTTGCGATTGTGGCCCTCATCCCCCATCTGGAGCGCCTGGGAGATCAGGGTCTTCATGTCAAGGCCGCCGGCCAACTCGAGGGCGCGCCCGACCACCGGCCCCAGCGTCCGCTCGATCCACCGGAGGCGGTCGACAACGCTCTGGTCGTACGCCCCGTACCGCAGCACCTTGCCGTAGCCTTCATTAAAGGTAGCATAGGCTCGGGTCCGGCCGGCCCGATTTTCGACGATGCAGACCGGCATGGACGGCGAGATGATCCCGGCCATCGGCCCAACGGCGCCGTGGTGGTGGCAGGGCTCGAAGCAGATTTTGCCTGAGGCGGCGAGGGCCTCCGCGTCCGCCGGGGTCTCCGCCCGCCGCTCGTAAAGCAGCGCCCCGATCACGGCGCCGCGCACGGGTCCGGACATCCGCTCCCAGGTGATCGGCGGCCCGGCGTGCAGCAGCCGGTCCTCCGACAGCGCGGGAATTACGTCTTGCGCCGTCGCGACCCCCGTCAACACCGGCGTGGCGGCCAAGACCCGCGCGACGGCCTCGCGGTTCGCGCGGTCGATCCGCTCACCCGGCGTCGCGCTCACGTGAGCCGCTCCAAGAGATCCAGCAACTCCGAATCGCCAGAGGCGGGTGGGTGCCAGTCGACGTCGATCACCGGAACCTCCTGTTCCCGCAGACTATCGGCGAAGAGACTGAGACCGGCGTTGACGACGTGCGGCCGCGTCTGCAGCAGGGCGTCGGCGGCGCCCGTGCGCGTGCCTCGATCCGCAGCCTCTGCGGCCG
>DATEGA010000113.1:0-22575 GCA_035280345.1 bacterium | reverse complement strand
ACCGGTCGCGCCGCCGGCCCCGCCGGCGGCGCCCGGGGGCAGTCACGAGGGACGCCGGACGCGGATGCTGGGGTGGCTCCTCATCCTCGGCGGCGCGTATCTGCTGCTGCGCAATCTCCACCTGCTGTTCATTCCCGCCGTGCAGGACGAGGTGTTCCCGGTGCTGCTGATCCTTGGGGGATTGGTGCTGCTGCTGATGCGCGACTCAAGACGCTAGCGCCGCGGCGGAATCGGCCGTCCGAGAAAATCCCGGCACCATACGAGGTCCAGCGTGCGCACCACGGCCCCACGCCGCACAACCGGCACGGTCGGCCCCGATTCGACCACGCCGCATCCCTGCCGGAGATCGACGGTGCGCCGGTAGCGGCCGTCCTGAATGAACAGCCCGTCACGGCCCCGGAGATCGCTCAGCCGCGTCCAGTATCGATATTCATCGTTGTTCGTCAGGGACGCCGACGGATAGCGACCGCCGGTGCTGAAGTCGAACTGCGCGAGCACCTGATAGCGGTCGCTCGCGATGAAAAACGGCCGGTGCGCGTCCCGGCGCGCCACCGCGGCGATCGCCGGCGCAGCGGCACGCCACCCGTAGTAGTCGACCGTCGGATCGAGCCGCGGCGGAAGGAGTATGCCCGAGATCACCGGCAGCGCATGAGTCAGCACCGTAAGCGCCACCGCGGACGCGACGCCGGCGGTGATGCCGAACTGCCACGCCCGCGTACGCGCCCGCCACAGCTGCCCCGTCACGAGGGCGGCGAGGGCGATCGTCGCGGTCATGTACCCAGGCGCGGCCCAGTGCCCCTTCGCGGCGCCGATCAGGCTGGCCGCGGCGATCACGACGATCACGGGGATGCCGGCCGCCGCGAGGAACAGCCATCCCGGCGCGTCCGCATCCACGGCGAATCCCCGCCGGGAGGCGGTGACAAGCGCCCACAGGAGCCACGGAAAGAGCAGCGGCGCGAAATAGACGAACTGGAGTCCGAGGAAGATGGGAGCGTTGGGTCCGGCGGACGAGCCCGGACGGCCCAGCGTGTAGGCAAACGACGCCCACTGGTGGGTGGCGTTCCACCACAGCACTGGGGCAAAGACCAGCGCCGCCGCCGCGAGCGCGGCGTACGGCTCCGGCCGCCGCAGCCACCGCCGGTACGGCGATGCCGCGAGCCACCCCACCACCGACACCAGCAGCGCGGCCGCCGTATACTTGCTGTCGAGCGCGAGGCCCAGCCAGATGCCCGCGTACAGCCACGCCCGGCCGCCCGCGCCGCGCGCGGCCCGCCAGGTCCAAAGCAGCGTCAGCACCCACGCGAGGCCGAGCGGTCCGTCCGGGACCGCGAGCAATCCGCCGGCGGCGAAGACCGGGATGACGTTAAACAGCGCAACCGCGGCCGTCGCGGCGTCGTCGCGGCCGACCACCTCGCGCGCAAGGACCCACAGCGCGAGCGAAGTCGCCGCGAACAGCACGACGGCGACGCAGTGCACCGCAAAGGCCGTGTTGCCGAAGACCGCGGTGCTCGCGCGAATCAGCCAAGCGATCGCGGGAGGCTGGTCGAGGTAGCCCGGCGCGAGATGCCGGGACCATTCCCAATAAAAGGTCTCGTCGTCCCCGAGCGGCAGAACCGCCGCGATCGCCAGCCGCAACATCGTGAGCCCGGCGACCCCGGCCACGACCGCCCGGGGGATTCCCCGCAGTGCCCGTTGGTTCATTCGCGTACGATGGTACCGTCGCCCGGCGGACGCGTCAACGCGCGCTGCCCGCGAGGCCTTCGCCGCGAGGCCGACGAAGTCGTGTGATGTGGCGGGGAAGGGCAGAGAGATCGCGGTCGCGATCGACGGTCCCATGGGCTCCGGGAAGAGCACAATCGCCCGCGAAGTCGCCCACCGGCTCGGGTACCGCCATGTCGACACGGGCGCGATGTACCGCGCGGTCGCCGCGGCGGCCCTGCGGCGGGCGGTGTCGCCCGACGATCGCGTCGCGCTGACCGCGCTCGCCGGCCTGGTCCGCGTGGTGCCCGGCGCCCGCAACGGCGCGCGCGTCTACGTGGACGGCCAGGACGTCACGCCGGCGCTCCGTACGGTCGAGGTCAACCGCATCGTCGGCCGCGTGGCCCGGATCCCCGGTGTTCGCGCGGCGCTGCGCGACACTCAGCGGGCCCTCGGCGCGGCGGGGGGCGTGGTGATGGAAGGCCGCGACATCGGCTCGGTCATTCTCCCGGACGCCGAAGTGAAAGTGTTTCTGACTGCGTCCGAAGAAGCGCGTGCCCGCCGGCGCCAGGCGGACCTGGCCGCCTCGGGACAGTCGGTATCCCTCGAGGAGGTCCGGCGGATCGAAGCGGAAGACGACCGCGCAGCCACGACGAGGGAAGTAGCGCCGCTCGTCGTGGCCCCCGACGCCACGGTGATCGACAGCACGGGTCTGGGGGTCGACGCGGTGGTCGAACGCGTGCTGGCCCTGGTAGACCGCGCCCGTGGTCTATAGAATCTCCAAGGCGCTGCTCCGCCTGATCCTGCGCCTGTTCTTTGGGTTTCGGGTGGACGGTCGCGAGCACGAGCCGGCCGGCGGGCCCGTGATCGTCGTCAGCAACCACCTGAGCGATCTCGATCCGCTCGTCGTCGGCGCGGCGCTCCGGCGCCAGGTCACGTTCATGGCAAAGCACGAGCTGTTTCGTGTGCCGGGCGTGCGGTGGTGGATCACCGCGTGCGGGGCGTTTCCGGTGCGCCGCGGGACCGCGGATCGGCAGGCGTTGCGCACGGCGCTCGGGATCCTCCAGCACGGCGGGGTGCTCGTCATGTTCCCCGAGGGCACGCGCGGCTTGGATCGCACACTCCGCGAGCCGGAGCCCGGCGCGGCGATGCTGGCCCGCCGGACCGGGGCGGCGCTGCTGCCGGTCGCCGTGCTTGGTACCGACCTCGTCTTACCTCGCGACGCGCACCGGCTGCGCCTCGCCCCCATCACTGTTCGCATCGGGCCGCCGCTGTACGTGACATCGGCGTTGAAGAACGGGACGGCCGCGAATGACCAGCAGGACCGCGGCGGACGCGAGGAATTGGACGCGATCGGACGCCTTTACATGACCGAGATCGCCCGGCTGCTCGGCTAGTCCGGGCGTTCGGCTTCGCGCGCGACAGGGCTTTCGGGAGACGCCGGGTCTCGCCGCTCAATCACGGCGCAGAACGCCTCGACCACTCGAGGGTCGAATTGATGCCCGGCGCATCGGTTGAGTTCGGCCACGGCCTGAACACCGGTTCGTGCGGGCCGGTACGGACGCGCCTCAGTGATCGCGCCGAAGGCATCGACCACCGCAAGGATCCGTGCACCGAGGGGAATCGCCTCGCCCTTTAAGCCGTCGGGGTAGCCGGTGCCGTCCCAACTTTCCTGGTGATACCGCACGAGCTTGGCCGCGCCCCTCATCCGCTCCACCGAGTTCAAAATCTCTTCGCCTAGGAGCGGGTGCTGCCGCATCACGGTCCACTCCTCGTCCGTCAGCGTCGTGGGTTTCCGCAGCAGGGCGTCGGGGACGCCGACTTTTCCGATGTCATGCAACCGCGCGGCCCAGCGTATGTCGATCACCTCGCGCTCCGGACAGCCAAGTTCGCGTGCGACGTCCTCCGCCAGCCCCACGACGCGCTCGGAGTGCCTCCCCGTGTACGAGTCGCGGGACTCGATCACTTGGGCCAACGAGACGACCATTTGCACGTTGGCGTCCTGGACGTGCTGGTAAAGGCGCGCGCGTTGGATCGCGATCCCGGCGACCTCGGCTACGCCCTCCAGCAGCCGCGCTTCGGCGTCGGTGAACACCGCGGCCTCAGATCCCTTCGCCCGCGCGACGGTGAGGGTTCCGATCACATCTGTCTCGGAGCGAAGCGGGACGATCATCAACGGTCCGAGCGGGCGGTAGGCCCCGCGGTCCAACCACTCAGGAACTCGTTCGCGGCTGAAATCTGGAACCAGGACCGGCTTGCCGTCGGCCACCACGCGACCCGAACGGGTGTGGTGGCTTGGAAACGTCGAGCCGGTGTGTTCTCCAACAACGCCGACGGTATAGGCGCGCGTAAATACCTGGTGTTCCGGGTTAAGAAGTGCGAGACAACCGTGGTAGGCGTCGAGCAGCGACCGCGCGTGTTCGACGATCATTGGGTACATCTCGTCCGCGGTCCGGGCCGCACGCAGGCGTTTGGAAAGATCGTAGAACGCCTGCAGTTCGGCCGTCTGCTGTATCTGTCTTGCTTCCGCGAGTTTCTGGTCGGTGATATCGACGATCGCACCCTCGACGTAGTCGCTCCCCCCGGCGCGGGCACGGACCATCCGCGCGTTGGCCTTGACCCAGATGGTCGAACCGTCGAATCGATACAGCCGGCCCTCGACATTCATGACCGTGCCATTGCGCTCCAGCTTCGCAAGAAACCTGGCGCGCGCGTCCGACTCCACGTAGAGATCGGCCGTGCGCTTCGCGAGGAGCGTGTCCCGGTTCGGATAGCCCAGCATGCGAACGAACATGGGGTTCGCGTCGATGATCCCGCCGTGGGGCGAAGAGCGGAAGATCCCGATCGGGAGCGTCGCGACGGCGCCGGCATCGCCGGGTGCGCCGCGGCCGATGGTCTGCGCGACGACCAAGACCGCGTCCCAGCCCCGGATCCTCACGTTCCGCGAGGCCGACCGGACTTCAATCGCCCGCCCCTGCCGGGGCCGAAGGCGCCACCGTTCCGGTATCTCGAACTCGCCGGCCCCGTTCTTGCGCCGCGCGGGACGCCCGGATCGCCCAGGGATGGTGCAAATATCGGTGACCTTCATCGAAAGCAACCGGCGGCGGCTGTGTCCGGAGATGGCGGCCAGCGCATCGTTCACGCACAGGAACCGCAAGGTACGCGCGTCGTGAAACCAAGCGGGGAGCGGTTGAGCCTCGACAAGTTTCTCGACCCGGTCACGGACCATCGCCACCAGTTGGTACCCCTCCGCGGTGACTTAACAGAACGTTACCCTAGATTTAACGCGTCAAAATCAAAATGTTCGCTGTGGCAAAACAACTCTTGCGCCAGCGCACTCGGTGCGCGGGCGCAGGCCCCCTAGGGGTCGGCGCGGAAGGACGAGACCACTGTGCGCGCGCCCTGCGATTGACGCAGGGCGGGCAAGTCAGGACATATCGGTGCGCCGGAGGGCGCTAGGGGTGAGGGACGCTCGACAGCCGAGGTCCGAGGCCCTGGCGGAGATGTTCGCCGCGTCGCCCTACACCACGAGCCGGATTTTGGCCGAATGGCGGCGTCGGGATATCCTCGATGCGCAGCGCGCGCGCATCATCATCCACGATCGCGAGCGCCCTGCCGCGGCGGCCGGGGAACGCGCCGACAGAACCGGGCCGAAGACAGCCGCCTCCAGGATGTCATAATCGTGCCGTCCCGGCTCGCGGCTGCCGGAGACCACGTCTTCGTCGTCTATGAAGATGCGGCCGAGCTCTATGCCTTTGTCGTGCCGTACTTCAAAGAGGGCGTGGCCAAAGGCGAGCGCTGCATGTTCCTCTGCGCCGACTCGAATCCCGCCGCCGCCGTGAGAGCCTTCGCCGCACGCGGGCTCCGGATCGGCTCCGAAGTCCGCCGGGGCGGGGTCGTCGTGATGCCCGCGTTGAAGTTTTTCGGCCCGCCCCCGCTTGACGCCGCCCGCGCGATTCGCGCAATCCTTCAAGCCCAGGCCGAGGCGGTCGCGGCGGGCTTCGCCGGCCTGCGCGCCGCCGGCGATTGGGGCTGGACCAGACCCGGCGATAGCGACGAGTTCCGTGAGCTCGAGTCGCTCCTGGAAAGAGCAGTCGGGCCGGGCCGGCCGAGGGTCGCCTGTCTCTACCGGCGGGATCGCGCCGATCCCGACGCGCTCGAGCGGTTGATCCGGCTGAACAGACGCGTCGTGGCAAGCGACCACGTCTTTGTCGGCCTGAGCGCGCTGTTTCGAGAGCTGCCCGACGGAGATCTCCGTCAGTTGGCACGGTCTGCGCGCGCGCGGGCTCTGCGGAAGGGAGAGTTTTACTTCCACCAGGGCGTGCCCGCCAAGGACGTCTTTCTGTTGACGAGCGGCCTGGTGAAGCTCGTCCGCACCGCCCCCGGGGGAGAAGAAGTGATCCTCCGGGTCGTCGCACCCGTGCAGCACTTCGGGGACGGCCGGATCGGGATCGGCGAAGCCGTGCGCTTTGCTTCCGCCGAAGCGCTGGAAGAGTCTCGCGCCCTCGCCTGGGACAGTACAGTGATCGCGCAGGTGGTGATGGCGCACCCCGAAGCCGGTGTGCGGGTCATTCGCTGGCTGCAGGAGTTGATGGAGGAAGAGCGGAGCCGGCTCGAAGACTTCATCTCCTCGGACGTGAGGCGCCGGCTGGCCCGGTTGATCCTCCGCCTGGGCGAATCGATCGGACGCAAGACACCCCGCGGCCTCGTCATCGACGTGCCGCTCTCCCGGCGGGATCTCGCCGAGTTGGTGATTACCTCGCCGTACACGGTGAGCCGCATCCTGGCCGAGTGGAGACGTCTCGACATCCTCGACGCGCAGCGAACGCGCATCCTCATCCATGATCGCGGCTCGCTGGCTGCGATCGCGGAACAGGGCGTCGCCGCCGCCCGCGCCGACGCCAGAATCTCGTAAGCCCCGGCGTTCTGCTATCATGAGGGCGGCATGAAGATCATCGTCGGCAAGCACATGGGTTTCTGCGGCGGCGTCCGCCGCGCGGTCGACATCGCCCAGAAAACCGCGGAGTCGGCCGGCGGTCCCGTGACCACGTGGGGACCGCTGATCCACAACCCGCAGGTCGTTGGCCGTCTTCAGGACGCCGGCGTCCAGGTTGCCGACCGGCGGGAGGCGCTCGAGGGGGAGGCGTTCGTCGTCTCCGCCTACGGGGTGGAACACGCCGTGCTCGACGCGGCGCGGGCGCGTGGTCTCCGGATCGTAGACGCGACGTGTCCGGTCGTGATCCGCGCCCACGCGCTGTCCAAGCAGTTGGCCGACGAAGGGTATCAGGTGATCTGCGTCGGCGACCACGGCCATCCGGAGATGGTGACGCTCAAGGAGATGCTCGGCGATCGGGTGACGGTCGTGCACACGCGTGACGAAGCCGCGGCGGTCAAGATCCGCGGTAAAGTCGGCGTGGTCTCGCAGACGACCCAGTCGCAGGACAATTTCCGGCAGATCGTCGGCGACCTCGCCATCCGCGTGCGCGAACTGAAGGTGCTCAACACGCTCTGCCCCGCGATCACGGTCCGCCAGGAAGAGACCGACGTGATGGTCGAGGAAGTGCAGGCGCTGCTCGTGATCGGAGGACGCGGCAGCTCCAATACGACCCGGCTGGCAGAGGTCGGCCGGGAGCACCACCTGCCCACGCACCACATCGAGACGGCGGCCGAAATCCGGCCGGAGTGGTTTGAGGGCGTCGAGTCCGTCGGCGTCGTCTCCGGCGCGAGTACGCCGGACTGGATCATCAAGGACGTGCTTCTGCGCCTCGAGCAACTCGGCACCCACTGACCGTTCGAATTCCCGCGGGAGGCAGCGAATGAACGGCGGCCTTCCTGTCTCGTCCGAGCAAGATCCCCGGCCGTCTTCACGGCCACCCACGGTCGCGATCGTCGGCCGTCCGAACGTCGGCAAATCGTCGCTCTTCAACCGGCTGCTGCAACGCCGCCTGGCCATCGTCGAGGCTGTCCCGGGCCTGACCCGCGACCGCCTTGAGGCGACCTGCGAGTGGCGGGGGCGCAACTTCACGCTCGTGGATACCGGCGGCCTTGTGCTCGGCCGGACCGAGGCGCTCACGACCGCCGTGCGGCGTCAGTCGGAGCAGGCGATCGCGGACGCCTCGGTGATCCTCTTCGTCGTCGATGCCGGCGCCGGTTTGTTGCCGCAAGATGCGGAGATCGCCCATGTGCTGCGCCGGCAGGCGCGCCCCGTGCTCCTCACCGCGAACAAGACCGATACGCCGGCCTCGACCGCGAACGCCGCCGAGTTTCACTCCCTCGGTCTCGGAGAGCCGTTCCCCGTTTCGGCTACCCACGGCCTGGGCACGGGTGATCTGCTGGACGCGGTCGTCGAGGCGCTCTTCGGGGGCGGCGCGGCGCGGGCGGCGGAGAACGCCCCCGCGGCGTCCTCCACGGTGCACATCGCCTTTATCGGCCGGCCAAATGTCGGCAAGTCCTCCTTGGTCAACGCGCTGCTCGGTGTAGATCGGGTGGTGGTGGACGATCGGCCCGGGACTACGCGCGACGCGGTCGACACCGCCCTGACCTACGACGGCCGCCCCGTCGTGTTGATCGACACCGCCGGCCTGCGGCGCCGCACCCGCGTCGTGGAGCCCGTGGAGTTCTATAGCACGCGACGGACACATCAGGCACTCGCGCGGACCGAGGTTGCCGTGCTCGTCGTCGACGCGACGGAAGGCATCACCGACCAGGATCAGCGGATCGCGCGGGAAGCGTACGAGATGGGGCGCGGCGTGGTCGTGGCGGTGAACAAATGGGACCTGCTGCGCGGCTACACCGTCGAGCAGGTCGAGCGCGTGGCGCGGGTCCGGCTGCGGTTTCTCGCCGACGTGCCGATCTGCCCGACCTCGGCAATCCGCCGGGAGGGTATCGAGGAACTCATGGCTGCGGTGCTTCGCACGGCCGAAGTCCGGGCAAGCCGGATCCCGACCGGGCCCCTCAACCGCGCGCTCAACGAAGCGGTCGCGGCGTCCGAGCCGGCGGCGGACAGCCGCGGGCACCGGCTGCACATCTACTACGCCACGCAGCCGGAGAGCGGGCCGCCGACGATCGTGCTGTTCGTCAACGACCCGCGGCTTATGACGACGGACTATCAGCGCTACCTCGAGCGTCGCATCCGGGGCGAGTTCGACCTGGCGGGCACGCCGATCCGCTGGACGCTCCGGGGGAGGAGACCCCCGGAAAACGCACGAACGTCCGGATAACGATGGCGCCCGCGCTCATCGTCCTCGGGTACTTTATCGGCGCGCTGCCGACCGGTCTCATCCTGGTGCGCGTGCTGCGGGGCGAAGACATCCGGAAGTACGGCAGCGGCAACATCGGCGCAGCCAATGTGCTGCGCGTGGCCGGCCCGGGTGTGGCGGCGGCCGTCCTGTTTGTCGATGTCTTGAAAGGCCTCGTGCCGGTGCTGATCGCGCTGCGCGGCGGGCTGGCGCCGTGGGCGGTCGCGGCGGCGGGCCTCGCCGCGATCGCGGGCCACAACTGGTCGGTCTTCCTCGGTTTCCGCGGCGGTAAAGGCATCGCGACCTCGTTTGGCGTGCTGGCCGGCCTCTCGCTCCAGGCGGCGCTGGTCGCGGCGGTCGTCTGGATCATCGTCGTCGCGATCACGCGCTTCTCGTCTCTTGGATCCCTGGTGGCGGTGGTGTCCGTGCCCATCTCGCTTTGGCGCCTCCGCACGCCCCCGGAGGACGTCGCCTTCGGCATCATCGCGTCGCTGTTCGCGATCTACCGGCACCGCGCGAACATCCAACGGCTCGTCGCCGGCACGGAACTGCGGATCACCGACCGGGTCGCGAAACCGTAGTGCCTGACCGCGCGCAGGTGCTCGTCTACGGCGCGGGCGCCGTCGGATCGCTCGTGGCCGCCGCGCTCGGCGAGTCCCGGGCGCCGGACGGCGGCGCGCCCGCGGTCACCGTGCTCGGTCGCCGTCCCCACGTCGCGTCGATACGCACGTGGGGGCTCATCGTCGACGGGCCGAGCGGACGGACGGTGTGCAAGAATGTTGACTCGATCACCTCGCTCGACGATCTGGCCGTGCCGCCGGACATCGTCATTCTCACCGTCAAGGCGTACCAGGTCCCGGAATCGCTGGCCCTGTTGGCCGGCGTGCTGAGCAGGCCCGGCATCATCGTTGTCGTCCTGGAAAACGGCATCGGCAGCGAAGAGACGGTCGCCGGCGTGATCGGCGGCGACCGCGCCGTGTCGGGGGCCGTGACGATCAGCGTCGAGCAGGAACGGCCGGGCGTGATCCGACGGTACACTCGCGGCGGCGGCCTAGCTCTTGCTCCGGTCGGGACGGCATCACCGGTGGACCGCGTCGCGGCGCTATTCCGCGTTTCGCCGCTTGCCGTGCGGACCTACGCCAATGCAGCACAGATGAAGTGGAGCAAACTGCTGCTCAACCTCCTGGTGAACGCGACGTCGGCGGTCCTCGACCTGCCTGCGGATGCGATCGCGGGGGACCGGCGGCTCTTCGCGCTCGAGCGCGCCGCCTTTCGCGAGGCGGTGCGGGTGATGGGAGCCCTCGGGCTCCGGCCCGTCGCGCTGCCCGGATTTCCCGTCCCGCTGGTGGTGCGCGTCATGGCGGGTCCGCCATGGCTCGGGCGGGCGGTCCTTCGCCGCGGCGTGAGCCGCGGCAGGGGGGACAAGATGCCGTCGCTGTGGCACGATCTCGAGCGCGGGCGGCGGCAGAACGAGGTGGCCGTCCTGAACGGTGTGGTGGCGCGCGAAGGTGAGCGCCTCGGCGTGCCGGTGCCCGTGAACCGCACGCTCACGGACGTGCTGCTGGCGCTTGCGGAAGGCGGCGCCGACCGCGAAGCCTACCGGCACCAACCTGAGATGCTCATCGCAGCCTGCCGCAGGAACGGCGCCGCGCTGTGAATGCTATAATTAAAATGCGTCGGGCCGTAGCGCAGCTTGGTAGCGCACCTGAATGGGGTTCAGGTGGTCGCCGGTTCAAATCCGGCCGGCCCGACCAAGACCAAGCAGGACAAGGGTTCCAGCGAGTTTCCTCCCCAGGTTGTCCACACCGAAGACGCCTGTCAATCATGTGCACAGGGCCTCGCGGACGCTATCAGTGCGTTCGTGCTCAGCCGACAGGTGGGCAATCGTTCGTCGCGCACGGTCGAAATGTACGAGACAAACCTTGGCCGGTTTCGACGAGACAGCGGTGCTTCGATACTCAATGACTGTAACACGCTCACTATCCAGCGGCACCTAACCGCGCTCCAACAGAGCGGCCTCCGTCCGATAAGCACCTATCAGCACTTCGTCTGCCTTCGAGCATTCTTTTCGTGGTGCCTAGAGGCCGGACTTCTCAGCGCTCACCCTATGCGCGGACTGACCATGAAGACTCCCAAGACCCTGCCGCGAGTGCCGGAGGACGATACGGTTCGCAAGCTCCTGTCTGCCTGTCCCGATACGTTCGAGGGCAAGCGGAACCGTGCCTTAGTCATGCTCCTCGCGGACAGCGGTCTTCGAATCAGCGAAGCGCTGCGCCTCCGCGTGGAGGACGTGCGGTTTGGGGAACGGACGCTCTCCGTTCGCGGTGGCAAGGGCGGCAAAGACGGGGTAGGGTTCATGGGCGCGGAGACAGCACAGGGACTGCGCGGTTGGCTTTCGGCAAGGCGACGGGCTGCACCGGAGGACTATGTGTTCTGTGACCGGAGCGGCCGTTCACTGAGCCGCACCTATGGTACGCACATTATCCACCGGCTGTCTGTCCGCGCCGGCCTCTCGCGCAAGGTAGGTCCGCACCAACTTCGCCATTATGCAGCGACCAGCATTTTGAAGCAGACCGGAGACCTGGAGCTTGTCCGGCAGGTGCTACGGCACGAAACCCTGGCAATGAGTTTGCGCTATGCTCACTTGGCCAAGCCGGACGTGAGTCGGAAGTTTAGAAGGGCAAGTCCACTCGACAACCTGCGGGCCGGTAGATGATACACTCCCCCGAGAAGCCCATGACCGAACACGGACGCATCGCCCCCCTAGTCGGGCTGTGCGTCGTGTTCATAGTCGGGGTTATCTACGGCTACAAACCGATTTTCGCGGCGGTCATAGCGACGACAGAACACCATGCGGTGTGGAGCGCCGGGCGGAGTAGCGGGACGTCTGTCCCAGGGCGGTCCGACGTGTCCAGCGATGTTATCGTGGTAGAGAAACCATCCCACAACGTACAGATGTTCCTCTGCAAGGAACACCTTCGGTTCCTCAATTTTCCATGTGCTTTGTACGGAAATGTTTGTCCATCTACCAGGGTGCAAACGGTTAAAAGGTTCATCAGGGGGATGGTCGGGTTCAGGGCGAGTCGTAATGAGATTGTTCGCGACCGCGTCCCAGCCGTCTCCACGCTGGTAAAACGGTCGCATTGGCAATTCCCGATAATGACAGACCCAGTAACCGCCGCTATGTATCGTGATGGCCTGCAACCCCTCGTTGACGAGCGTGAATCGACATTTGAGCGGACGTTCTTTGACAAACCATTCGTTCGGACTGCCTTCTATCGAAACGTATCGGACCGCCAACCGTCCGTGATGGTCGGCCAGAAAGTGCCTGTCGGCAATATCGAGTTGGCGCTTGATGGCAAGCAATACGAAATAGGAAACAACGGCGTATGCTGTGGTGACCAGCGCAATGACAACTTGCGTGTTCCATCGGGTCGGTGGCCAAATAGCATACTCGGTATTGTCGTTATGGTGTTTGGGTTCTGGGCTGGTGCCCGTAGCAGCGGAATGGTGGGGAGCCGGTGGGGTTTGTTGTGTATTACCACCTGCACTACTGTTGTGGTTTTCGGAGGGTTTTTGCTCCTTTGCTACGGCCTGAGTTGATGCGCTTACGAGAAGGACGCAGGCCCAACTTATCAGGGTCAGAACGAACCACGTGCGCCATGACCGCATCGAAGTCCACTTCCGCACCGAGGGCCTCCGGCGCGTAACGTCTTTACATGGTGTCCTTGTTTCGGTGTGTCATGGCTCTCCCTCCCGCCAGCAAGCCGGAAGTTTCGGAGGGCTTCGCCCCTGGATAACGTTAGAGCCGGAAGGTGAAAACTCGCCACGCCTCATCGTTACATCTTGCTCGACGACACATCAGAACAGGGAGGCGAGGGTTCGCGTACCGACAAGGAGGAACTCAGGAGAGATTCTAGTAAGAGACCGCCGAATCGGTTTTTCTTCGTGCCTCGATAGTGCTTCTTTCAGCATTTCTTCGCGCCTTGGACTGACTGACCTCCCCTAGACTCTTCTTCGCACCTCGCTTTGGGCCGGATTTCAGGGTTCTGGTCTAGATAGATGGAGGTGTGGTGGCTAAGATGGGGACCACTGAGAGTAACAGAAATGAAGGTTGGCATCGCCTTCGTTTTCAGCTGAAATACATCATCCCTCTAGCAACGAGATTCAGAAAGAAACGTCTTCAGTTCTTTAAAACACTAATTTCACGATTGCCTCGGCCCTTGACAATACTGGACGTCGGCGGAAATGAATTCTTCTGGGAACAGGTGGGATTCACTCAGAGCGCTGACGTGAACATCTTGCTTCTAAACCTTACGAAGGAAAGGGTGCGATACCGAAACTTCACCAGCATTCAAGGTGACGCGAGAGATATGCGGGAGTTCCGCAACGAACAATTTGACGTTGTGTTCTCCAATTCCGTGATTGAGCACGTGGGAAGGTACGAGCAGCAATGCCAAATGGCCGGAGAAATTCGCCGGGTAGGTAAGAGATATTGGGTTCAGACTCCAAATCGCCGCTTTCCAGTCGACCCTCATTTCCTCATACCATTCTTGCAACTCTATCCAATGTGGCTGAAGACGCTTGCTACACGCTACATAGACATCGGTTCCTTTGGAAAAATCTACGACCGGAAACTTGCGGAGAATTATTTTACTAACAGCCACCGCTTGTTGAGTGAGCATGAGGTCCGAGTGCTGTTCCCGGGGGGACAGCTTTATAAAGAAAAGCTGTGTGGGCTCACGAAATCCTTCGTTGTGTACGGAGGATGGAATTCGACATGAGGCACCGTCCTGGTGGCCGCCGGAGACAGGTTCCGGCCTTCACTTGGGCACCGAGAGAGACGTCCCGTCCTGTTCCGTCTCGCAGCCTCTTTTTTCGCGCAAAGAGCGCCTGAGCGGTAGGGGAGGGGGCCAATTTCGCACACGCTGGTACAGAATCTTACTCTCACATGCACCCTGCCGACGATTTTGGATGCTAACTCCGGCTAACACACCATCATCTCAGGGCCGTTTTTGAGCAGCTGAAGGCGCTCTTGGGCCTGTCGAATCCGCCCTAGCGGACGAGATGGTCCGATGCTAACCACAGCCTAACCAAGAGGCAAACGACGACAAAGCTTCGGAGGCTCTGGACGCTAACCCCCGTTAGGCTTCACGGAACGGCTTGTTACGGGTCCCTTGGGCAACGTCGCGCGTCTGGCGGGCCTTCCTACGCCATGCGCGGACGCGGCAAGACTCTGAGCACCAGCGCGCACGCGGGCTCCGCCGTTGCACCGGCCGGCCACAGTAGGGGCATGTTACGTTAACCATGAGCCGCACCGTTTAGGGGTGCGCCTTTCTTTGCTCCGAGTGTACGGCACACTTCTTGGAACGCGAGCCATCCCGGGCCCGGTTCTGAGCTGTCGTCCTTGGTGGTGACAACATCGGCGCTCGTTACTTCCTGTTTATACTTCTCTGAATCTACTTCGGCGGACATGGGTGTCCGGTCACTTGGACATGGATGTCCGGTGTGGCGGACACCGGTGTCCGGTGTGGCGGACATAGGTGTCCTCTCAGCTGACGCGGCTACGTTGCCTTGGATGCGGTATCTGTTGCTCACTTTCCGGCCTCGGTGCTCAGTCTTGAGCCAACCCCGGCGCTGCAACGCAACGAGTAACCTGCGAATTTGGCGCTCGCTGCGACCGATATTCCCGGCGAGTCGCTTTTCCGAAGGGAACGCCCCGTCTCCGTGCCAGTCATATGACAGGAGCACGGCATAAAGCAGGCGCTGAGCGACGGGCACGCTGCCGTCTCTGAGCCGTGCCGTAGGAACGCGAGCGAAGGGCTCGGTCACACAGCGGTCCCAGTGAACAGCTCAACTTGCGCCACGTTCAACGCAGGGGTGTGTGGTGCGTAGAGTCTATCCGCTGCGTTAAGCACTGCAGCCTTGTCGAAGCCGCTGGCCCACCTGTGGAGCGCTAGGGCGACCTGCCGACCGTAGCCACGGTTAAATGGGTGCAGACCTTGCGTTCGGAACGCGGCAATGCGTGCGCACCATAGGCGACCGCTATCGCGCTCCTCAAAGAGCGCGTGAGTCAACCCTTCGCGTTCGGCAGCCTCAAGAACGGACTCGTCGCTCGCCCACGCAGGCGGTCTGGTGAGCTGATGGCGAGCCGGGTCAACCTTTTTGAACAAGCACCGGCGACCAGCAATAACGCGCTCTCGGCCGCCACACTTGCCTGCTGCGGTGAAGAACACACGTTGCTTGCGCGGGGCCGAAAGGGTATTATGACTTCCGACCGAATGAGGCACACTGGTGGTGAGGCCCATAATCTTGCCACCCTCCAAAGGGGCCAGCCGTCGCGCCGGTCAAGCTTGGCGGCTGGCTCTAAATTTTTTGGTACTTAGCTTATCTCATCGGTGCGTGCTACCGCCGTGCTGACGTTGGTTTGCGACTGACCGCGTTCCGTTCATTGCCGCGCTCGTTGCGTAGTCGCTCGAGGTCGTTCGCGGAAATTAATCGACGTCCGGTAGCGGTCCTCAGCGAACGTACCCGGCCTGTATCAGAAAGCCACCTAATGCCGGAACTTGTGATACCACCGAGGCGGCCTGCGGCTTCCGCCGGAGTTAGCCAAGAAATGCGCAGTCGCGTTCACCTCCTTCGTCGCTCAATCTTCTTGCAGGTACATCTCAGAGCCGAATGTAGATGAGTCCCTCGGGCTCGTCAAGAAACTGGTCGCTTCCTCTCTTGCCCCCCATGCAGCAGAAAGGCCCCGCCAGTTTGCCAACTGGTAGGGCCCCCACCCGCGCTTCGCTTTCCCTGTTTCCTTTCCCAGAAGCTTCGACGCGATGTGCCTCTTGTCCTCCGATGAATAGGGGGCTTGACATCTATACTAACCGCTTCGTATGCTTAGGATGTGAGACAACGCCGAAAGGACCCTGCCGCAGTCAGTCTTGGCCGCCGTGGAGGGAAAGCCCGTCTAAAGACGCTCTCTGCTGAACGTCGGTCGGAGCTGGCACGGAACGCGGTAAGGGTCCGATGGGAAAGGGCAAAGGCGAACCCCAAGCAGTCCCGGGTACGCGCTTAGATTCTCTTGAGGGGGTGAGAGAGGTGAGCGACCAGCGGCAGGGAGGTAACACTCAGGTGCACACCCTCGCAGAGGGCTTGCAAATTAAGGGTCAGCGCAGCTTGGTAGCGCACCTGAATGGGGTTCAGGTGGTCGCCGGTTCAAATCCGGCCGGCCCGACCAAGTAAAATATGAGGTTCTGAACATACGCTCAGCCTCCAAACCGGCCCGTTTCATTAGCAAATCATTGGCAACCGCTGCCGCTTGTTATTGGGCCGCCGTGACAGCGTGGGCGTAGGTCCGGGTGAGGAACCCGGGGTCCGTGTGCCCGAGGCGATCAGCGGCCGTCCGACTGTCAACCCCCGAGGCGATCAGGTATGTGGCGTGCAGGTGCCGGAAGTCGTGCAGCCGGATGACTGGCAGTTTGAGGTCTTCGACCCGCGGTAGATGATCGCGGGCCCGGAGGACGTGACGGTCAAGTGGACGGCCTGACGGCGTGCAGAACAGCGTTCCAGCGTCCCGGAAGCGTCGGCCAAGTCGCAACCGCTGCTCCTTCTTCCAGGTAATGGCGGCTCGAATCGCGTTCACGGCCTCGGTCGGAAGAAGCACGCTACGTCGGCCCTTAGCCGTCTTGGGCTCCCCGAAGACGGGGGCCTTTCCGGCTTCAGTCAGCGTCCGGCGCACATGGAGCAACCCGGCGCCGAGATCCACGGCATCCTCCGCAGCGCCGGCCAACCAACCCGGGCACCGGTCCCGGCGGACGTCACGTAAAAGGCGTAGACGCCTGGGGCAGCAGTCCCGCAGGCGTTGTCGAGATAGGCCCGCAGTTGCTCGGGCGTCCAGATGGTCGGTTCATACTCAGGAACGCTCGGTGGGGTCGTGTTGTCGGCCGGGTTACGGGCGATCAGCCCACTACGGACCGCAGCCTCGAGCGCTGCATGAACGATCGACGCTACCTAACGGACAGTAGCCGGCGCGAACGTCTCGGCCAGCATCGCGGTGTAGAGCGCCTGGATTGCTCCCGGACTCAGGCGGGCAATCGGCCCAGCCTCCCGCCCACGCGCCCCAGAACCCTCCGTCTCTGGTGAGCCACCGTCGCTCTCCAACCAGCTCCTTCTCCATCTGGCCCACCAGGGCCACGGGACCGCCAAAGCCGACGGCGCCGAGCCGCAGTCGGGATTCGACGTTGCGGTTCCCGCGATTCCGGCATCCCGGGTTCCCCCGTCCTACGGTGTGGGGATTGCGATCCTCAGCATGGCGTGGCCGTTGACGTTCTCGAGTGGCAGAAACACACGATGGGTGGTCGGATCGACCGCGACGACGTGGGCGTGAGGCGCCGTCAGTTCTCCGACTTTCCTAAGGTGCTTCCCGCGCTCGGCAAACATCGTCACGATCCCGCTCTCTGCCGCAACGTAGAGCAGCCCCAGGCCGGGATCGATGGCGAGCACATCCGGATCTGGCCCCACAGTCTCGGTGCCGACCACCCGCTTTGTGTCAAGATCGAGGGCTAGCAGTACGGCATTCTCATCGCAGGCCGTGAACATCACCCGCCGTGGCCCGTCGATCGCAAGGCCGTGATCGTGCCGGCACCCCGGCAGTCCGTAACGTGCCACAATGCGGCCGCTCCGAGGCTCGATTTCCGCGATGTCATTCCGGGTCTGCACGGCGACGAAGACGCGCCGCGACACCGGATCGTACTGCGTGTTGCCCGCCTCGCCGCCCAGGGCGATCGTTTGCACAACGCGGTTGGCGTCGACATCGATCACGGTCACCGTTCCCCCGGCCTCATCGGAGACAAACACTCTGCGAGTCACCGGATCGTACGCGAGACCATCCGGGTAGACCCCGCCGGGCATGCGGGCCCTAACGCGATTCGTGGCCTCGTCGATCGCCACCACCTCACTCGTGCCTGTCACGGTTGCGTACACGCGGCCGAGCGCAGGGATGGCGAGTACGCCGTGGACGTCGGCGAGATGTGGGATCTCTGTCGCAGCGCGGAGCGTCTTTGTGTCAAACACCACCACCGTCCCGGCGCCTAGGTGCGCGATGTAAAGGCGACCGCGCGTCTCGTCGAGGCTCGCGTAGTCGAACCGGTTGGCCGGCCCGGGAAGGGGCACGTCCGGGAGAATGCGAAGCGGAAGCGGCACAGCCGCGTACACAGGGAACACCAGCGCGAGCGTCATCAGGCCGATGAGGGCCATCTCTCGCACGTTCCCGCCGTCACGCCGCGAGCGCGGACGGGGGAGGACGCGATGTTGAAACCGTGCGGGGTTGGCGACCGAGCGCCTCATCGCGCGTCCGGCCCCTGCCGCGCGTTGTCGAACGAGTGCCTCTTCATTCGCGTGGGATCGAGTTTGACGAGGGAAGTCGTATCCCTCGTAGGGTATCGCTAGATGGTATTATCGACCGGACCGACTGTAACGGGGTCGAAATCTCACCAGTGATCGTACGCTTACCTCGGTGGGCCGCCCGATACCCTGAAACCCGGTCGCCCGTGCCACCATCCCGGAAGACGACTCGACAGCAACACTGCGCGGAATCCAAGACGTTCGCGCACGAGACGATTGAGGCGAACCTCGATATTGATTACAGGTCTGTTACCTGTCTCCGATCCAATCGTGACGTGTCAGCGAGACCCTTCGGAGAGACGATTCCGGGAGGGGTGGTTGCCATGCGAAGGATGAACCACACGATCGCTATTGTCATGCTCTTGTCGCTGGTCGTTTTGGGCGGGACCGCGTACGCACAATACAACTACGGGTCCCCAGCGACTCCCCAACCTGCTCCGCCGACCCAATCGACGGCGGGGTCCTTCACTGTCGCGATTGGAACGGGGACCGTTAACAGCAAACCGACGAAGATTCTTGTGGACGTCAAGGGGATGTCTCTCTACTCGCTCTCATCGGATAAGGGCAGCACGAGCGCGTGCGCTGGAGCCTGCGCACAGGCCTGGCCGCCGCTCCTGAGCGCGAAGCCGACCGCATCGACGTCGCTGCCGGGGAAACTCACGATGTTGCGGACGGCCAACGGCACCCAGGTCGCCTACAACGGCCATTTGCTGTACCGGTTTTCGGGCGACACGAAGCCCGGGCAGGCCAACGGGGACGACCAGAAAGGTCCTGCAGGCGGTGAATGGTATGTGGCCATGCCCAGCATGAAGGCGGCGCCCTAGCACGATCGTAACCGGGCATCCCAAATGGCGGGTCCCCTTAGACCAGATCGGGAAACCTCGCGAACGGAGATGACTCCGGGAGGGCGTGACGGCTGGGTATGCCGCCACCCTCTCCCGGCCCTTGGGGCCATGCGCCGGCCCTCCGGGTACGCCGCCACAGGTCGATGCTGGTTCGCGATCTGCGGGAGCGGAGATACTCTGTAATGGCGACGGTTGCTGTGGACGGGCAAAATGCCAGGCGGATCCTCGTGGTGGACGACGAACCGCCTATTGTCGAACTCGTCCGCTACAATCTGACGCATGCAGGCTTCACGGTCGAAGTCACTTACGACGGGCACGATGCCCTCGAACAGGTCCGCAAGAATCCTCCCGACTTGGTCATCCTCGATCTCATGCTGCCCGGCGTCAGCGGGTTGGAGGTCTGTCGGCACCTGCGCGATCAGACCGCGGTGCCGGTTCTGATCTTGACCGCGAAGGTTAGCGAGCACGATCGGATACTGGGCCTCGAGG
Source organism: bacterium (assembly GCA_035280345.1). GTDB lineage: Bacteria > Sysuimicrobiota > Sysuimicrobiia > Sysuimicrobiales > Segetimicrobiaceae > DASSJF01. The sequence continues at coordinate 2,912 of DATEGA010000113.1, read as the reverse complement.
CGGGCGCCGACGACTACGTGACGAAGCCGTTCAGCCCTCGCGAGCTGGTGGCCCGCGTCCGGGCGATTCTACGACGCACCGATCGCGCCGGCAGCCCCGACGCACAAGGATCGCTGACCTCGGGGCGGCTTTCGCTGAATGTGGTCGCACGCGAAGTCTGGGTGGATGAGCGTCTGATCGAACTGACGCAAAAAGAGTTTGACCTCCTGCACCTCCTGATGCGTCACCCGAACCAAGTCTTTACCCGCGACCTTCTGCTTGAGCGAATCTGGGGCTATGAATATGTCGGCAGCACGCGGACGGTTGATATGCATATGAGTCGACTTCGGGAGAAGCTCGGAGACGACCCGGATGCTCCGACCTTCATCGCGACGTCGCGCGGGTCTGGCTATAGGCTACTCAAGAAGGACGCAATGCAAGAGTAAGTCATCAGGCTGTGCGCACATCAGCATGACGTTATCGTGTCGAGAGTCCACGCGCGCACACGCCTCGAAGGGTGTCCGACCAGCATAATCGGCCCGGGCTGATCGGCACCCCGCCGAAACGTCCCCAGATCACGGCCAGAACGCGAAGAGTTGTTACGCAAGTGTAACATCCGATGCTGATAATTATCCGGCAAGCGACGGACTGCGAGGAGGAACTGCATGAAGACCCGGGTCTCGGTGGCGATAGTTGTAGCGGTTGCGCTCCTGTTTGGTACGAGCCTGATGACATTGGCACAGACCCCGCCGACGCGAGTCATCAAGGTGTCGATGGTATCGTACAAGTACGACCCCAGCATCATTACGATGAACGTTGGAGACCGAGTCACGCTCCAGGTCACCAATGCCGACAAAGACCATCCGGGCCGAGCGCACAGCATCGCATCGCCGTTCTTTCAGAGCCTGAACTATACTGTGAGCGGTGACGCGCAGCAAGGCGTGGCAAAGGGCGACGGCTGGAAGTACATCGTGGTTGATTACGGCAAGACCGCCGAAGTGACGTTCGTGCCGGAGACGCCAGGACAGTTCAACTTTCTGTGCGAGCAGTACAATCACTCGTCGCTCGGTCAAGTCGGTACGTTTATCGTCTGGCCTGCCGGGTATAAGCCGTAAACCAGCGACTGGCATGAGCGAACGGCTCCTCCCACAGAGACGAACGTCTATCCTCGGCATTTTGTAAGGCCTTGAATGTCTGAGGGGAGGTCTGCCTCGTGGACGATCACCTTCGCGCAACCGTGATCTCGCGTTGTTCGGCCTGCGGATTGGATTAGGTGTGCTGTTCATCCTTGCCGGGTGGGGGAAAGTGTCGCATGTCTCCGCGGTCGTGGCCCTGTGGCGCGGCTGCACTTGCCTTTGACGCACATATTCGGGCCCGTTCATGCCATTGTGGAGTTCGGCGGCGGCCTCCGCCGCAGCAAACGGAAACGACATTCGCATTGGAGGAGGTGTTGCCGCGATCCAACAGTTTCTGCGCGCTGGACTGATTGACCATCTCCATCTTGCCATTTCGCCGATACTTCTCGGGTCGGGCGAGCAGTTGTTTGCGAATATCGACATGCTCAAGCTCGGTTACCAATGTACCGAACGGGTGTGCACGCCAAAAGCGACCCACGTGGTCTTAGAACCTATCCTAAGACCGCCAGTCAGTAGACGATGAGGGCGCATACGAAGTGGGCAGCGGCCGTCGGCCCACAACGTCTACCCGCCTAGTCTCGATCGTGTGCCGTCGTGTCGAAGGTGCGGCCTACGGTGCAGAGCCTTGCACCTGCGTCTATGACGACCCGTTGCTGAACCAGAACTTGCCGTCGGGGGATTTCAGAATCTGCCCGGTCCACGGTTTCGGGTCAATCGGGTGCGCTGCAGCCGGCCGCGGCGGTGGGTCGTGTGTCATGATGCGGTGCCTGCGCGGTGACGACCAGTGTTGCATGCTGCCCATGCCGTACAACTTCGGCCCATACGAGCGGACCATTTCGAAACGGATTACGATCCATCCTCGTAGTGCGCGTTTCGGTTGTGACGGAAAAGCAACATAGAATCATCCGAGGGCACAGGTTCGCTACGCCGATCAGGTCCGGGCTGGGTTCAAGCGCACTGCTTGCCGCTGGTCAGTCTCCGCCAATTCTTGACGGCCCATCGCAGCGTACACGCGCGACCGGAGGCCATATGCGTTGGGATCTCGCGGATTGAGCCGTAAGGCAACGTTACACTCCGCCAATGCCCGATCGTAGTTCTTGGTCGCCAAGCATCCGTCGGCGAGATGGAGGTGGACGGCGGGGGTCTGCGGCGCAAGTCGAGCGGCCATTTCGTAGTCGGCCACGCCGCTGGTCGGGTCGCCTACGCTAAAAAATGCCTCCCCGCGCCACAACGCGAGATTCCGGTTGTGATCTTGGAGCGAGTGATCGGCAAGAAATAGAGCGTACCTGAAACGCGGTCCAGGAGGTCCGTGCCGTCGCAGAACGGCAGGGACGAGCGAGTTCGGACGCCGAACCCCCCGCTCGCTATGAGCCACCGTCCATCACGCTCGCGTGCCTGAGGGACCGGCGCCGCCGACGCTGCAGGCGGCCCCCGGTCCGCTCGCCTTTACGTACGGCGCTTGGTTCACGTGGACCGCGGTCGGCATCGCCTTTCCAGCGCTCGGCATGGTCCTCGTAGCCGCGGCCGGTCCGCTTGCGCTTGGCGTCTACGAGTCCCTACCGGCGTTCGCCGCGACGCACTTGGCGACGCTCGGCTGGGCCACGATGACGATCATGGGCGCCGCGGCGCAAATGGCGCCTGCCTTACTGGGGGCGCGCATCCGCGGTGAGCGCGCCGTCCCAGGGCTGTACGTCGTCTACACGGCGGGCGTCGCCGCCGTCACGGGCGGGCTCGCCGGTGGACGGTTTGCCGTCGCCGCCGCGGGGGGCGCGTGCGCCCTGCTGGCGGCGTGCTGGT
>DATEGA010000112.1:0-7657 GCA_035280345.1 bacterium | reverse complement strand
CCCCGATGCGGCACCTCGAGTGGCTGGCTGCGGCGATCGACGAGCTGCTGCGTGACGCGGGCGTGGGGCCCGACGGCGTCGAGGCAGTCGCGGTGGGAAAGGGGCCCGGCGGCTTCACCGGCCTGCGGATCGGGATCGCGACCGCCGCGGCCTGGGCGCGAGCCGGCCATGCGCCGGTGCTCGGCGTCCCCACCCTCGAGGTGCTCGCGGCGTCCACGTCGACGAGCGGCCTCGTCTTGGCCGTGCTGGATGCGCACCGCGGCGAGGTGGCCGCGGCACTCTACCGCCTCGGGCAGGAGCCGGAACCTCTCTGTCTCGTGCCGCCGGTCGTGGCCGCGCCGCAGGCGGTAGTTGCGGAGATGTGCCCGGCGCTCGAGCGTGAGCGCGCGCTCCACCAGCCGCTCGTCGTCGCCGGCGACGGACTGGCGCGCTACGCGGGAACGCTGCGGGCGGCGCTTGGCGGCGCGGGTGTACGTCACGTCGTGGAACGCCCGGACGCCTATCCGAGCGCGGCCGCGGCGGGACGGCTCGCGCGGCCGCGGCTTCTTCGCGGCGCCCGCGATGCGCCAGCCGAACTGCTACCGGTGTACGGGCGGCGCCCGGTCGTGCGTCTGTGGCAGGAAAGCCCGGTACCGCCGGGAACGGAAGAATGACCATGGTGATCGCGAACGATCGCATCTCTATTGGGCTGATGCGCGAAGAGGACATTCCGCGCGTCCTGGAGATCGAGCAGGCGTCGTTTCCCTCCCCGTGGCCCCGCGACGCCTACCTGCGCGAGCTGCGGGACAACCGGCTGGCCTGTTACCTGGTCGCGCGCGAAAGTGACGCGATCGTCGGCTATACCGGCATGTGGATCATCCTCGACGAGGCGCACGTGACGACGATCGCGGTGGCACCGGAGTGCCGGCGGCGGCGAATCGGCGAGCGGCTGCTCGTCGCGCTGATTGCCGAGTCGATGCGGCGCGGCGCGCGGTGGATCACACTCGAGGTGCGCCGGACCAACGGCAGCGCCCAGTCGCTCTACCGCAAGTACGGGTTCAAAGACATCGGGGTTCGCAAAGGCTACTACAGCGATAACCGCGAGGACGCCATTGTGATGTGGACGGGCAACGTCTACGAGCCGGCGTTCCAGGAGCGGTACGAGCGCAACCGGACGCTCCTCGAAGGGGACCAGGGCGCGACCAAGCCCGGCGCCTGACCCCTCGTCCGCCGTCCGTGCGCATCCTCGGCATCGAGACCTCGTGTGACGAAACCGCCGCCGCGGTGCTGACGTGGCCCGGCGGCCTTCGCTCCAACGTCGTCGCGTCCCAGGTAGATCTGCACGCCCGCTACGGCGGCGTCGTGCCGGAACTCGCCTCGCGGCGGCACCTCGAACGGCTCGGGCTCGTGATCGACGAGGCGCTCGACCGGGCCGAGACCGCGCTGGAGCAAGTTGACGCCTTCGCCGTGACCTGCGGTCCCGGGCTCGTCGGTGCGCTCACGGTCGGTGTGGCGGCGGCGAAGGGCTTCGCGCTGGCGCTCGGCCGTCCGCTGATCGGCGTCAACCACGTCGAAGGTCACATCTACGCCAACTTCCTCGATCATCCCGATCTCGCGCTGCCCGCGGTGGTATTGGTCGTCTCCGGGGCGCACACGGATCTGCTGATGATGCACGATCACGGCGTCTACGAGATGCTCGGGCGCACGCGCGACGACGCGGCCGGCGAGGCGTTCGACAAGGCGGCGCGCGCCCTCGGCCTCGGGTATCCGGGCGGGCCCGCGATCCAGGCGGCCGCCGAATCGGGTGGCGGGGAGTCCGTCGGGCTGCCGCTGCCGTTTCCCGACGAAGAGAGTTTCGACTTTTCGTTCAGCGGCCTCAAGACCGCGGTGCTTCGGGCGGTCGAGAAGCGTCGCGGATCGACCCCCGGCATCGCGGCGGCGTTTCAGGACGCCGTCACGCGCGTGCTGGTCGATAAGACGATCCGCGCCGCCCGCCGCCACACCGCGCGCACCGTCATCGTCGCGGGCGGGGTCGCGGCCAACGCGGTGCTGCGCGCCCGGATGGCGGAGGCCGCCGGCCGCCTCAGCGTGCCCCTGCTGATCCCCCCGCCGGCGCTCTGCACCGACAACGCCGGCATGATCGCCGCCGCGGGCGCCTACCGGCTGGACCGGGGCCAGCGGTCGACGCTGCGCCTGGGCGCGTACGCCAACCTGGACATTTCCGCCCCGGTTCCGGAGACGCGCGCCAATGCCTAGGCGCGGGCGACCGATGCTCGCCGGAGGTTAGGCCGTGCTCGAATATGTTGCGTACACGGCGCCGCTGGCGATTTTTTGGCTGGCGCTCGGAGTTACGAACTATATCTGCATTGCCATCGGCTCTTGGATCCGGCGCCGGTTTGCCTTGGTGCCGGGCACGCCCGAGGAACGAGCGCTGAGTGTCGCACACGGCGCAATCTTTGTCCTCACCGGCCTCATTCTCGGGTTCTCGTTTTCTTATGCAGCCGCCCGCTACGACGCGCGCCGCGCACTGGTAGTGGAGGAGGCCAACGCGATCGGCACGACCTATCTGCGCGCCTCGAACTTGCCCGGCGCCGCCGCCGACCAATTCCGTGCGATCTTACGGGACTACGCGATGGCGAGGCTGGCCGTCTATCTGAATTTGCAAGACCCGCGAACCAGCCAAACGATGGAGCGCCGGAGCACCGCGGTGCAGGACCACCTCTGGTCGATTCTCGTGTCCGCTGAGCGCAGTGACACCAGGAATGTGCCGTTCGGCTTGCTCACGCAGGCGCTCAACCACATGATCGACGTCCATGCGGAGCAGTCCGCCGCATTGAAAACTCACCTGCCGAGCGCCATGCTTGCGCTCGTCCTTGTCGTCAGCATCGTGGCCACGATGCTCGTGGGCGTGCATTTCGAGCGATTGCGTGGTGTGCAAACGTTTCTGGGACTCGTCGTCGCCCTGCTGCTCGCTACGGTGGTGACCGGGATCGTCGATTTGGACCGGCCTCAACTCGGTCTCGTCCGCGTGAATCTCAGCCCGCTGCAGGCCCAACTTGACGATATGCGGTAGGCGCTGACCGGCGGCCAGGCCAAGTCCGAAACACGAAGCAATCTGGCGTAATTTCACGATTATCACCGATTTTGGGAGTTCTGTGTCACTTTTCTGGCTGATTCGGGATTGCCGCCCGCGGTGCCTTTTCTTATAGTCTGACTGGTTAGCACTCATCCAAATCGAGTGCTAAGACCCGAAAACCTCCAGGGAGGGAGAGTCCGCATGAACCTCAAGCCGCTTGGGGATCGCATTGTCGTTAAGGTGGTCGAGGAGCTCGAGCGCACAAAGAGCGGAATCGTGCTGCCCGACACCGCCAAGGAGAAGCCGCAGGAGGCCGAAGTCGCCGCCGTTGGCCCCGGCGCCCGCAACGAGAAAGGCGACCGCGTCCCGATGGAGGTCAAGGTCGGCGACCGCGTCGTGTTCCAGAAGTACTCCGGCACCGAGTTCAAGATGGATGACGACGAGTATCTGATCCTGCGCGAAAGTGACATCCTCGCCGTCGTGACCAAGGAGAAGGCCAAGGCCCGCGCGTAACGGCGCGCCAAGGAGGAGCCCATGCCATCGAAGATGCTGCTTTACAACGAGGAGGCGCGCCGGGCGCTCGAGCGGGGCGTGAACCGGCTCGCCGACATCGTCAAGATCACGCTCGGCCCGAAGGGCCGCAACGTGGTGCTCGAAAAGAAGTACGGGTCGCCGACGATCACGCATGACGGCGTGACGGTGGCGAAGGAGATCGAGCTCGCCGATCCATTCGAGAACGCCGGCGCGCAGCTGGTGCGCGAGGTCGCGACCAAGACCAACGACGTCGCCGGCGACGGCACGACGACGGCCACCGTGCTCGCCCAGGCGATCGTCCGCGAGGGCCTCAAGAACGTCGCCGCGGGCTCGAACCCGATGGCCCTCAAGCGCGGCATCGACCGGGCCGTGGACACCGCGATCGAGGAGCTCAAGAAGATCGCGAAGCCTGTCGAGACCAAGGCCGCGATCGCCCAGGTCGCCAGTATCTCCGCCCACGACGAGACGATCGGCCAGCTGATCGCCGACGCGATGGAAAAGGTCGGCAAGGACGGCGTCATCACGGTCGAGGAGTCGAAGGGCATCGAGACGACCGTCGAAACCGTGGAGGGGATGCAGTTCGACAAGGGCTACATCTCCCCGTACATGGTTACCGACGCGGAGAAGATGGAGGCCGTCTTCGAGGATCCCTACATTTTGATCACCGACAAGAAGATCAGCGCGGTCAAAGACCTGCTGCCGGCGCTGGAGAAGATTGTCCAGATCAACCGGCCGTTCGTCGTTATCGCCGAGGACGTCGAGGGCGAGGCGCTGGCCACGCTGGTCGTCAACAAGCTGCGCGGCACGCTGCAGGCCGCCGCGGTGAAGGCGCCGGCCTTCGGCGACCGCCGCAAGGCGATGCTGCAGGACATCGCGATCCTGACCGGCGGACAGGTCATCACGGACGAGCTCGGACTCAAGCTCGAGTCGGTTGAGGTGAATCAGCTCGGCCGGGCCCGGCAGGTCAAGATCGGGAAGGAAGAGACGATTGTCGTCGGCGGCGCCGGCAAGCAGGCCGACATCCAGAAGCGCATCGGCGAGCTGCGCCGGCAGATCGAAGAGACCGAGAGCGACTACGACCGCGAGAAGCTGCAGGAGCGGCTCGGTAAGATGGTCGGCGGCGTGGGCGTGATCAAGGTCGGCGCGGCGAGCGAGACCGAGCTCAAGGAAAAGAAGCACCGCGTCGAAGACGCGCTCTCCACGGCCCGGGCGGCCGTCGAGGAAGGCATCGTCCCGGGCGGCGGCACCGCGCTCGTCAGCACGCTTCCGGCGCTTGCGAAGCTCGAGCGGGACGGCGACGAGTCGGTCGGCGCGGAGATCGTGCGCCGGGCGGTCGAGGAGCCGCTGCGCCAGCTGGCCCGCAACGCCGGCCACGAGGGCTCGATCATCGTAGAGAGGGTGAAGGGTCAGAAGCCCGGCTACGGGTTCAACGTGCTCACCGGCCAGTACGTCGACATGTTCAAGGCCGGCATCGTGGATCCGTGCAAGGTGACGCGTTCGGCGCTGCAGAACGCGGCGAGCGTCGCGTCGATGGTTCTCACGACCGAAGTCGTGGTGGTGGAGAAGCCGGAGGAAGAGTCGGCTGCTCCCGCGATGCCGCCCACGCCGCCGATGTAAGCTCGGCGGCGCAGCGGTTCGCCGGTGCAAAGGGGAGGGGCGGCTATCGCCCCTCCCCTTTCGTTTGCCGCGAATCCGCCGCGGGAGTCTATCCAGGTCCGTCCGCGATCCGGCGCCAGATGCCCTGGTAGTCCACCGGAAACCCGTGTTCGTCGACGTCCACGAGCGCAGTGAAGCCGCTGTCGAGGCTCGTATACCGGTACCGCGACTCACCGACGCGCTCATAGGATTGACGCGCCCGGATCACGCGAAGACTCGGAAAGCGCACCCACGCCGCCAGGATTTCCTGCCGCGTACCCACCGGGAGCCGGAGCCGGTTGACCGGAAGCGCATTGGTGGCCGGTGTGACTTCAAGATCCACGTCTGTGCAGCCGGTCAGGTCCGGGGCGTATTCCCCGTCGCGGTGCCAGCGTGCGCCGTCGCGCTCCAGCCGCACGGTGCGTCGGGTGCCGTGCGAGACGGCCTCCACCTGGAGTTCGCGGGTGGACCATGCGTCGTCGCACGTGATCCGGTAGTCCACGCGCAGCGGGGCGCCCCGTTCGGCGATCAGCACCGTTCCCGTGATCTGCGGCTGCGATCCGGCGACGGAGAATCGTGCGACTTCCAGGCTGAGATCATCCAGCACCCGCCGCCACATGATCTCGCGGGAGGCGGATCCACCCGCCGGGGAAGGCCGGCCGGAGTTCACGCCGCTAGCCGGCCGGCATGGTACTCGTCAATTTGGCCCGCGTCTCCGCAAGCGCAGTGCGGAGCGTGTCGACGAACTGCACCCGCACCGCCTGGACGGCTTGGCCGACCGCCGCCTGGATCGCGTGCCGGTCGGATGCCCCGTGCGCCATCACGACGCTGCCCCGCACGCCGAGCAGTGGCAGGCTGCCGTATAGGTCGATCGGGTTGGTAAGTGCGATCAGCCGGCCGGTCAGCGCTTCGAGGCGCGTCACGGAGAGGTCGGCGGCGAGTTCGCGGCCGAGCCACGCGGCGATCTCGCGGCCCAGGCCTTCGATGCTCTTGAGGACGCAGTTGCCGATGAATCCATCGCAGACCACCACGTTCGCCGCGCCGGCGACGAAATGGTGGCCTTCGACGAGCCCCGCAAACTTCAGTCCGCTGCGGGCGAGGAGCTTGGCGGCTTCCTTCACGACGCGGTTGCCTTTGCCCGGCTCGACGCCGTTGCTCAGCAGCGCGACGGTGGGCTCGGCGATGCTTTCGAACACCCGCATGTAGGTCGTGCCGATCACCGCGAACTCGAGCAGGTGCTGCGCCTCACAGTCCACCGTCGGCCCGAGGTCGATCAGAAACGTTGCCGGGTGCATGCCCACAATCGAACGCCCCACGCACGCGCGGCGGACGCCCTCGAGCATGCCCAATTCCCGCACCGCGGCGAGGAGGGTCGGACCGGTACTGGCAGCGCTGACCGCCGCGTCGGCGCGGCCTTCTCTGATCTGCCGCATCGTGATCGTCATCGAGGCGTTCGGCTGCGCCCGCAGCGAGGCGAGCGGCGGGGCGCCCTCCGGCACCGCGGGGCCGCTCTCAACGATCTCGACCGTGTTGCGGCCGTCGGGCGCTTCCACCGTCCCGGGCGGCAGAAGGGCCCGCACGGTCCCCGGAACGCCGACGAGCAGCACGTGGAGGTCGAACGCCCGCGCCGCGAGCACGGCCCCGGCGACCGTTTCCGCCGGCGCGTGGTCGCCGCCCATGCAGTCGACTGAGATGCGCAGCGCGCGGCCGTCCGGCGCGGGCATCGCGCCCGCGGCCGGCCGCGGTCCGGGCGTGCTCATACCATCGTGAGGCCGCCGGAGACGCTGAGCACCTGGCCGGTGATGTAGCGCGACGCGTCCGTGCAGAAGAACGCCACCGCCTCGGCGATCTCCTCGGGCTGCGCGACCCGCCGCATCGGGATCAGCCGGATCATCCGGTCGATCAGCCCGGCCTGCGTGGGATCGGCGCGGTTTTCCGCGAGCACTTCGGTTTCCGTCGGGCCGGGCGAGACGCAGTTCACGCGGACCTGGCGGGCGGCGGCTTCCCGCGCCAGCGATCGAGTGAACGCGATGACGCCGCCCTTCGCCGCGGCGTACACGGTCTCGCCGGCCGTGCCGACGCGCCCCGCGTCGCTCGCGACGTTCACGATCACACCGCCGCCGTGCCCGCCCATCCACTCGAGGGCGACGCGCGAGCAGAAGACCGTGCTCCACAGGTTGCTGTCCACGACGCGCCGCCAGTAGGCCTCGGTTTCTTCGAGAAACGGCGACGTGAGCGTCCAGCCGGCGTTGTTGACGAGGATCTCGACGCCCCCGAGCAGATGCTGGACGGTCTCGACCGCTTCGCGGCACGCGGCGTAGGTCGTGAGGTCGGCCGGCACCGCCACACCGCGCACGCCCACGCCCTCGACCTCCCGCGCGACCGCCTCGAGCTGCGCACGGGTGCGGGCGATCACCCCGACGTCGGCGCCGA
>DATEGA010000111.1:0-36254 GCA_035280345.1 bacterium | reverse complement strand
GAACCGCGCGGCACCCTCCCAGGTCTTGCATCTGTGAAAGTGCCATGTGTTTGTTGCGCCGCAACTTCGTTGCGATTGAGGACAAACGCTTGAGCCGTTGGGCGACAATAGCATTGGAGTCGATGCGTTTTGCCCTGAGTTTCAAGGTCATCTTTAGGGCTTGCAACGGATAACTATGCGAGGACCGCCAGTTGTTGATGACCTCCAGCGCTGCCTCAAATCGCTCATAACCTTCCTGATCGAACACAATCGACTCGTCGATCAAGAGGGCTCCCGCGCGGTCAATCTCCCCCTTGCCGTGTTTCGGCCTGGCCCATGCCCGCATAAGCGACACGCCCCAAAACTCGCCGTCAGGTTCACACCATTCTACGAGTTCGAGGCAAGGTGAGTCAACTACATTATTGCCGTACCAAGGCCCTCAATCGGGTCGCGGACCGATGGGCTGTAATCGGGCTGGCAGGTAGACTGTCTGGGTATCTCGTTCGGGGGGCACAGAGTCAGGCGGAACCTGTTGCAAGCACCGTTAGCATACTCGCAGGGGGGAGCTGCAATTGCATTACTGCCGACGCCGCTGGCTCAGTTGGCCGCTCGCCGCAATCGTCCTGCCGTTGCTGGCAGCCCCGAGTCTTGCCAGTTCTCCGCAATTCTGGCCCACCGTGCGCTCCTCGATTGAGCACTTGGTGCAGGTGGCGCCGGGCATTCTCTACAGCCACTATGCACTTCGCACGTCAGCCGGCCCGCTCAGCATCCATCATCTCCGCCTCGACCTGAGCAATCCGTCGGTGCGCCTGAGCACGTCTTTGTCCGACGATCAGCTGATCAGCGACAACGAGCGGGTCTCTTCGATGGCGCGACGCTACCGGGCCGTGGGTGGCGTGAATGCCGATTACTTCGACATTGGCGATTCTGGGATGCCGCTCAACATCATGGTCAAAGATAACGAGCTGCTACGCAGTCCGTCCCAGCGCGTGGCGCTGGCCATCGGGAAAGACCGCAGCGTTCGCATCGTGCGTTACCAATGGGAGGGCGCGATCGTCCTGCCCGAGACGCGGCAGTCGTATTGGATCGCTGGGTTCAACACCGGCATCATTCCGGATAGCCTAACCGTGTTGTCCAATGCGCGTGGCTATGGAGCCCCGGATCCGGGTCGCGCCCGCCAGACAGTTGTTGAGCTCGTGCCTGGGAAAGTCTCACCAGATTCGCTCCCGCCAATGCAATTGTCGGCCCTGGCCTCGGGCATGGGGCAAACAGCATATACAGTTCGACAAGTTTGGTCCCAACAGGCGTTCTATGCGCCATTTCCCAACAATGAAATTCTCCTTGTTGGCCGCGGTCGGGCGGCCGAATGGCTCCTCGGCAACATCAAGGCGGGCATGGCGATCGACGTGCAGCTAAATACCGTCCCGAGTTGGCAAGACATGGCAACGGTCGTCGGAGGTGGGCCGTTACTCGTTCAAAACGGGCAGCTCGTCGACGACCCGCTCAATCCGGTCGCTCGCGAACGGGACCAACGGCACCCGGTGTGTGCCGTTGGCATTTCGGCGGACGGGAGAACAATGCTTTTGGTTGCGGTTGACGGGCGCCAGCCGCGTTTGAGTATCGGACTCACCCAACCGCAACTGGCCGCCTACATGCGCTGGTTGGGGGCGTCTCAGGCGATGGAGTTCGACAGCGGTGGATCGGTGACGATGGCTGTTCGCTTCCCGGGGCACCGCGCGCCCGCCGTGGTCAACTCCCCCTCGGATGGCCATGAACGTCCGGTCGCCAACGCGCTGTTAATTTTCAGCATGCCTGTGGCAAACCGCCCGGGAGGCTAGCGATACGCAGGTGGACGGCGGCCAGTCCGAGTCGTGTCAATCTGATCGGCCTTGCACCAAGGATACGCCATGCACGACCGCTAGCGTGCTGGAGCTTCACGCGCTTTCTCCAAACTAGGATCGAGGTGACCACAGTCGGAGGTTAGCGTGGGAGTGTGGGGTACAGGACTCTATTCAGGTGATTTTGCAATTGACTTGCGCAGCACCATCAGCGCCGTGGCCAGGCTTCCGTTCGACGGTGACAAGCTCGTCGACATCCTTTGCCAGACTGAACCAACCGCGGCGACCAACCCGGACGACGCCGACCATACCATCTTCTGGCTGGTGGTTGCGGATCAATTCGCCAAACGCGCCATCGTATGCGGTCGTGCCCGGGACCGCGCGCTCGCAATGATTGAATCCGGTGCGGATATTGCCGTGCACGAGAGGCTTGGGATGCAGCCATCCGATCTGCGGAAACGGCGAAAAACGCTGGAAGAAGTCCGCACGCGGATCACGGCGCCACTGCCCAGCGGCAGCGCGCGGTCGGTTCTCAAGAAGCCACAGGCCTTCCTGATGGATGTCGGAGATGTATTTGTCTATCCGACCTTCGGTGGCAGGTGTAGAAACGCTTATTTCGCGTCAAAAGAATCGGACCGGCTGGGAACGAAGGCGCCGCCTTGGACACAGAACGGTTGGGCGGCGATGGTCATCGTCGACCGCGGACGGGCATTCGGTTTTCTTTCCTGGTACCGGCCGCTGACGGTTTCAATGGCAACGGTTCAAAGGCCGACGCTTGCGGCGCTACGCGCGGACGTGTTGTGGAGGTTGGCGCGGGCCGGCACCTGCTCGGCGGTGCATTTCGGGCGGATGGAACTTGAAAAGATCGGTAACCTGGCAATCGACAACGATAAACTCCGACGTTCGTTCCCCGACATGCGGCCCGGGACGTCCCAAGCGGTGGAAAACATCTCAATTGCCAACACAGTCGGCGTCGGTCCGTACTTGCCGGCGGCTCTGATGCCCAGGCCAGGCGAGCCTCCGGACTTAAGCCGAGGCAGGCCGTATCCCACGATTCTGGGAATCGAGCAGATTCTTTCAGGCTGAAGAAACGATACGCGCGCAAATCATCGTATTCTGCGCGGAACGGGTTGAGGGGCGTTTTTTCATGTCGGATCCCGTTGCGCGAGCCGTGCCAGGCTGCGGAAGCGCGAGCGTGAAGCGTGATCAGAGGTATATTCCGCTACCTTTGCCCCAACCGAGTGCAGCCTTGAATGACCTCGGTGGCGTAGGAGTGTTCTAGCGCGGTCAGGTCATCATCAGGCGACAGCCCCCGGCCCCCCCTACGTGGTCTGCCGCTTCAGAAACTCCAAAGTCTTCTGGTTGAATTCATCCACTTTTTCGTAGATAGGCGCATATCACCCAGGGCCAGTATTCGTTCCTCGTCGCGACCGTGATCGCCAGCGCGGTCGTGCCGACTGCGATCGCGAATCGCTTTTTCCTGCCGCGCCATCACCTCCGGCCCGGAGACGGCACGGAAGGGGACGCGGCCTTGGAAGCGGCAGTCACGGAGACGAACTGCGGCGCACGCGGCGGAAAATGAAGCGGCGGTGATCCAAAATATCGGATCAAGCCCGCAACGGAGTAAAGTATGTTGGTATCTACTGGAGCAGTTCAACAACTGTAAGCCGATGTGTCTAGGAGGTGACGAACGGAATATCCACGCAAGAACGAAGGAGGCACTTGAGAGGCACAGCCCGAGTTGATCATCACACGACGACGATTTCTCACCGTCCTCTCCGCGGCCGCGGGTGGAATCGTGGCCACCTCCCTTGGGTTTCGGTGGCTGAAGGGTCGAATCCATTTGGGGCTGGGGGGCCGAGTCCATAGATTGACGGATCCTGATCTGGACGACACTCCTACCGGGATCATTAGTGAGCAGGCAGTCGACACATTGCGTGCAGCAACGCAGGCTTTCATCGGTTATCCGATCGAGACAGAGCACTATACGGACTTCTTCCGTTGGCATGCCGACACGCTCCGCGGGTATAAGACGCTGTATGAGCGCTGCGCCGCGCTGCTGAACCGCCTCGCAAGAGAACGTCAAGGACTTGCGTATGTGGAGTGCGACGCCATGTGGCGTCGGAAGATTCTTGAGCCGGTGTTCCAGATTCGTCGCACTTATGGCTTCTTGGAACGTCTACGATCAGGGCTCGTTGAACGAGATTGGCGCCGTTTCGACCTGTACATCTTCCGGCCCGTCACCGTCCTCTTCGCAAACACGGACGCGTGGCGCCTGGTCGGATACCACGGGTGGCCGGGGACCCCGCGGGGCCTTCAGCGGTACACGCAGCCGCCAGGTTAGGCATCCGATCACGAAGCATGAGCCAGAGCACCGTCGCCATCGTCGGATCGGGTATCGCGGGCGTGACCGTGGCCTACCGCCTCGTCAACGCAGGGCACGACGTCGAGATCTTCGAAAAAGGCCCGAACTATCCATACCCGCATCTCCCCCAATTTCGTGAACAGGTCCTCTACCAATATACGAACCCCATCTACCACCTACCCACGGATCTGCAACAGATTGTTCTCTCCGGGAACTATCCGGCCGATCCGGACGAGGAACGCTACCTGGGGCTCGGCGGAAGTGCGACTCACTGGGGCGCCATTACGCCCAGGATTCCTCCGCCCGACTTCAAGACGCACACCCTCTATGGCTACGGCGTTGACTGGCCCCTAAGCTATGATGACCTTGAGCCGTATTATTGCGACGCGGAGCATTTAATCGGCGTATCGGGCAGCGACGCGAACAATCCGTTCGCACCCCGCCGATCCAGACCTTATCCCCTGCCCCCGTTTGCCTTGAGCTATGATGACCGGGTTCTTGCCGAGAGGCTTCAGGCCCGCGGCATCCTATTGCAAACCATCCCGCAGGCACGCACGCGTCTGGCATACGACGACCGCCCCGGTTGTCAAAACTTCGGGACGTGTGACGTCTGTCCGATCGGCGTGCGCTATTCCCCCACACATCATTTGATCCGCGCCGTGCGCACCGGCCGTTGCAAGGTCCACCTGAACGCATCGGTCCGCCGCGTTCGCGTCGACGAACGAGGCCGAGCGCAGCTCATCTATCAAGCCAACGATGCTCGTACCGAACAGGAGCACGCCGCCAAGATCATTATTGTCGCCGCGGGGGCGATCGAATCGGCCCGCTTGCTCCTGCTGTCCTCCAGCGATCGCCATCCTGACGGGCTGAAGCTCGGCGACCATGTGGGACGGCATCTCACGTTTCACCATAACTGGCGGGGCGACTTGCGATACAAGGAGAACTTCTTCACGGGGACGACTGGGGCCGCCACCGCGCAGACCCACCAATTCATCGATCCGCCGGGTCGAGGAAGGTACGGCGGGGTCCGATTGGAGTTCGATGCTCGCGGCGTCTTTCCCGCGCTGCCTTTCTCGGAGCATACGCCGAGGGAAGTGATCGAGGAGCTACAGGTAGCGCGCCGATCGCGCATCCTTCGCTTTCACGCCGAATCGCTGGAGAGCGCCAAGAAATTCGTCGCCCTATCAGATACGCGCGATCGCTTTGGGGATCCCTTTCCGCAAGTTCATTACGAATCTTCCGCCTTCGATCATGGAACTTACGGTCTTGTGCAGCAGATCTTCGACAAATTCGCATCGGCAACGGGCCCCGAACACGCAGTCCTCGGCGGCGTCGACGACGGCTACTTCTCCGGCTACCACCATATGGGCACGTGCCGCATGGGCACGGACGCTCGCGAAAGCGTCGTGGACCAATTTGGCCGCGTTCACGCCCATCCGAATGTGTTCGTGATCGGCAGCAGCAACTTTCCGAGTCCGGGGACTGTGCCTCCGACTTTGACCATCACCGCGCTGGCCCTTCGCACCGCCCGCTACATCCTCGACCGGCTGTGACTTGGTCCGCTACCGGGCCGCCCTGGTAGGTGAACGGTTCCCGTCTCATTGGTCCGACATCCTTCATGCATTTGCGGAAGGCAACCGCATAACCGCGCTCGATGAGCGTCAGCAGCGCCAGCCGTAGCGAGCGAGTTTTCTGAACAGGCCGAGGCGTCCGGGGTACACCGACCTGTACGCGCGAAGGAGCGCGGCCAGCTTCGCCCGATTTTGCTGCAATGTGGACGAGACGCCGCCGCTCGGTAAGCGGGATGCGACCGGGGCCGGCTCAGCGGGGCATGATATCCTACCGCCCGTCGATGCACCGCCATGGGCGGCCAACCGCCGCCCGCGAGGATGCCGCAGGCTGGCGCGGACAGAACCGCCGTTGATGGTCGGCACGTCATATATCTCTCTTTTCGCCGGCCCGGCCAGGTGCATCACCGAAATCGGACGGTACGGCGGGTACGGCACACAGAACGTTCCAATCGCCTCGTTCCACATCGGAATACCCCGATCGCAGATCCAGTTGTAGGGCGGGGCGAGGAACGCCGTTGGGAGGTTGTGCATGTAAATTGCCGCGTTGAGAGCGAACTGATCGTACGGCCGGACCTCCCCGGTGCGATCGATCGCCTGCTGGAGAGACTCCCGCCAGCGCTTCCAATGCGGAGCATCGGCGCGGAACGCAAACAAGCCTGCATTGAGGTGCGGCCGGGTGAGCAGCCACAGCCCCAAGACGAGACCGTATCCCTTCATGAAGTGCGTCGCCGTCCACTCGAACAGCCAGTCCTGGAAACGGTATCCTCGCTCCGTCTCGTGGACAATGGCCGCACCGTGCGCACATGCGGTGTCAATCAGCGCATTCACGCCGTGTAGATCTTGGAACCATAGATCCGCATCGAACCACGCATAGACGTCGTATCCGGGAAAATCCTCACGGAGGAAGAGTCGTGTGAGAAGGGCCCGTGCCCAAAAATTATCTCCGCCCGACGGCAGACGAAGGCGCGTCTGCGGCGCGACGAGCTGTACCTTTCGTTCGGCCAGCCATGCCCGCTGCTCACTTGAGAGACCCAGATCGTAACAGCCTAGCGAGAGTTTGGAGCTTCCCGCCTGCTCGGCAAGTGAACTGAGCATCTCCTGGAGAAATTCGAAAAAATCGGCATTGGCGCCGCTCGCGACGAGGACGCGACAGCCATCGACGTCTCGATGGGCACCGCGTGCCTCGACGGCTGCGCCTTCTGAAGAGGTCACGGCATTGGACGCATGCGTGATGGCCGTATCAGCAAACGCCGATGATCATACAGTCCTCACTTGGTTGCGATGAGATACACTTGACGAGACCCCTCCGTGCGAACGACTTTCGTAAGGTGTGTCTTGAGGACGGCTTCCACACGGGTCTGCGTGAAGGTTTTGGCCCACCTGTCAGGAACGGCCCGCTTCAGCTTCTCCTCGCCCACGTATCCGATGAATAACGTTGGGCGGTACCGCGCCACAAACGATTGGACATCCGCGTCCTGCGTCATGCTCGATATGATATAGAGACGGTGACGGAGGTTCGCTGGAAAGTAAAGCCATAGATACGATCCCGTCCAGTCCTCATGCCACTGACCTCCATCGTAGACAAGCGCGGTCATGAGAACAGCATCATCACGATACGGGCTCGCCGCCAGCCAGTGTGCCAAGTTGGTGATCTCCGTGGGCCGCACACGCGTCACGTCCAGTGGTGACCGGTAACCGGACTCGGCCTCGAGCATCGAGCGGAGATTCCCCACGCCGATGGAGGCAAGCGCGACCACCGTGAGGGCCGCAATCAGCCAGCGCTTCTCCATCATCGGATGCCGAATGATTGGCACGATGGTAAATGGCAAGACAATCACGAACACAAAGAGCAAGCCCCGATGATCGGTGTAGCCTCTAACCGCCGCCATGTAAACTATGAGGGGCCAGAAAATCAGAGCCAGCCATAAATGCAGCGAGCCTTCTAAAGTAACCTCATTGCTCAAGGTTTTCCTGATTTGGACGACCGTGCCCCACACGGCCGCAAGCGCGAGGAGTCCCAGGTCTCGTACCGCGATCCGGCCCAGGGCCACGAGCCCCCTGGCAAAAGTACCCATCCACATTACGGGCGTATCACGAGATCCGGTGAATAGAGCCGAAATTTGGTGCGTGAGATCGCCGCTGGTCCGATAGGAACTGACAACGCAGGCGGCGGGCAACGCAACGAGCACTATCAGGATCCACGCTGCAGTCCGGGCGTTTCGGGTCTTGAGGAAATAGTACGATGGGAAGAGAGGTATCAGAAGCCACGTTTCCCACCGAGTCATCATCGCGAGCACGAGCGATGCGATCGCGAAGATGAGGTAGAGCCCTTGGTTTTTTGTGGCTCCCGCCGCTCGGATAAACAAGGCCGTTCCGGCCAAAATCTCGACGACGATACTGACCTCTGGCATTGACGTCGCACTGAGGGCCACGTGCAATGGGAGCACCGCCAAAAACAGAGCACTGAAAACGGCGACGACCGGTCCGTAGATATTACGAACGAGAAAGAAGAACACCGGAATACAGCAAGTCCCGAGGACAACGTTGAGGATCCTCGTTGAGAGCCACGGGTCCGGCACGAGGATGCCAAATAGCCCAGTGAGGGCTACGTAGCCGGGGAGCCAATTGTAAAAGATTTCATGAATTGGGAGGTACGGTGATCGCGCCCAATCGTCCGCGACCTTCGCGTAAACAACTCCATCGCCGGGCGCGTCGATCCAATGGGTAAGCGCCACAAGACGGAGCAATAGCGCCAGGGCTGTGATCCCGCCCAGTATCAGTGCTTCGCGCCGTCGCAAGTGGTCGTCCTTCGCGTCAGGCTTACCTTGTCCCCCGGGGAATGCTCGACCCGGCCTACCTGGCGGGCAGCGGCACCGGAGGTCTCATCACGTCGCACGGTGCCCGGACCGGAAAAAGCCGTTTTGGCCGACCCGTGTCGGACGGCCGACGCTTGGCCTTCGGAGGTCGCCAGCCCCCGCGCGCGCCGCGAGCGCCGCGACCATCTCGCGGACACGATCGGCGCGGTACTTGGAGAGGAACAATCGATGGCCGTCCTCCATTAAGCGCACCCTGAGTGCAGCGTTCTGCAACAGCCTCGCGCACGCTTCCGCGAATTCCTCAGGGCCGTCGGCGAGAAGAATTTCTCGCCCGTGTGTCACGTCGATCCCTTCCGCGCCGGCCTTTGTGGAGACGACTGGGATCCGGTGCGCCAAAGCCTCCAGGATTTTGACCCGGGTGCCGCTACCGTACCGAATCGGCACGACGATCACATCGGCTCTGGCGAGCTCTGTCCTGATATCCTGCACGAATCCGGTCACGACGACGCGCGGCGGATCGTTTAGCCTTTGCGTCTCGTCAGACGCGTTGCCCACGAGCCGGATCCGTACGTCCGGGATCCGCTCCCGCAAGAGAGGAAGGACCTCCTGAACGAGATACGTTGCGCCATCGGCATTGGGGTGGTACGTTAGCGTTCCTGGAAATGTCAGGGTAGGCGGTCTTTGTACAGTGCCCCGACCCACTGGCTCAAGTTGGTACTCGTAGGCGTTCGGAATCACGTGGGCATTGTTCGCGCCGAGCCGCTGTTGATCTGCCTGATGACACACCACCACAGCCGCCGCCGATCGCGCGATTCTCGCATGGAGGTTCCTTAAGAGTCGGATGTCGTGCTTTGCTTCAAGAGTAGAGACGAATCGGCGCAGCCGGGCGCGGATGCTGAGTTGCTCGCGCGTCTGGTCGGCGGCCTCGAGGGCTAGGCGGGCACGAGCTTTGTAATCTTCCAGATCATCAAGATCAACGATCGCCGGTGCAGTCACGTCGCGTCCAAGCGCCACATAGCTCTGGATTCGGTGCAACCACGCGACATCATATTGTTCCGTGCGCCACAGATCGTACGTCAGACGCGCCTTTCGATAATCGCGCCGCAAGAAATGCCTCGGCAGCCTCCCCCACATTAGCCACGACATCCGCTCAATTCTTGAAGGCGGTGGGCTCGACGCCACGATCATCTCTACGCGCTCGACCGGCACATCCGGCGGCACGATCGGTCGCTCTTCAAACGACCCATCCGCGATGACAAGCACGTCCACGTCGCCTAGTTGCGCGAGCCCTCGCGCGACGTTGGCCATTCGAATGGCCGCCCCCCCCAGTTGAGGCCAGGGGGTGTGCGGTGTGACGAGCAAGCTTCTCATGAGTGGCGACCGGCCGATGGCATACGGGAGAATGCTTGAGGGAGGAACTCCGAACTCACCCGCTGGGCCAGGCCGCGGGCGGGTGAGGATGGATAACGTCCGAGGTGGTGGAAGCGGTGACCCACGGCAGGCCGTCTCGCCGAAATCACCCACCCGCGGAAGCGCCGAATGCCGCCACGGCTCGTTGGCTGAGCTTTCTCTGGTCCTGACGTCAGTTCTGCATCAGCCCCCGAAGCGTACCAGCCCCCGCGTTTGGACGCTTGAATCGGCGAGCAGACGGTAGTCCCACGCCGGACGAATCTGTCCCTGCCCCCTTTCGGTCGGGGCAGCTTCGTTCGAAAGACTCATTCGAACCGACCGGCCATGCCATCAGGTGAGGGTCGTCGTCTCGGTCTCGCCTGTGCTTCAACGCAAACAAGCCGTGAATCATCTCGGCCGCTTGTCCATGCGAGAGAGTCTTATTCTACGAGAGGGGCTTGAAAAGTCGTTCGGGAGGGTTGGCAAGATGATGGGTGGAATGGAAGGCCGACGACATCCCTTGGAAGGAGGTTTGTTTTATGCATTACGTTCTAATCCATGACGATGGAAGAAGGCATGAAAGAGATGAACGCGTTGAAACCAATTTTCTAGACGGTACGGAATCTCGGGTTGGGTGGGAGGGTGCCTTTGGTGCCCTCCTTTTTTCATGTACTTGTTCGGCAGAAGGCCTCTACCGAGCACCTGGAAACCACAAGGTGTGACCGACGCCGAGCGCTCCACGAATCGAGCAGAACTCCGCTCGTGGACGCCGAGCGCGATTTGGCTGGCTGTTCGACCGCTGGCCGAGCGGGACGCATGCAGCGGGGAATCGGAGGTACTCCTCGGGGAGCCCTAGACCATCGAGGCTCCCTTTTGGCCCCCCTCTGGCAAAGCCCCCCTCAATGGCTCACCGCCATGCTGACAAGCACCCATCCGACGAGACCAGGAACCAGTAACGGCGCAAGTCCCATGTTTCTGCGGCAATAGATAGATGATCGCTGTTTGATAATAGAGTTACTGGTAAGCCGCTTGCACACGAACGGGAGTATTGGGCGACGACCGGCCTGCTCCAGAAGGAGACTTCGGGGAACCCCGGCGGTTGTTATTTTGCGGGGCTTGGCTCTTGCAATACCATCAGTTGTGGTTTGAGACCAACTGTCTCAAGCCCGCGCGCTACGCCCTCGGCTTGCGTGCGGGAGGGCATTGGTGCGGTCACGACTTTGGAAACGGCTCCCTGCTGCTCGACATGGACGACGTATCCCTTACTCTGAACAAGGTGTTTGACTTGCTCTGCGACGTTGGCGCTCTCGAACGTTCCTACGACAACGACGTATACAGGCTTCCGTGGTTGGAGGGCCCGAGATGTCGTGGGAAGCACACCCCCCTTCGCGGCGGCGGGCCGAACAACACCAGCGGAGATCGCCCGATGCGGCGTAGGCACGGGAAGTTTCTGAACCGCGGTGGCCGATGCTTGCGCCGCAGGTTTGTGCTCCACCGTGCGAACTGCTGGCCCGTGAGGTGCTCGTCCAATCACCAGAACCGCAATCGCGACCGTTGCGATCGCCGTGATTGCGACCGGGGTGGCTTCGCGCCAACGAGATCGTCCAGCCGCATTTGGTTGTTCTCGCGGTTCCTGGCCGACCTTGGCAACCGGA
Organism: bacterium; assembly: GCA_035280345.1. GTDB lineage: Bacteria > Sysuimicrobiota > Sysuimicrobiia > Sysuimicrobiales > Segetimicrobiaceae > DASSJF01. The sequence goes on along the minus strand of DATEGA010000111.1, from coordinate 24,641 downwards.
TTCCACACGTACTCGTGCAGCTTACCGGCCTCCTGGGCGCCGGTCCCGGGCGCCGTGGCCTGAGTCATCTTCAATTCCGGCCGATCGGTTCCGGTTCCGTCAACGATCTGCTGTTTCGGTGCCGAACCCGCGGTCTTGAGTACGAACGCCGGCGGTGAGTCCGTAGGCGTACGGGTGGCGTCCTTTGCGTTCATCGTGCCCTCGTCTGGGGACAGCGCCGCCCCCGGGTCTCGGAGGGCTGCCGCTGCTTGCGAGCCAAATGCGCTCATGACCTCCTGCTCTTCCTGCGAGTACACATGAGGTGAGTCGTAATAGTAAACAAACGCACCGGTCACCCGACCCGCGTGGGTGAGAGGCCAGGCGCATATGGAGCGGAGGCCCTCGCGGGTGATCCGATCGACAAGATGGGCGTGGTCGGACGACAGGGCAAGAGCGTCGGGCAGGAACCACGGCGGAGAACTCTTCTCTCCTTTCGTCTTGGGGAGATCCATGCAGGAAAGCTCAGGACGGCGCAGGATGTGCAGCCAGGGGTTCGCGCCCTTGGGAGTGACAATGTCCTGGAGGTACAGGTCGGACAGGTTGTGAGACCAGGGACAGCTCACGAGGCCGTTGGGCGACCGAAGGAAGAGCGCGGCGTGCTCAGCTTTCGTTAAGAACAGCAGAGCACGCCCGATCGTCACCACCACCGGTGCGACCGGCGCCTCGTCGCCGAGCATCTTGGTGGCCGCGGCGAGGCGCGCTGCTAGTTCACTGCGTGGCCCAACGCTACTCGCGCCCCCGTTCACGGTGGCAGCGGTTGAATCTCGCTCGTGGCCCGCAAATCCTTCGCCACTTTCCGTCATGTCTCACCCTCAGGCGCGAAGGTTAAATGTAGTAATACCCGGCAGGGAAGCTTCCCAGACGAGGGCATCTAGGTTGGGTGCCAGCGTCACCGGTGTACGCGTGCGCGACTTTCCTACGACGATCGAGAGCGTATTGCCCGGCCTTGCCGCCCGTTGACGAGCTTATTCACGCGGTCTACTGCGCTCGGTGTCAGCTCTTGAGTCGCAATCCTTTCGGGTCGTAAAGCGGCTCTCTCGACACCGTCGCGGTGAACCGGCGACCGAAGTACTGAATGGCCACCGTTTTGCCAACAGTGGCGTGGGACGACGGAAGATATCCATAGACGATCCCGGAACCGATCGTGTATCCGTAGTTCGCGCTCGTGACGTAGCCGACGACGTGCTCACCATCGAGGATCGGCTCCTTGCCCATCACCACCCTTGCCGGTTCATCGAGGGTCATACAGCACAATCTCCTCGTCAGCCCTTGTTCTTTACGTTGCGCCAGGGCTTTCCGGCCCAGAAAATCGCCTTTTTCTAGCTTTACAGCGAATCCAAGCCCCGCCTCAAAGGGATCGCATTCAGGCTGAATGTCGGACGCCCACAGGCGGTAGCCTTTCTCCAGGCGCAGAGAATCAAACGCACCGACACCCAGCGGTCTGATGTCCATCGAGCGGCCGGCTTCCCAGAGGGCGTCCCACAACCGCAGTCCATATTCCGCGTGAGCGTAGATCTCCCAACCCAGCTCACCGATGTATGAAACGCGCAGCGCAAGTGCGGGGATGGTGTCGACCGTGATTCGCTTGGCCGTGAAGTACGGAAATCCCTCATTCGAGAGATCGTCATCGCTGACCCGGCTCAACACCTCTCGAGCCCTGGGCCCCCACAATCCGAGCGCGCAGTGCATCGACGTCACGTCGGTGACCCGCACGCCGTCGTCCGGATGGACCTGACGCCGAATCCAGCTCAAGTCGTGCATGCCTACGGCGCCGCCGGTGAGAACGAGGAAGTGATCCGGCCCCAGGCGCGTGACCGTGAGGTCACATTCGATGCCGCCGCGTTCGTTGAGCATCGCGGTATAGATGACTTTGTTGACCTGCTGATCGATCTGATTCGCGCACAACCGCTGTAGGAGCGGCAGTGCACCGGGGCCGTCTACGTCGACCTTTGTAAACGGCGTGAGATCGAACAAGACGGCCGCCTCACGGGCGGCGAGATGTTCGGCGCCTTGGATTGGTGACCAGCAGCGAGCCTCCCATCCGCTGCGGCCGGGGACGCGGTAGCGCTCGAGGAGCCGTTCGTTCGACTGCAGCCATTGCGGACGTTCCCAGCCGGCAGCTTCGAAGAATACGGCGCCGTGCTCCATCAGACGCCCGTGAAAGGGGCTCAGCCGCAGCCCTCGAGGACGTTCGATCTGCTGCAGCGGATGAATGATGTCGTACACTTCCCGGTACTGTTGCGCCGCGCGAATTCTGACGTATGACGGCGTCTTGGCGTGGCTCGCAAACCGATTCAGGTCGCACTCGTGGAGATCCAAGCTGGGCGTACCATTGGCTATCCATTCGGCGACCGCCCGCCCGACGCCGCCGGCGTGTGTGATCCAAACCGCCTCCGCGACCCAGAGTCCGCGCACGTCCGCGGATTCGCCGATGAGCGGAAAACCGTCGGGGGTAAACGAGAACATCCCATTGATCCGATAAACCAGTGGCAGGCCCCGAAGAGCGGGCAGCAGCTCGACCGCTGCCGCGTGCGCGGCTTCGAAGTGTTCGGGCGTAAACGGCTGCACCGACGGCATCTCGGACCCCGTGTAGCCGCTGCGGAGGTCCTCCGGGTCGACGAGCAGGGGTTCGTGCCGGTACGAGCCGATTCCGTAGGAATCGCCGTGCTGGCGAAAATACATCGACTTGTCTTGGTGGCGCAGAATCGGATGCGCCGCGTCGCCGGTTTCTCCGGCGAGTTGCGGTACCGCCCCTGTGCGAGCATACAGGTGCTGCATCGGCGACAGAGGAATTTGGATGCCGGCCATGCGGCCGAGCCTCGGCCCCCAGATGCCGGCGCAGATCAGCACCTGGTCGGCCTCGATCGCGCCCTCGTGAGTGAGTACCCCACGGACGTGGGCGCGCTCGACGTCGATCCCCGTAATTTGTGTCGACCCACAGAACGACGTTCCCAACGGCCGCGCAGCCTGTGCTATCGCCTCGCACGCGTGTACGGCGGTTGCGATGCCGTCGTCTTGGACGTGGTATGCGCCGTGGATCTTTGACGCGTCCAGCAGCGGCAGTTTCGCTTTGGCTTCGTCCGGCGTCAACAACCCGGCCGGGAGTCCCCACGACATGCCGAGACCCAAACGGCGCTTTAAATCCTCCCAGCGGGCGGGCGTTTGCGCGACTTCCATGCTCCCTACGGGAGAGAAGCACGACGTTCCGTCGAGCTCCAGTTCCGAGTAGAAACGCACACTCTGTTTGGCGAACTCGGTCATGCTCCTTGAAGCATTGGTTTGGAACACCAGCCCGGGTGCGTGGCTGGTCGATCCTCCGGTGGTGAAGAGGGGGCCCTGGTCCAGGACGACGATATCGCGCCAGCCCATGCGCGCAAGATGATACGCGGCCGAGCAGCCCGCTATGCCGGCGCCGATGATGACCAGACGGGCGTGCCGCACCATCGCGCTACACGTTCTCCTTGAGTTCGAGCACCGCCCGCTCCAGCGTCTTCAGGATTTCGTCCCGTGTCCCGGCCACCAGTAGGGGACGTCCCAGCCGGACCGCGCAAATGAACGGGACGGGAACCCACTCGCCTTTCGGCAGGCTGCGCGCCATGTTGGTCAAGTAGGCCGGTACGACAGGGATGTCCGGCGCCTCTTCGATGAGATGCGCGATCCCTGGCCGGAACGACGCCATGGTCTCTCCGTTCCCGCGCGTGCCTTCGGGGAACAGGATCAACGACTCGCCCCGGGCCAGCGCTTCATGCATGCGGCGCACCGGATGAGTCTGCGCCGTGATGTTTCGGCGGGCTATGGCCAGCGTGTTGAACAGCGTGCGAGAGAGGAACGCGATCCAGCGAGTGCGTTCCCAAGTGTCCGCGGCCGCGCAGGGCCGGATCCGCGGGAGCCGCCGGAGGGGGAACAGGCTGAGCAGCGATACCGTGTCCAAGTGGCTCGAATGGTTCGCAATGAGAACGAACGGATCGCGCGCGGGCAGCATCTCTTTTCCCTGCACCCTAAGGCCGATGAAGAGCGTGACGAACGGGCGGATGACGAAGACGAAGAATAGAATCTGGACGAGCGCGCGCAGCCTAGCCGTGAAAATACCGGACATAGTGAAAGAACACCGGCGCGGCGTAGCAGAGGGAATCGACGCGATCCAGCATGCCGCCGTGCCCGGGGATCAACGTCCCAAAATCCTTCGCGCCGAGGTCCCGTTTGATCGCGGACATCACCGCGCCGCCGCAGAAACCGGCGACCGTCAGCAGGAGCGCGGCGGCCAGCGTCTCCACGGCGGAGAAGGGGGTGAGGAACCGCACCGCAAGACTGAGTGCCATCGTCGTCGCGATGCCTCCCAGGAGGCCTTCCCAGGTCTTGTTCGGGCTGATCGTCGGGAAGATCTTCGTCCGGCCGATCAGTTTGCCCCAAACATACTGGAAGATGTCGCTCATCTCCGTGACGAACAGCAGGAACAGAACGAGTGTGATCCCGTCCGCCGTCGCCGCCGGCAGCGGTCTCATCCGCGACAGATACGCGAGGTGGCTTAGCCCGAAGACGAAGGCCATAAGGCCCCACTGGATCTGGGACGCCGACATCACAAACCCGGCGGGGTCCCGCGCAAGGACGAGCCGCACCGGAAGCCAGAGAAACATGTAGACCGGAATGAAGATGAGAAACATGACAAACGCGCCTGCGGCGATCCAATAATATTGGATGGGAATCGCAAGGAACGACCAGATGAGCGCTCGGTGATCGACGGCGCGTGTTCTGAGCAGCGTCACGTATTCTTTGAGGGCCCAGAAGCTGAGGAGGCCAAAGAGGAGCAGCAGGAGGCGTGCATTGAGCGCGAGCACGCCGAAGAGGATCGCCGCCATCCACCACCATGACCGAGTTCGCAGCACGAGCTCGTGAAAGTCCCGCGCGGGATACGCGCGCCGCAGCGCGAACGTCACCACGGCGGCCGCAGCCAGCATGCCGAAGACGATGGCGGCCATGGCACCGACCGCCGAGAAGTGCGGCCAAACGAGACCCGGCAGTCTTATCATCCTACCGTGCGGGTGGCCGCCAGCCGGAACGCAATCCGTCGAAGCCGCCAGATTACGGTCCAGGCGCTCCCGGCGACAATGAGCAGTAATCCGGCGAAGGCCGGCCGGAACACGGCGGCGGCCGGCATCCATCCCACCGGCGAGAAGGCATAGCAGAGGGCGACAAGTACCGCCACGGCCATTCGCTGCTGCTTGCCCATCGGACCGCCGTACTCTTGAGGAGCTCCCGCGATCTTGCCGGTTGCGCGGACGTACGCGGTAAGCACCGCCAGGTACGCAGCCAGGTAGCCGAGCTCCGGGCTGCTTCCTTGCGCGTAACCGAGTCCTATCAGCATCGCGGCATCGGAGACGCGGTCCGGTACCTCGTTGTACAAGATCCCTGCCGGATCGGCGCCGCCGAACTCGACGGCTACGAGGCCGTCGAGAACATTCGCGGTAGCGCGGACGGCAATCAGCGCCGCCGCGGCCACCCACGCCACGTGGACGAACGGCGCCGCGTGCGCCGCGACAACGAAGAGCCCTCCGGCTCCGGCGCCGCAGAGCATGCCGGCAACGGAAATGACGTTTGGCGAAACCCCTCGGCGGGCGAGTTCGCCGGCGATCCGCCGGAGGACCGGCCACCGGCGGGCCGGGACCGGCCGGCGGTCCATCCCCGCGTCCGCCACCGTCATTGTCCCCTTCGGTGCATGCGCGGAAGTTTCCACGCGCGCTCCGGCGCCCCTCCGTCTCATACCCGGGGGTAGAGGCGATCTGTCTAACCTGGCGGCACGAGGGGATTAGGTTGGGACCGACAAAGGAGAGGGTGCAGGCTCGAAAGGAGGAGGAGAGCATGCCCAAGATGCTCATCATGACCGCCACGGGTTCCAAGGATCCCACACGAGCGAGTCTTGCATTTCACCTCGCCGTCAACGGGGCTGTTCCTGCGGGACAAGAGTGCGGAATGGTACTGGCCGGAGACGCGACCGAGTTGCTCAAGTCCAATGTGGCGGAGGCGGTGCGTGGCGTCGGAGTGGCGCCACTCGTTGAGTTACTGGAGGCTTGCAAAAACAAGAGGGTACGTTTCTACGTCTGAAAAGGGTGCGCCGAGGCCCGTGGGGTCTCGCAGCAGCATCTCTCCGGCTATGCGGCGGAGTTCGTGGCGCCTCCAGACGTGGCGCGGCTGAGTATGGAAGCGGATCGGGTGTTGTCATTTTAGGGACGAGCTGCCGGGAACGACCGTCACGCCGTGCGCCGGCGACGGAGGAACCCTGAGAGCCCATCGCCCAGCAGGCTGAAAGCGACGCCCACGAGGGTGATGGCCAGGCCGGGGAAGGTCGGGAGCCACCACGCGGTCAACACGTACTCGCGGGACTCCGCGATCATTCCGCCCCACTCGGGGGTCGGCGGTTGGACGCCGAGCCCGAGAAAGCTGAGCGACGCGCCGGCGAGGATGTTCAGGACAACCGCCGACATCGCGAAAACGATGGCTGGGCCGAGGACGTTGGGCAGCAGGTGGCGTCCGATCACCCGCATGTCGCTGCAGCCGATGGCGTGCGCAGCCTGCGCGTATTCGAGTTGCTTCGCGAGAAGAATTTCGCCGCGCACGAGCCGCGCGAACGCCACCCACCCGACGAGGACCAGGGCGTAGTACACGTTGACGAGCCCCGGACCCAAGATGGAGACAATTGCTATCAGCAACACGTAGAACGGAAATGCTACTTGGACGTCGATGAGGCGCATGAACAGCGCGTCGATCAGTCCGCCGTAGTAGCCGGAGACTGCGCCCACCCCGACCCCGATGACGAGCGGGATGGCCGTGCAGATCAGGCCCACCGCCAGATCGATGCGCGTGCCGTAGAGGATCCGAGATAACTGGTCCCGTCCGAACTTATCCGTGCCGAGCAGATGGGCCGCCGTGGGCGGCTGTACCGCCGCCGCGTAGTTCTGCTTGATGGGACTGTATGGGGCGAGCCATGGCGCGAACAGGCCGGCGGCCGCGATCACCGCGATGATCAACGTGCCCGCAACGAGCGACGGTTTGCGCAGCCACGCACGGAGGAAGGGGTGCGTGCGAACGATGCGCCGCGAGCCCCGGGCTATGCCTGCGGTCGTTACGGTCAACGCGGATCCCGGCTACAGGGCGACCCGCGGATCGATCAACGAGTAGGTAACGTCTGTCAGCAGATACACGACCGACACAAGCACCGCGTATACTAGCGTGAACCCTTGGACTACCCGGTAGTCGCGCCCCAGGATCGCCGAGACCATCTCGCTCCCCATGCCGGGCAGTGCGAACACCGATTCGATGATGACCGACCCCCCCACTAGGTAGCCGATGTACAAGCCGAGCAGCGTGACCGTCGAGATGATCGCGTTGCGCAGCACGTGCCGGAGGACGACCTGCCGGGCGGGCAGGCCCTTCGCCCGCGCCACGACCACATGCTCCGAAGCGAGGATCGAAAGAATCGCGTCTCGCAGGTTCCGCGTGAGCACGGCGGAGACGCCCAACCCCATCGTCAGCGCGGGCAGGAACAGGTAATAGGCGCGTTCGGCGAAGCCGCGCCCGGAGCCGCCAACCGGGAACCATTTTAGGTCGACGCCGAACGCGATGAGCATCAGGATGCCGACCCAGAAGCTCGGGGTCGAGATCCAAAACACCGAGAAGCCGCGGATCGCCTGATCGGCGGCGCGGTCCCGTTGCAGGGCGCCGATGACCGCCAGCGGAATAGTGATCAGCAGCGCTAGAACCATCGCGTACGCGACCAGGAAGAGTGTCACCGGCAGCCGCCTCCGCACCAAATCCATCACGGGGACACGCGCCAGGATCGACTGGCCCAGGTCGCCGTGCAGCAAGCCGCCGATGAAGATCGCGAACTGCACAGGCTCCGGCTGATCGAGCCCCATCTGGTGGCGCAGTTGGGCGACGGCATCGGGCGTGGCTTGAATCCCCAGCATCGTGACGGCCGGATCACCCGGGATTAGGCGGATCATATAGAAGATGAGGACCGCCAAGATGGCAGACGTCACCGCCATCTGGACGAGCCTCCCACCAATGTAAGCGCGGCGGTTCATCGGCCGCGCGGCGCTGCCCTCGCCACTAGGACCGCAGCCACGTGCGCCAGTAGATTGGCACCCCAAGCGGCGTACGGGAGAAACCCTGGACCTTGGGGTTCAGGTAGTTCACCGAGGGCGTGTAGTAGAGGGAGATGGTGCCGCCGACGTCCGTATTGTAGATGGTCTGGATCTGATCGTACATCCGCGCGCGCTTTTTCGGGTCGAGCTCCGCAGCGGCCGCCTTCACGAGCTGCATCGCGCTCGCGCTCGGCTCGTAGCCGGTGTTCATGCGGGGGTCGATGAAGAAGAACTGCACCAGTTGGTCAGGATCCATCATCCCGTTCGTCCACTGATAGCCGGAGATCGCGTCGTAGTTGCTCTTGTACCAGGCCGCCGACAGTGCCGCGCCGTCCACCTCCTGGATCTGGCACTCGAGGCCGATCTCGCTCCACATCTGCTGGGAGAGCACCGCGTTGTCCCTCCCGAGCTGCCCGCCGCTCGTCAGCTGGATCGTCATACCCTTATGCCCGTTGGGATACTTCGATTCTTTCATCAGCTGCTTCGCCCGCGGGAGATCGAACGGCAGGCTTGCGCGCGCGTTCCAGAAGAGCCCGCTCTTCGGCATGAACGAGTTGGCGGGGACGGCGACGCCGGCGGTGGCCCGATCCACGAAGACCTTGCGGTCGAGAGCGAGGCTCATCGCCTGCCGGACCTTCTGGTCCTCGAACGGCGGGTGCGCCAGTTGGATCACCATGAAATACACCTGCTGCTGAGGATTGATCAGCAGCTGCCCCCGAGGGTCGCGCCGCAGGGCGGGCAGCTGACTGAACGGAATCGCCTCGCAGCCCATCAGGTCGCCGGCCTGGATCTGTAGTACCTTGGTGGTGTCCTCCGCCACCTGCTTGATCACGACGCCGTCGAGGTAAGGGTAGGGTTTGCCATCCGGCGCCAGTTCCCAGTAGTGCGGGTTAGCGTCGAGCGTCAGGTGGTCGTTGGCGACCCACTCGCGCACCATGAACGGCCCCGTGCCGATCGGCTTCGTGAACTGCTGGTCCCCGATCGCCGCGATCTCTTCCTTCGGGAAAATGGCGTTTGAGATCATCGCCAGCCGGGCCAGAATGCTTGCGACCGGTGCCTTCAGCACGATCGCCACGGTTTTGTCGTTGAGCTTCGCGAACGCCTTGACGTCGGCGAGACTCCATTTGTACACTCCGTACGTTCGAGCGCGCTGGAGCGAGGCGATCACGTCGTCCACGGTCACGGGCTTGCCGTTGTGGAAACGCACACCGTCCCGCAACGTAAAGGTGTAGGTCAGCCCGTCGCGGCTCGCGGTCCAGCGGTCGGCGAGCGCCGGCTCGACCGCCGTCGCACTCGCGTTGGCCCGTACTAGGCCCTCGCAAATGTTTGTGAGAGTCGTCGCATCCGTGCGCGCCTGCGTCCACATGGGGTCGAGCCTAAGCGGGATCAACGTATACGCCCAGGTCAGCGTCCCGCCGCGCCGTCCGGCCTGGGCCGCCGAGGCCGGCCGCATCCCCACCCACGCCTCGAGCGCCGTTAGACTCGCCCCTATTGCCGCCGTTTTAAGGAAGTCGCGCCGTCGCATCGCACACCCCCGAGGTTCAGTGTGAGCCGGCACAAGCACGAATGCCGCGCCCTTTGTAGTACCCGTTGCCGCCCCGCTTCCGCCTGGACTCTTACACCGGCCCTAACTGGAGCGCGTGGCGGTCCGCGACAACAAGTCGTCGGTACGCCGCGAGGAGTTCGGCGGTGGCCGGCCCAAGCGTTCCCGACCCGATCACGCGGCCGTCAATTTCAACGACGGGAACGAGTTCTTGTACCGTGCCGGTCGTAAACACTTCGTCGGCGGAATAGAGGTCGAATAAGGAGACGTCGGCTTCACGCGCTTGTCGAGACGCCGCGCGAGCAAGTTCGAGCGTGACCCGTCGCGTAATCCCGTGCAGACACGCGTTCGTCCTCGGTGTCAGTAGGCCGCCATCCCGGACCGCGAAAATATTCGACGAATCCGTCTCTGCGACAAATCCGTTTCGATCCAGCATCAGCGCGCCATCTACGCCCGCCCGGTTGGACTCCAACTTGGCGAGAATGCTGTTGAGTTGGTTCGCGCTGTGGATGCCCGGATCAAGAACATCCGGTTCCGGCCGACGAATACCCACGGTTCGGAGCCTGATGCCGGCAGGGGTCTCCGGCACCGGCTTCAACTCGGGGACAATGACAATCGTCGCGTCTCCCTCGACGTTCCGAGGATTCATGCCCGAGGTACGCCGTTCGCCGCGGCTGACCATCAAGCGAATGTGTGCTCCATCATGAAAATTGTTGGCCCGAAGCGTTGAATAGACCGCCGCGCCGAGCGACGCTCGATCCAAGTGGACGGAGATTTCGACGGCCTTGGCCGATCTGTAGAGCCGGTCCAGGTGCTCGTCCAGCCTGAAGACGATTCCATCATAGAGACGCAACCCTTCCCAAACGGCGTCACCCGACTGAAAGGACGCGTCAAAGACTGAGACGCGGGCTTGCGGCCGCGGTAAGATTTCACCGTTCACATAAATCATGAGCGAGACACCGCTCGTCACGGCGACCCCCCGTTGCTACAATAGTGTCATCATTATGATATTACATAGTACTCGGGCAACCGACGAGCCTCGTGGGTATCGCGCAGGCTGATGGCGGCGGCCGAGTTGCGCGACCAGTTTCTGCTCCGGCCCGGCATCGTCTTCCTGAACCATGGATCATTCGGCGCGTGCCCGCGGCCCGTGTTTGAAGAGTACCAGCGCTGGCAGCTCGAACTTGAACGGCAGCCGGTGGAGTTTTTGCACTACAGGTTCGCCGATCTGGTCGGCGAGGCACGCCGGCGGCTGGCGGCGTTTGTGGGAGCCGAGCCTCGCGATCTCGTGTACGTCACGAATGCCACCACCGGGCTCAACGTCGTCGCGCGCTCGCTCACGCTGCGGCCCGGCGATGAGGTGCTCGGCACCGACCACGAGTACGGCGCGCTTAACAAGACGTGGACGTTTTTGTGCGAACGTCACGGCGCGCGATATGTACAGGCTTCGATCTGCGCTCCTGTCGAATCCGCGGAACAGGTCGTCGACGCGGTGTGGCGCCGTGTGACCGACCGAACCCGCGTGCTGTTCCTGAGCCACATCACTTCGCCCACAGCCCTCATCCTCCCGATCGGACCGCTGATCAAGCGGGCGCGCGACGCCGGCATTCTCACGGTGATCGATGGCGCGCACGCGCCGGGGCAGATCCCGCTGGACCTGCGCGCGTTTGAGGCCGACTTTTACGCCGGCAACTGCCACAAGTGGATGTGCGCGCCCAAGGGTTCGGGATTTCTGTATGCGCGGCGCGACGTGCAGCCGCTCCTCGAGCCGCTCATCGTGAGCTGGGGGTGGCCCGGCGGCTTTCTCGAGGAGCAGCAACGCCAGGGCACGCGCGACATCGCCGCGTTTCTATCAGTCCCCGCGGCGATCGATTTCATCGGCGCGCATCTCACCCCCGCGGTTCGCGACACGTGCCACGCGCTGACGCAGCGAGCGCGCGCGGCGCTCGCGGATCTCGGCGGGCTGGGGCCCCTTTCGCCGGATTCTCGGGATTGGTACGAGCAGATGGTGAGCGTCCCGATCCCGGTTCCCGCGTCGGCTGCCGAGGCCGCGCGGAAACGCCTGTGGACCGAATTCGGCGTCGAGGCGCCACTGACGGCGTGGAACGACATGTCGCTGCTGCGAGTTTCGGTTCACGCGTACAATGATGAGGCCGATATTGACGCGCTGGTGCGCGCCACGGAGAGACTGCTCGCCAAGTCTAGATAACGACGTCCGCGTGTTACCGCCGGGCTGCGCGTCGCGAGCAGCGCGACTGCGACGCGGCGGGAACCGGTGGCGAGCGCCGGAACCGCAGTGCCGGACTACGGCATCTGGAGCGGCGTGTTGAAGGGGTCCAGCCGGTTACGCTCCGGCGGAACCCGGACGACGCACCCGAGGGACGTGGCCGCCACCCCATCCATCTCCACGGTACCCGGAGTGAGCGGATGCGCCCGGGTCCAATTCGCGATCCCAACGATCGTCCGCGAGTCATCCTCAATGGGCCCGCCTGAATCGCCGTCCGACGGTGCGGCATTCACGGGAAACTGGATCCGTGCGATCGGCGTCCCGTCCTGGGCCTGTTCAAGCCGCATCATGCGTCCGCGCCGGCCGCGTTCGACGAATACCGGTCCCGCGCGATGCTCGCCGAAACCCATAACCTGGACGGTCTGCCCCACGCCCGGCTCCCCGCCTCGGCGGACCGGGAGCGGTCGCGAGATCAGCCGTGTCGTGGCCGGCGGATAGTGTCCGATCGGAAACAATGGGACCTCAGGGCCGACATGGATGACAGCTACGTCGCGACTGTAGGTATTCGCGCGGTCCTGCGATTCGGGATTCCAGCAGATAGCGCGCGCAATGTACTCTACACCGTTCACGATCGCGGCAAGCCGAAGGTCCGGGTTCTTCACGGCGTCCGCGACCACGTGCGACGCCGTGTAGGCGTCGCCCCGCCCGTTGAAAAAGAAGGCCGATCCGTACTCGTAGGGTTCCCAGGTGGACTTGTCCACCGTCACGACGACAAACACGCTCCCCGATTCGGTAGTGGCGCCAGCCGGCGGCGGCACGGCGCCACCCGTGATGCCGGCGATGATGCCCGTGGCAAGTACGACCCAGCGTGTCAGGTCGCGAGGAAGCATCGGCCCCAGGTTCCGCGGGCAGGCGTTTTTGTCTGCTGGCGCGAGGCCGAGGCGGGATGGCGCGCGGACGACAGTTCGCTCAGACATGGAGTCACTAACCATTGTAACGGAGTGGTGAGGAGGCACGGCGCCGTAGTCATACCTCCCAGGACCTCCTTCACCGGTTCTTTACAGAGTTGGTTTAAATTTCATTGAGGAGACGGCCAGTCTTCCCCCTACCTGTATTACAAGTCAGCCAAATTGATCGCGGGCGCCTCGGCGCGGGCGTTCTGGCGGAGATCATCCATGTCTCTCGAATCCGTGACGCCGACCGGCGGCAGAAAGAAACCACCGTGCCGCCAGAAGCTGAGATTGAGGCGACGGCCCTGAGTGCGGCATGTCGGTCAGGGTCGCGTCGGCCAAGTACCGATCGATGCGGGCCGGGCAGAACTATTACTTCTGTAGCGCAGACCGCAAGCGGAGGTTTGACGACGAACCCGCGCGGTACGCGGGAAGCGCCTCAGGCTAGCGACGCTTGCCGATCACCCCGTCGGAGTCCCTCCCGGCAAAACCGCAAGTGGCCCCAACCAACAAACGCGCGTACCGCGTGTGAGCGTCAGATCCCATCCCAAACGAGCCGGCGGAGGCTTTCATGGCGCAAGATTGGAACAAATCGATCATCGACGAGTTTCGGTCCAACGGCGGTAAAGTCGGCGGACAGTTTACCGGCGCTCCGCTGCTCATCCTGCACACCGTCGGCGCCAAATCTGGCAAGGCCCGCGAGAACCCGTTGATGTATCAGGATCTCGGGCACGGACAGGTTGCCATCTTTGCGAGTAAAGGCGGCGCGCCGACGAGTCCGGACTGGTACCACAATCTTGTGGCGAGTCCGCGCGCGACGGTTGAACTTGGCAGTGAGACGTTCGCGGTGACGGCGCGAATCGTTCGCGGCGAGGAACGACGACGGATCTGGGGCACGTGGAAACAGCGCTACCCGAACTTCGCGCAGTACGAACGAAAGACTACGCGCGAGATCCCGGTCGTGATTTTGGAGCGCACACGGTAGGTGGGGGAAACTCCTGTGTGCCTCTCACTGCTCGCCCCATACCATTAATTGTGCCTGGAGACCAACCGCCTCGAGCCCGCGCGCCACGTACTCGGCTTGCATACGAGTTCGCATCGGCCGGGTCATGACTTCGGAGCTCGCCCCGTGCGGAACGACGTCGACGACATAGCCCTTTCGCCGAACGAGGCGCTTCATGTCCTCGGCGGCGCCGGAACTCTCGAACGTTCCAACGACGACGACGTACGCGGTCCTTGCCGGCCGGCGAACGTGAGATGCCGCGGAAGGGACACCCGCCTTCATCCTGTGGGGGGACGTGGCGGTGCCGGCAACGATCGCTTGATGCGGCGTGGATGACGGACGCTTCTGGATGACGGCGGATGCCGGTTCCGCACGTTTGTGCTCTATCGTACCAACTGTCGGTCGGTAACGCTCCGGTCCAATCTGCAGCACAGCCGTTACGAGCGCGGCGATCACTGCGCTTGCGGCCAGTGTGGCACGCCACCAGCGGGATGACCCTCCCAGAGACTCAGGTGTCTGCGGCGCCGAGCCAGCTTCGCCGCGTGCCCCGCCGGCCGGTTCTTTTAGTTCGGAGCCACTTTTGGCAACAGCATCCCACGCCCGGACCAACTGGCTGAGGTTGGGCAGGTCTTGCGGTGAACGGGTACCATCGCGAAATGCCGCGACCTCGTCCTTAAGTTCACGATCGATGCGCCGCCAGGCGTCGCACCACGCGTGCCGGTGCGCAGTGGCTGCGTCGGCGGGGCCGGCAAGCAGGACATCGCGCGGGTTAAACAGGTACCAGGCTCCGGCAACGTGTGCCGCCCAGTACCCGCCGGGCAAGATGAGTTCGTCATGCTGATCCATGCGACCATACCCCCCGGCGCGGCTGAGCTATCCGCTCGTGACGACCTTGGCGAAAACCGCGACAACTTTCGGGTCGAACCGCTTGCCGGATCCGCGTTTGATCGCCGCGATCGCGTCGCGATAGTATAGTTGAGGAACACCGGGGCGCCCGGCGATCATTTCGCCGTAGGCACCGACAATCGCAAGGATTCGGGCACCGAGGGGGATCGCCTCGCCTTTGAGCCCGTCCGGCTGTCCGGCGCCGTTCCAGTGTTCGAAGCGGTGCTGCAAGATCGCTGCCGCGGCGCGTAAACCTTCGACGTCCTCGAGCATCTGGTGAGCGACCACTGCCTCACGATCGATCAGGTCCTGTTCGTCGGGTGTTAGACCGGCTTTCTTCAGCGTCGTCTCGGGGACATCGGCCATGCCGATGTCGTGCAGGAGGGCTGCGCGTTTCACGGCCTGGAGCTCTGGCGTAGGCGCGGCAAGCGCTCGTGCGATCGCCTCGGCCCATCCCGCCAGACGCTGGCTGTGGCCCTTCGGGCGGCCGACATGAGCGTCGAGGAGCCCCGCGACCGCGGCGAGCTGTCCGTCGTCGTCCGACGTGGCGCCGGCACCGGCTCGCTCGACGAGCATGCGGTAGGTCCGTCTGCCGGGCGCCGGCTTTGGGGCCGACGGCCCCGCAGGTTGCGCGCGCTCGGCCTCGAAATTCCGCCGCGCTTCAGCCAACTGATCGGCCTCGAGCGCGAGTGACTGGCGCGCTTGTGTGAGTTGCTCCGACTCGGTCTCGAGCGCGCGCTGCGCGTCTGCCAGGTGCTCCTTCTCTGCCGTGAGTGTCGCCTGGGCGTCCGCCAGCCGTTGATGCTCCGCCTGCAGCGACGCCCGTTCCGCGGCGAGTTCAGCCTTTTCTGTCTTGTGGGCTACGCCTAACTGCGCCCGCTCGTCTTCGAGCTGGCGTTGCGCCTCCGCCAGGCGCGCCTCGCGCGCTTCGTTGTCGCGCTGAATGGCGACCAGGCGCGCATGTTCCTCCTCGACCGCCCGGCGGGTGTCGGCTAGGCGGCGCGGTTCGTTGAGGGTGAGATCGGTCTCGGCGGGTTCGGCCGCGCGCATCTGTGCGCGCGCGATCTCCAACTCCTGCCGCGCCTGCTCCGACTCCAACGACTGTCGATCGCGGCTGAGCGCGGCTTCCGCCGCGTCCAAATTGGCCTGCAGATCGGCCAGCTGCGAGCGCTCCGCGTTCAGGTGGTCCCGGGTCTCGGCCAGCCGGGCGGCTTCCACCGTGAGTTCGGCTCGAATGTCGGCGACGCGCGCGGTGTCGGCGGTGAGCGCCCCCCGTGCCTCCGACAATCGTTGAGTCTCTGCGGCCACCTCCGCGTGAGCCTGCGCGAGGCGGCGGGAATCCGCTTCGAGCGAGGTTCGGTCCGCAGCAAGTCGCGCTTTTTCAGCCTCAAGTTGCTGCTGCGCTGTGCTCGTTTGGGCCCGCGCAGCGTCGATTTCGCCGCGTGCTCGTTCACCCTCACTCGTCCGATGCTCATCGGCGACGAGAGGTCTCGTTGCGTCACGCTGCACCGGTGCAGGGCCTGCGGTATTAACCCCGAGCCTCGCCGGTGTGTCCGTCGACGCGCCGGCACCGGCCCACGCGTTCATCGTGCTCTGCGCCTGTGCGATTGGCGCGCCGGGATCTTGAACGACTGCCGCTACTTGCGAAGCAAACGCGCTCATGACCCCTTGCTCGTGCGGCGAGTACACGTGAGGTGATCCGTAACCATAAACAAGCGCGGCGATCACCCGGCCTGCTCGGGTGATCGGCCACGTGCACGCGGAGCGGAGGCCCTCGCGTGTGATCCGGTCGGCAAGATGGGTCTGGTCTGCCGATACCTTAAGAACGTCGGGTAGGAACCACGGGGTCGGCGTGGTCTGTCGCTTCGTCTTAGGGAGATCCATGCAGGTCAGCTCGGCGTGGCGCAAGATGTGCATCCACGGGTTTGTATTCTCGGGAGTAACCAGTTCGCGGACGTACTCGTCGGATAAATTGTGGGACCAGAGGCAGGTCACGAGGCCGGTCGGCGACCGAAGGAAGATCGCGGCGCGCTGCGCTTCCGTTAAGGTGAGTAAGGCACGTCCAATCGCCGCGACCGCGGATCCGGCCGACGCCATGTCGGCGAGCATTTTGTTGGCGGCGGCGAGGCGCGCACGTAGTTCACCGTGCTGCCCAACATTACCCGAGCTCTCTGTCCCGGTGGCAGCAGATGTATCTTGCTCGTGTCCCGCAACCCGGTGCGTGTTTATGAGCATGGCCGGCTCAATCACCCTGGCTTCGCGCTTTAGCGCGAGGCTGGGCCAGGCTAAGTCTCATAATGCCCGGTCCAGAAAGTTCCTAGACGGTGGGCATCTTGGGCACTGGCATAGCCACCCCCCCCGGCGGCGTTTTGGCCGGCCAGGCCGGGGTGAGACGGAAAAATGGGTTCGAAAATCTGCCGTTACCAGCCGGGGCCGGTCGGCCGCGTTAGATCACGCGTTAGATCAAATGTAGCCTGTGGCCGGTCCATCGCAGGACGAAGAACGCGACCAAGGCGACCGTGACGACGATCGGCCATCGCGTCAGGAACGCGCCAAGGGAGCGGTCGTAGCCGAGCAACCGTTTCGAGTTGCCTTGTCCCTCAAACAAGCCGTACGCGCCGGCGACCCAGATTACGACGCTGCCCAGGCCGATCACGACGAAAGGGGAGGCCGATTTCCGCACGACGACGGCTCCAACAGCCAAGACTACGCTCCACCCCAGCACGTGCGCACCTCGCTCTGCGGATCGACCATTCCTCGCACTTACCTCATCATTCGGTGCTCGCTCGCCGCCTGATCATGTATTGCTCATACCGCGAATGGATGCCGGTTAGACCACGCGTGTGGACGCGGTTCCCAATGTGGGGAGAATCTGCCGTCCCGGTCCCATCGTTTCTGCAGCATTCTGTCGGGGCTCGGGCCCGCAGGTTATTGACTTCATGCGACGGTAAGTTATCGCAGCGGTTGTAGTACACTCTTGACGACCTAGCCAGCTCGCGCCCATTGGCTCGGGCTACGTGCTACTCGTCGGCTTCGGAGAAAAAAGCACGACGCTCTGCAGATTCACGGTGATGAAGCCGGATTCAAAGATTATGCGATTTTCATCCGGGAGATTCGCGATTTTGGCATCGGTCAGCGCGATAAATTCTTGTTGGCGCTGGCGGCTGTTCAGATGATCAGAAAGACGATTTTCTGGCGGTAAATGGTACGTCCCGTCTATGCGATGTCTTGCAGTGTAAATCACGACCGGGATTTTTTCCATGGCAATCTTTATCGGCATGACCTGTCCACCTCCATCGGCAGTGTAATCGGGTGCTCCACACAGGTCCTTTTTCACGGGTGTCCAATCGACGCCTGCTGAACAACCGCACGAGGTGCAAGTAGGCGAGGCGAGTAACTGTTAGAATCTTCAGGGAGCGGTCAGGCGCGCCTCGCCTGGAGGTTCCCACCATCATGAATGATATTCGGCTTGACCGCCTCATCGGCCGGGTTTGGCTCTGGGGAGGCGCGGTACTCGCGTTCAGCGCCATTCTCGCCGCCGGGCAGCTTTCTGTAGGTGGTGATTTTTGTTTTGGTTGTGGAGCGTGGCCGTGGCTAGCGACCGGCGAAGGGCCTCCGGCCTGCGTCGCGGAATCCAGATCGTGGGCACCACGACGGGGTAGGTTGCGGCAGACGACCTGATGGCTGATTCTACGCAACATGCGCCGGCGGCCATTGCGCCGGCCGGCGTCGCGGGCGCACACCTGCAGTTCCTGCTCCGACTCAACAACCTGCTGCAATTTCTCACGAACTGCGCCTGGTACATCGGAACGCCGTTCATCCCCCTGTACCTCGTGGCCCACGGCGCCTCTGTCGGCGCGGTAGGGGCGGTCGCCGGACTGTCCGGAGTTGCGCCGCTTGCCGTAGCGCTTCACGTGGGCGGTCTCGTCGATGAGCGCGGGCCGACCGTTGTCCTTGTGGGATCCGTGGGGCTGTTCGGGCTCGGGGCGGCGATGCTCGCCGCGTTTTCGGGGATCCTCGAGGTTGCCATCGCTTTTACCTTGTTGACCGCCGCGAACATCGGGTTGGCCGTCGCGTCGCAGGCGGTGGTCGCCGGCGCGAGCACCCCCGTCACGCGGATCAGAAACTACGGGTACTACGCGGTGTCGTACTCGGCCGGTGCCGTCGTCGGCCCGGTGATCGGAGGGTTTCTGGCCGCTCGGCTCGGCTACACGACGGCGTTTGCTGCGATGGCGCTCTTGATGGTGCCATCGTTCGCCGTCGCTTCCATGGTGCGGGCGGCCAGGATCGCCGACGGACGCCGCGTTGCCGCCGGGGCCGTCCATACAGTCATCGGCACGATCGTGCGCGAGCGTGGCGTCGGCGCCGTGCTGTTCGTCTCCGCCATGATGAACTGCGCTCAGGCGCTGCAGAGCACGTTCTATCCGCTCTACCTCTCGCACGTGGGCTTGTCGGTGACGTTGATCGGGATTGCGATTGCGGCCATCAGCGTCGCGTCGATGGCCGTCCGCATGCTTCTGGCGCGCGCCGTGGCACAACTCGGGCAGACGGGCGCCCTGGTCGGCGCGATCGCGCTCAGTGCTGTGGCGCTCGCCGCAACGCCGTTTGCCCGGCAGTTTTGGCCCCTTCTCGGGGTGTCGGCGCTGATGGGCGCAAGCCTGGGGTTCACGCAGCCGCTGTCGATGAGTTTACTCGCGGAATTGGTCGCCCAACAGTTTTGGGGCGCCGCATTTGGAATTCGACAGAGTGTGCAGCGGGTGGCCAGCGTCGTCAGCCCGTTTGTCTTCGGCGCGGCGAGCGCGGCGCGGGGGCTTGAGTCCGCGTTCTATCTCGGCGCGCTTGTGCTCTTCGGCGCCGCCGGCGTCACGGCAAGGATGGCTAAGAGCTTCGGCCACCGCCCGGACAGCTAGCCTGGAACGACCGGGCCCGCGCCCGGCCTATTTGCGCATCTGGGCGAGCAGACCATCTGGTCTAAGCAGATCTTTGATTTCCGGGTACGCCAGGAGAAGCTCGGTCGGGCCGTCCGCGTAGGACGCAACTTCATACGGATTGTAGAAGAACGTGACGCCCTTCGGGCCGATCGAAAAATTGTCATTGAGCGTGAAGGTGTTGTTTGGGAACGTGTAGCCCGCCTGCGTGAGGCTGTCGGTCGGTGTCAGGCCCTTGTTCTTTCTGAAGTGTGCTTCAGCCCTCTGGGTGAGGCGCGATTGGTATCGTGCGACGAGCACGTCGGCCAGCCTGATCTGGCGTCCCGTCCGCACGTCGAAATTGGCGAAAGTTCGCGTGTAGTTTGGGTGCGCCCCGCCGAGGAACCACGACAGATCAAACTGGAGGCTGAAGATGCCACCGGCCTGGTAGACCACGGAGACAATCCGATCCTCTGAGTAACCTGGGCCCGGATAGGCCGCGGTGTAATCCGCAGCCTTCCGCACGAACGCGGCCATCTCCGCGGCGACGCTGCCAAACTTCTTCGGCTCGCCCACGCCGGCCAGCAGAAAGTCGTTGATCGCGCGGTTGATCGCGCCGGTGACCGGCGCGCTGGGCGCGTGCCCGATCAGCGGATAGTGGAATCTGATATAAACGGGGCAGGCCGGCGCGCCCCGCGAACAGCCGGGGCCGTGCCGTTCGACCGTTCTCATCGTGTACACGACCGCTGCCGGCACGGCGGCCACCGCCGCGCCGCTTCCGCCGCAGGTGAGGGCAATCGCGGAGGTCAGGAGGGTCGCCGCGGCGGCTCTCGTCCGCGCGAATCTCACCAGAGCGCGTCCTGTAGAAAGAGGCCCGGAAGCCTGTCCGGGTCCAGCCGATCGCGCGGCGTGATGCCGTGGCGGCCCATCAACCAGTAGATCTGACACAAGTGATGGGCGGTGTGGTCGCCGAGCCACACGGCGGCCGTGGCCGCGGACATGCCGCCGTCCGCCGTCTCCAGGACCGTGTCGCCGCTCGCGACTCCGGACGTGAATCGCCGGTGTGCAGCCGTTCGGGCGTCGTCGGCGTATCGGACGAGGCTCTCCAGGTCGGTGCAGCGGGCGGCCGCGTCGCGCTGGCCCGCGGCGCGGGTCGGGGAGCCGGTCTCAGGCGCGAAATGCATCGCCTTGAAGAAGACGTCGTGGATCAATTCGCGCATGTCCCGTCCGCGCTGCGGCGTGGCGATGTCCAAGTCGGCGTTGGTCAGCTGCCGGGCTGCGCGCTGCACCGCCTCGAGCAGGAGGTCGAGGTTTCGGACCGCGATAGCGAGGTCCGGCGGCGCCGCGTGATCGGTGGCGCTGATGGCCGCGGCGAGGTCCCGGTCGCTGAAACCGGCAAGCGGCGGCCGGCCCGGTAGTACGACGACCGGCACCGCGCGAAATCCCAGATCGGCGAGTTCCGCGGCGGCGCGGGGATCGTTCTCAACGTCGCGCGGCAGAAACGCCACGCCGTGGCGCGAAAGAAACTCTTTCGCCCGGGTACAGGCGAATCAGCCGGGGCGAAAGTAGACGCGGGCGATCGGGGCCGGGGTCATCGTGCGCAGAACGTTCCACTACTCGTCCCCGACACCTTCCGTTATGCCGCGCAAGAGGCGGCGCACCGGGCACACGTCCAGCGTGCTAGAACGCTCCCTTCTTGTGCAGCCACCTCCAGAACTCAGCCGGCACGGCCATCGTGCTCAGCCGGCCCTGCCGCACCAGGGGCAGGCCGTCGAACTCGTGCGATTCTTTGATCTCCCGGAGCGTCACCCGCCGTTTGGCGTGCTCAATGTACTTCACGTCGATTACCCAGGACCGCGGGTCGTTCTTGGCGGGCCGCGGCGGTGAGACGACCTGCGCCAGCCCGGCGACGGCCGTCTCCGGCCCGGAGTGGTAAATGATGACCGTGTCGCCGGGCTTCATCGTCTTGATCGCATTGACGGCGGCCGGGTTGCGAACGCCGTCCCAGACGGCCGTGCCCTCGCGCTTGAGGTCGTCAATCGAATACGTACTCGGTTCCGTCTTGGCGAGAAAGTATGCCACCCCGGCCACCTCCTGATCGGCTGTGCTTCGAGATGGAAGGCGTGAAATGACCGCCGGGCGAACACGTTGATCAAGGTACTGAGACGATCAGGCGTCCGGACGTGACGGCGCCGATCGGACAGGGAGGTCGTCACTGGTATGAGCCGCGAACTGTCGCCGCCGCTGCCCGAGCTTGTGTATGCTCTCGCGGGGGACGGCGCCGACGATGAGACCGGCGATCGCGAGGGGCCGGCGTGGGCCGCGCTGCTGCAGGACGGCGGCGAGGTACGCCGGCGCATTCTCGACCAGCTTGAGGACGATGAGGCCGCCGCCAAGGACGCGATTGATCCGGACGACTGGGCGTACCTCCGTGGCGTGTACGGCGTCATCGTCGTGCATGACAACCGCCGGAACAGCGTCGCTGCCACGGCGTTTACCGACGAGGAAGAGTGTCTGGCCGAGTGGGAGCAGATCAGAGCCGATCTAAAGGCCTCGCCCCCCGCCGTGGAGGCTCCAGACACGGGCGACAACACGGAGGGACCGTCGTCCGGGCCGGTGCCACCTCGCGAGGACCACTGGCCGCCCTGACGATCCAGCTTAGTCGCAGCAGCCGTCGCGGGCCCCCGCGAGCGCTTCGCGGCCTTCGTGAACGATGAAGTAGACGATCCCGAGCGCCGCCACCGGATCCGCCCACCACCAGCCGAAAGCCGCCCGGAGGACGAGGCCTGCGAGGAGGGTCGCGGCCATGTAGGCGCAGACGACGCCGCACGCCGCATCGCCTCTCAGCGCCGCGCTGCCGATTGTCGAGGCGACGCGCACCTTCGCGCGGACGAGCGCCGGCATGACGACGAGCGCCGCGGCCGCGACGACGATGCCGGGCAAAGAACGCTCGGGCGCCGAGCGCGTCCAGAGATCGTACCCGGATTGCAGGGCCACATACGCCGCGAGTGCGAGGAGGCTCGCGCCGACGATTCGAGACGCCTGCCGTTCCGCCTGTTCGATCCGCTCGGACGCGGCCGGCCCGGCGTCTTCCAGCCGGAGCCGCCACAACAGCGTCGCGGCGGAGATGAGTTCGATCACGCTGTCGACGCCAAACGCAATCAGCGCGATGCTTCCCGCGGTCAGCCCCGCGGCGACGCTGACGGTGGCTTCGACGGTCATCCAACCGATCGTCAGCCACTCGATCCGAATGCCTGCGCGGACCGTCCCTGCGCTGCTGCTCATTCCCCCAATGAAACTCCGCCGGGCCGAGGGCGTCAAGAGCGGGCGTCTTTCGCGGGCCTCGGCGGCTGTTCCCATTTTGCGAACGACGGGGCCGACGTGCCGTTCCTCCGCCGTCAACGGATACCAAACACGCGAAGGCCTCCCGGACCCGTCCTTCACGCGCCGCAAAAAGGATAGGGTTCCCACTTCCAGAACAGGTGTCATTGTAATCCACGGACGTTCCGGCTGCGATCGCGGGCGCTGCTCGCGCGGCCATTATCACAACGCTCTAATGGAGTCGGAAGCCATGGCACCTGAGTGGGGTGTGTCGGAGGCCCCGATGAACCCGCCGGGTTCGCCCGCACCGGTCTATCCCGCGGTGGGGATGCGGCGGCCGCGCATCGACGCGGGGGCCTTTGCCCGCGGCACCGCACGCTACGCGACGGACATGGCCGTGCCGGGCATGCTGCACTGCCGCCTGCTGTACGCGCAGCAGGCGCCGGCGCAGATCACGGCGGTCAACGTCGATGCGGCGCGCCGCCTGCCCGGCGTGCACGCGGTGATCACGGCGGCCGCGGTCCCGGCCCTGCCGCCGACCGGCATGAGCATTGCCGCGCGGCATCTGTTTGCGGACCACGAGGTGCGCACGGTCGCCGACGTGATCGCCGCGGTCGCCGCGGTCGACGACGAGACCGCGCGCCGCGCCGTCGACCTGATCGACGTGACGTACGAAGATGCGCCGGGCGCGTTCACGCTGGAGGCGGCGCTCGCCGCGGGCGCGCCGCGCGTTCATCCAGCCAAAGCCGACTACCCGGGCGCGCCGTGGCTTATGCGGTACCGCGTCGCGGAGCCCGGCAATGTTTCCACCCATTTCCACCTGCGCAAGGGGGACGTCGCCGCGGGACGCGCGCGCGCACACGTCGTCGTGGCCGGACGATTCGGGACGCAGCGGATGGAGCACTTTTCGATGGAGCCGCACGCGGCGGTCGTCGACTACGACCCCGCGACGCGGCGCGTCACGTTGTGGGCGTCGACCGGCAAGCCGTTTCGCACGATCATCCAGTTGAGCGAGCTGCTCCGCCTGCCGATGAACCGGGTGAACGCCGTGTACGTGCCGACCGGCGGCGACTTTGGCGGCAAGGGTGAAGTGACGATCGAACCCTACTGCGCGCTCCTCTCGATGGAGACGGGCCGGCCGATCAAGGGCGTGTACACGCGCGAGGAAGAGTTTTTCGCGGCGACCTGCAAGACGCCGTTCGACATCACGATGGAGCTGGGAACGGACCGGGACGGCCGGCTGCTGTTCGCCGAGGGCGACCTCCGGCTCGACACGGGCGCGTACAACTCGATGTCGGCGATGGTGGCGACGTACGCGGCGATCCTGTTCGAGGGTCCGTATGCCGTGCCGAACGTCGCGGTCGACGCGCGCTGCGTGTTCACGCACAACGTCATGAGCGGTTCGTTTCGTGGGTTCGGCAGCCCGCAGGTGGCGTTTGCGCGCGAGGCGCTGCTCGACGAGGCGGCGGCCCGCCTCGGACTCGATCCGGTCGCGATCCGCCTGCGCAACGCGTGGACGACCGGCGCGGTGACGATTATGGGACAGGTGCTGCACCCCGAGCGCCACAGCGTCACCGTGCGCGACACGATCGAAGCCGCGGCCCGCGCGGCGCACTGGCCGGTCCGTG
>DATEGA010000110.1:0-8815 GCA_035280345.1 bacterium | reverse complement strand
AACAGCGTTTGCGCACGAGGTTAAAGCCCACCGCACCCCGATGATGCTCCGCGAACAGGTCGCGAGTATTCATCGGACCGCTTCTCGCGGCAACGACGGTCCGAGAACGCACATCTACCCCACGCTGTCAGCGTCCTGGACCAAGTCGAACGCCCTGCAGGGAGAGAGGCCGTGGACCATGCATCGCTGCTGAACGAGGTTCGCGACACCAAGCGACGATTCATCATCCTACACGCGCCCGTGGATGAACCACGATTACAGGCATCATCACGACCTTGGTGCCCCTCCACTGTTCGCGTTCGTCACGGCGACCAACGGCGTACGAAGGATGGTGCAACAGCCCGGGATAGCCGGCGGAGCCATGCATCATGATGAAGCGGCCGGGCTCACCTGTACGCAACAATATTGGGATGGCTCAGAGGTGCTGGCGGTCGCGGGGGATTTGGACCTCGCCACGCTTTCCGCGTTTCGCGCCGGGTTGAAATCGGCGACCGACGCGACAGAGAACCTGATTCTAGATTTCAGTCGGTTGCGCTACATGGATTCAACCGGCATTCACGCGTTGCTCGATGTGTGCCAGAAGCTCACGCTGGCAGGACGCCGCATGGCGCTGGCCGCCGTCCGAGCGAAAAAGGTCTCCTTCAACCGCGCCGGATCCGCCGAATCAACGCCCCTTCTTCTGCCATTTGGATCGCTGCCACGAGGGAAACCTTCAGCGTGCTGCTCAGGGCTAAGTAAACCCGTGGTGTACGCAAGAACGGCCGCCTGCGCGCGGTTGCGTAGGCGAAAACGCCGATACTCAGGATCTTGAGATGAGTTTTCACGGTCGATTTCGACACGAAGAGCCTGACAGCGATTTCTTTGTCGCTGAGTCCATTCGCTATGCCGATCAGAACGTCGCACTCCCGCTGTGTCAGTGGCCGCCGACTCGACGAGATCGCCGTTGGCCGCCGCGTATCTTCGCCGCCGCCCCCGACGAGCGGATGGCAAACCATGCGACGCCGGCCTCGGACGGTTTCGACGATTGTGTATACCGGCCATTCGCGCAAAGAACGACACGCGGCATCTGCACCGCACTCGCGCAGCCGGTCTCGCAGTTGACGGGCCATGCTCGATGTGTCAGCGGTGACCATTGCAGCGCTCCCGTCAATTCCGAATGGTGTGAGTTTACCCAGCAACAGATCCGCCCATCCGCGCCATCGCCACAGCGCCTACGGCGGAGCCTCCTTACTCCGCCCGGTCACCGCGCAGTCAAGGCATTCATTGGATAGGGAGATGGTAACCCCGCCGGTGACGCGGCCGAGCGTCGGCAGGTCGCTGGCAACATCAGTATGAAGGCGGTTCCAGACCGGGGCTCCGTTGATGAACGCATACGCGATCTGGGTGCGAAGAATGCCCCAGTTATAGAACAGGTCAAACGCACGAAGGAGACCCTGCGCATCTACGACGCCCTTCATCGCATACGGCGGGCCAGATCGAATGACTCGCGACTTCATGGTCGGCGAACTGAAGAGCCATTTCGCAACCGCCCGGCGTGTCTCGGGATCGTTGGAAGTCGCCGCCCCGGGGTTCCGATAGGTCGCGAGCGTCTCCGTAACAATGTCCCGCCGGACGCCCCCGATAACGTACTGATCCTTGGAGGGATCATCGAGCAGGAAGAAGTCATGCCCGTTGACATCCGGAAGGTCGTCTGGTTGGGTCTCGATGCGTTCCTTGATGACTCGCTGGACCAAGCCGGAGAAGGGCCGCAGCAAGAGCGGTATGCGCATCTCACGAATCGTGATGCTCCGATGCAGCGGCTGCCGGGGGCGGTGCCACTCCGTGAGCATGCCACGCGCTGTCGTGGTGAGCAGTCCGCCACTGCCGTAGCGTACCGTGAGGATCAAATCGTAATCCGCCCGCATCGTATACAGTTCCGAGGGTTTCGGCGCCAGAGCGAGCCGAACCAAATCGTCGGCCGAGGGAGTCTGCCCCCATCCGGGTAAGGCGAGGAGGAGTGTAAACAGCATCATCCATGTTGCCGACCGTCCGGTCTTAAGCATGCTACCCCACAACCATTCGAGCGGCTCCGGGCTGTCGCGGTAGGTCATCGAGACAGTCGGGCACCGCTCAATGCAGTCCCGCATTGTGATATTACCCGCCATCGTCACGACGAACGGACCTTCGGCGCGGCCGTCGGACACGTCGAAGGCGCGACTTCGTGCGGCTGGCCGAGTGTACCGTGAAACTGTTTGTAGCGGAGTCCGACCGGGCATATCCCAACTGATGGAGGTTGCGACGACTCGGCCGTCCGAACGCCGAAATTCTGGCATCTCCCGCATCTTGCGGCCTCTGCGGCTGACGACCGATAGCCACCCTGAATCTCTGGCGGATGCACGCCGCCGGATACGACGAGCCATGAGCGCGACGGGCCTTGGTCCGAAAGCGGCGAGCGACATGGAACTTGCAGCGAGCGAAGCACTGTCAAATACCTATCGCCATGCGTACCCAGGGACAATCGGGCCGGTGTTTGTC
Organism: bacterium; assembly: GCA_035280345.1. Lineage (GTDB taxonomy): Bacteria > Sysuimicrobiota > Sysuimicrobiia > Sysuimicrobiales > Segetimicrobiaceae > DASSJF01. Next base: position 6,301 of record DATEGA010000110.1, on the reverse strand, counting down.
GAGGTATTTCGCACGGTTCTGGCGGCCGTGGTGGTAATCATCGACCATGGCAGGGCCACCGGCGCCCCACCCATTCCGAGCGTCCAACCTTCGAGAACTCAGTACGGCGGACGTGGACTATACCTTGTGGGCCAACTTGTCGACGACTGTAGTGTTGGCGTCGGCGTCAGGGGGCACGGCCTGGTGGTCGTGCTCGGGAAGTGGCTCGACAACGGCTTCGGTTTTCGTCCATTAATTCCTAGCCGCGGCGTGAACCGGAGGAGACCCGTGGGAACCGCTTTGGTCTTATCCATCCGGGCGCATGAGGCCATACGCCGCTCCGCCAAACTCATTGTGATGTCGCAACAAGTACTCACGGTGACGAGACCCTTGATCGAGGAAGCGAGAATCGAGTGGCTTGAACATCAGATCGCCCGCCACTGAGCCGCTCAACTACGATCCGACGAAGGATCGCCGGGCCGTCGCAAGCCGAAGACTAGTATCCTACCGCACCTCTCAAGATCCCGATGTATTGGAGAATGTCTGCCAGGGTGAGGCCGCGTCGAGGGATGAACACTAAGTCTCCGTTCTGAAGCGCGATATTCTGCGCGGCGTCCTTTCCTTGAATCAGCTGCTTCATCTTGACAGCGATGGTCTTGCTCTTCCCGCCCTCAGTGCGGGCCACGTGCGTGCCGTCAAGACTCGCCATACCAGTAGCCCCGCCCGCAAGCGTGATCGCGTCCATCACCGTCATGTTGTCCGTCAGGTCATAGCGTCCGGGCTTTGCCACCTCACCCATGACGTAGATATGATTCATCTGAAACTTCGGGATCGCAACCGAAATCGCTGGGTGCTTCAGATACTTCCCGTACAACCGGGTCAAGTCAGCGTCAAGTTGCGCGGCGGTCTTGCCGCCGGCCCTTATCTGTTGAATGAGTGGCAGGGCAATCATTCCATCCGGTCTCACGGTCGCCTTTGTGGTGAGATCCGGTTGCCCAAACACAGTGATGTCAACTTCATCACCCGGCCCGAGCACATAGTTGGCCGGTGCCGTGGGCGCTGCCGTGTTGGTTGGTGGGGCGCCCACCGCAGCTGTGACTGCCTGCATGACGAGCGCGAACACGCAGACGCTCCAAATGATTCGACTCATTGACTTCCTCCAAAGTGGATCGCGCAGTACGCGGCACGATCAGCCCGCCGCCGCGGCGACACCATCCCTAGTGGTGCTTTCCGCCCCCACTCCCGCTACCGCCGCCATTGCCGCCCCCTGAGATTCCGGTACTGCCACCCCTGCCGCTCGCCGCGTCGGTTCCGCCCCCACTTCCTCCGCCCGCTGCCGATGGCACAGGGCCCGTCGCCGGGGCCGGGGCGAAAACCACTCGGCCTGCCACTTGGTCTGATGAGGCTGAAGCCGACCACACCGTCAGCCGGGTCCCTATAAACTCAGTCATCCGACTGAACGCGATGCGTTCTGACCCCGCGTAAACCATCGTTTGTGGTGTGATGCGAAACTCTTGAGGCCCAGTAATCCCTTGGGCGGTGAAACGCTGTGTGTCGACGCTGACCGCCGTCAACGTGCCCTGCATACGCGCTGAGGGCTGGACGCCGGCGGCTCCCGTTCCGGACACGTCAGGGGCAGGGCTCATCGGGAGGGATGGTGGCGGCGCGGGCTCGGGGACGGCCAGGGGCGGTCCGGATTGCGCGGAATCGCCCGACATCTGCGGGTCAGATGCTTGCTCCGCCGGGACTGGCAGCGCCTCGGTGGCGGAAGGGATCAAGGCTCGAGAATCGCGCCTTGGGGTAGTTGGGCTCGGGGCCAAAGGCTGAACAGAGTAGGCCGTAGTGTGCCGCACTCGTAATGGTGAATCCTGTACTGAGACAGCGCTCGGGTGCCGTGTTTGACGCGAGATGGCATCCTCGAAAGTGTCGGGCATCGGCCGCATCCCGCTGGTGGGCGCCATTGGTCGTGTCCTCACAGGCGCCGAAGGCGGAGGAAGGAGGATGGTCACGATCCCCTCGGGGGCCGATGCGACGGTGTGACGCGAGACGCTCTGCAACGCACCCTGCGGCGTAGTCGGATGGGCACTGTTTCTGGTGGCCAAGAACGCGATCGTCAATCCGAGCCCGAAGGCGATGGCATAAACAGCCAGTCTCATCTTTCGCGGTGAGGCGGACGTCGATATCTGGCCCTGCCGTAGGGTGATCGGCAACAAGAGGTTCCTCATGCTTCCCCCCTCCCAGCAATTCGGTCGCCCAAGTTTGGCTGTTGCCGAACCGTCAGAGAAACCACGCACCACGACGGCCTGGCAGAGTATGAGGACGTCGGGCCGATTTGATTCCTGGAGCCGTTAGCTCATGTACGGAAGGAGCATTTCGCTTTTACCCGCACGGTGAGCCAGAATATCTGGGGCGGAACGGAAAAGGTGGGCCTAGGGCGACCGTCGAGATCTATCCGGGTGGCCTCGTCCCGAGCATACGAGCGCCACGCCGCACGCACTGCTAGATTTTCGCGCCCACTACCTCTAGGCTTCGCCGCAGCTCCGCGGGGACCACAACCGGCTCCATGCATGCCATTGTGACGGGTTCCGCAAGGCCCGGAGTAACCGCGTGTCGGTGAAGATAATATACCGCCATGGTTTCACGGTCCGCGCCGGAGGGCACTTTATCAGTCTCGTATCCGCAAGGACAGCGATACCGCTTGCCGCACCTCTGCTCCCGAGACCATTTCCCCCACACCGCTGAGGTTAGGTGAATCAAAAGGACGTCGGCGCGGCGGCGAGAGAAGGCGGGGAACCGCAGCATCTACAGGTCCGCCGCGGCCCCCGTTCTTTCCGTATGAATGAACCTACCGGACGAACAAGTGGCCGGTGGCCGCAAGTGCCAAACCGAACAAGAGTAACAACGCAAGCAGCATCTTCGTTCACCTGCCTCGGCGACTCGATCTTCCTTCATATCTAGTTTTTCCCGATCAACCGACGCGTTGAACGGTGCGGCCGCTGGCGCCGGCCGGGCAAAAAATGTTCGTCCGAAGCGGTCCTCGGCGTTGACCTTCTTCAAGTTGGCGGCCTCGCCGCCAAAACCACATTCGACCAGTTGGTCTCAAGCTTTTGGGTACACGTCACTCTCGGGCAGATGTGCACTCGAGAATCTGCTTCCATCGGCGCATCGATTGCCGGAAACGGTCCTCGGCGTTGACCTGCCACTTCAAGTTGGCCATCTCCCGGTTTGCCCAGTCGCGACGGGCCTGTGTCCTAAGACTTACATTTTCCAACCGGGACAACCACAGCCACATCGTCGCGTCGATCTTCATGCCTCAAGCCCAGCATATCCATCGAGTTGTGTGGAGCGCCGGATAGACTCTAACGCAAGCGGTTCCGCCATTTGAGGAGCCCTCGTCTGGTCGCTTGAAACGACCGGACATCGCCGGCGGAGGTCCGTTGCCGCCCGAACGGGGGAAGATTCACCTTCGCGGAGCCGACCGTCGCGGACTAGCCGGTCGTCGTCGAGAAAAAGGTGAGCTGGTGGTATGTTGCGCCTTCAGCGGCGGGAAGTCAATCGGCGCTCCTGGGGACACAGAGGGCTACGCCACGGCGGGCGACGCACCGGAGTCTACGCACAACCTAAGATACTCCGTGACTCCGCCGACGCCCGTGATGACGCGAACGAGCACGGGGGGCAGCGACAACGGACCGGGATCGCGCACGACGACCGGATCGACCAGCCGGAACAATTCTCCGTGCATTTCAACCGTACACTCTCCGGCGGCCAAGACGTTCTTGACCCACTCGCTCTCGGCGCCATACGTGAGCGCAATCACATATCCCCCAGGGACCCGAAAGATATTGACGGGCGTCCGGTAAAGACGGCCTGACGTCCGGCCGTGATGGATCACGACCGCAAATCCCGGTGCACGGCCCGCGAATGGGCGGGTGATACGGTTTAGGACCACGCGGTTAAATCCAGCCACCCGCCGGCGGTTGAAGCGGATCACCAACATCGCGCTCATTACTGCCACAGGCAGGGTGGCGAGGGCGATCAGGATTCTGCGCATCACGTTCGGATTTTGCCCAGAACCTGAGCCGCGCTTCTCTCTGTTGGGAAGTGGGGGATGTCGAGTTGCTGCCGAATTCACGAGTGTCTACCCCTCCGGGTTGAGCAGGAATGGAATTGCGACCTGCGGCGTCAGCACCTCACCGCGCGCATCGCCTGGCTCGAAAAACGAGTACCATCCAATCCCTTTCAGGGTTGCATCAATGCGCTGCACGAAGCCCTTGTGGGGGAGTCGCCAGACGTGGAGGAAGCGATCGGTTCTGTTGTGATGACCGTTGTGGTTGACGCAGTACCCCAACTAATTCGGCGCCGTCGTCGATAAGATTCTGAATCGCCGGGCTGTGATCGAACAGAAAACACGCTTAGGCTTCCATTCCTCGACGTAGTAATACATATTGGGTTATGTACCCTTGGACTGTCGCCCCCAACTGCGCGAGACGGGATAGGACGAGAGGGCTCAGGAATCCGGGGAAAAGTGCACACGCCCGTTCGGCGGGAAAAAGGCGGACGCTAGGGAAGACACCAGCGCCACCCCGGAGCGACGTGTCGGGCGCAGAGGAGATAACCGACATGGGCCGGTCCACCGGTGGTCTTCTTATGTCCCGTTGGCCCGTTAAGACACCGTGACTGATAACGCCGACAAGGCGTCCTTTCTCGCCCAGCGCGTCTTCCGTGCACGTCTCGAACGGGCGCGGCTGTGGAGTTCGTTCCAAAAACAACGTGGCCGCCTCGGCCTTCCGGTTATCGCACTGGACCTTCCCGTCGGGCCAGTCTATTCGTTCGTGAGAGGCCAACGCGGCGTGTTAAGGATGGTATCGAGGCCCGCCATCACGGGTGCGTCCGGATTGCGCGACGAGGCGTCCACCGAATTCAATTGCACGCCGCAACAAGTGGACGGGACCGCGTGTCTCGTCCTCAGTGGGGAACTCGACCTCGTCTCCGTCGCCACGTTTCGAGCGCATCTGACGATGGCCGGGCACGCCGCGCGCGGCATCGTACTGGACCTACGGAACCTTCGCTATCTCGATTCCACTGGGATAAACGCGCTGCTCGAGGCCCACAGGACGTTGTCCCCGTCTGGACGACGTATGGCTATGGTCGCCAGTTCACCGCTCGTACACAAAGTCTTGAGCGTTCTCGCCATCGAGTCCATCATCCCATCGTTCGAGACATTGGACGCGGCCCTTGCGTATGTGCGCTCCGATGGCGATTCGGAGGTCCCTCACACGGGGTAACACGCTCGGACGGCTCCTAGCCGGTGCCGACAACACTCGGGGACCAAGCCTTCTGGAGAGAGTAGGGTTCTGTGCCCGCGGTATGGCCGAAGCCGCCAGCGGTAATTCTGAACTGTCGTGGTGGCCTTCCCCGTAAGGTTGAGCGGCCTCCTAGTGGTGGGCGCGCGAGGACTTGAACCTCGGACCTCTTCCGTGTCAAGGAAGCAGAAGACCGCTGACCTACCGCACGTCACGCAGGCCAAGCAGGACACGGGTTTCCGCACGATAGCGCCAAACGCCAGCCCCTCAGAGAGATGCCGTCTTTCGCTGGCTGATGCGACAAGCGCCTACCTCGTCAGTTTGCGCGTGAGCGGATGCAGTCCGCGCACCATCGAGAACCGCACCGGCGCGCTCAACGTGCTGCACCGCTTCGCGGGCGACGGCCTTGACGGACTCGACCGCCCCCGGCTCGTCGCGTTCTTCGAGACGTTCCGAAGCGCGGGCCGGAAACCACAGACGGTTCACACCTACGTTTCCATCGTCCACCGTTTCCTGCGCTGGTGCGTGGAAGCCGAGGTGCTCGCCGCCGACCCGCTTGCCGGTTTTACGGTGCGGATGCCAAAGACGTTACCGCGCGTCCCCACCACCGACGAAGTGCGCGCGCTCATCCGCGCCTGCGGGACCGCCACGCTGGAAGCGCAGCGGAATCGCGCCCTCGTGCTGCTGCTCGCCGACAGCGGGCTGCGGCTCAGTGTGGCTATTCGCCTGCGCTCGGAGGACCTGCGCTTCGCGGAGCGCACCGTCAGCGTCCGGCAGGGCAAAGGCGGGAAGGACCGCACCGCGTTCATGGGCCCGGTCACGGTGCAGGCGCTCCGCGCGTATCTCGCGCGGCGCGGCGGGGCGCCGGAGGACTTCGTGTTTTGCTATCGCGACGGCCGCCCGATGAACCGCCGTCACGCGCTGCAAATCTTTCACAGGCTCAGTAAGAAGGCGGGGTTGGGATGGAAGATTCACCCGCACAGTCTGCGTCATTTTTGCGGGGTCTCTGTGTTGAAGAG
>DATEGA010000109.1:0-2133 GCA_035280345.1 bacterium | reverse complement strand
CGCAGCTCCCAGCCGGGCCGATTCGCCGGGCCGGACCGGATGGAAGTACCACCACCCCACGACCGCGAGATAAACGACGTAGGTGAGCACCTGCGTCAGCGACGGCGTACTGGTGTAGCCGAACATCGCCTCGAGGAGGTTACCCATCGTCGATGTCTGGCGGACGAGGTGGTTGGAGTTCCAGAGGTGTTCAACGAGCGGCGGCACGAGACCGGCTTCATGCAGCTCACCGATCCCCCTCGTCAGGAGGCCCGCCCCAACCAGCAGCAGCAGCGCGCTCGTGACGTTGAAGAAACTCCGAAGGTCGAGCCGGTAGGTGCCGCGGTAGAGCAACCACCCAAGCAGCACCGCGGTGCCGAGCCCGAGGGCTCCGCCGAAGCCGGCGGCGAGGGGCGACGACGCCCGGACCGTCGCGAAGAAAAACAGTGCGGTCTCGATACCCTCCCGACCGACCGACACCGACGCGAGCACGACGAGCGCCGTGCGGGAGCCGGCCTGCAGCGCCTGGCTCATTCTGGCCTGCAGCGTGGCGCGAATCGTCACTGCCTCCCGCCGCATCCAGAAGATCATGTAGGTTAGCACCGCGACTGCTGTGAAGAACGCGGCCGCCTCGAACAACTGCTCACCGCGTCCGCTGAACTCGCCCGCCGTGGCGAAGATGACGGCGCCCGCACCGAAGCTCGCGAGCGCGGCAAAGCCAACGCCGGCCCAGACGGCGGAAAACTCCCGCCGGTGGCCGGTCCGCGCCAGGTACGCCAGGAGAATGCCCACAATCAGGGACATCTCCAGCCCTTCCCTGAGCGTGATGAGGAACGCGCTGATCATACTGCCGTCTTATTGTTCACTGTTCTGGTCAACAATTGCGCTCGGGGGTTAGGCTAGACCACGCGCCGGAGTCTGTCAATAGATGCTCGAGGCCGCGACGGTGCTCAAGTTAAGGCGAAAGTCTGACCACCGGCGGTGCGGCAGCGGGCCCGGCCGCTCCAAAGTAAGGGCGCGTCCGAAACCCGCCGGCCGAGGCAATCCATGCTGACGGAATCTGTTGAACCAGTGTGTTGTAGACGAGCACCCGGTCGTTGTACCGCCGCCGCTCGACGGCGATGCGGTTCTCCGTCCCCGCCAGTTCGTCCATGAGCGCGGCCACGGCCGCACGGCTGCGCAGTTCCGGAGACGCTTCGACGATACCAATGAGCCGCCCGACCGGCGCTTCGAGCGCGGTCGCCGCACGCACGCGGTCGGGCGATCCGGCGGGCACGGCCAGGTACGCCGTCCGCGCCTCGGCGATCGCGCCAAAAACCTGCCGCTCCTGCGCGAGCGCGCCCGCCGCCGCCGCGACGAGGTCCGGGATGAGATCGACGCGGCGCTGGTACTGCGCCTCGACTTGCGCCCACTGGGTGTCGACCGCGGTGCGTGTCTGAACGAGGCGGTTGTAGGTGGTGATCAACCCGCCGGCGCCGCCGAGCACCACGGCCAGCACGACCAGTGCGGCCACCGCCCATGCGCCCGACCTGCGGGCCGGACGGAACTGGCCGACGCTCACGTCGCCTCGGCGCGCCGCACCAGGTGGCCGAGTGCCTCGGCGCCCCGAACGAGCCCTTCGCCAAACCGGCCGTGCCGGAACTGCGGTGCGATGACGTGATCGATGATGCGCCGCGCGTCTTCGGGGCGCACGGCCGTCGCGAGGCCGCGCCCCAGTTCGATGTGAATCGCGCGGTTGTCCATGGCGACGAGGACGAGCACCCCGTTGTCACGGCCGTACTTGCCGATGCCAACGTGGTTGAAGTAGCCGCGGGCGAGCGCCAGCACATCGTCCGCACGCCGGACGACGAGCACCGCGATCTCGACGCCGGTCTCGCGCTCGATCGCCTCGGTGAGGTGCCGCAGGCGCGTCTTGTCGCGCGTGTTGAGTAGCCGGTGCATGCCGGGGATCAACACCGCTACCATCCCCCCGACGCGCCGCCGCCGCCGGACGCCCCGCCCCCGAAGCCGCCGAATCCGCCCCCGCCGCCGAACCCGCCGCTGCCCCACCCGCCTCCGACGAAGTATGGCACCGGCATGACGGCGGGGCGCCGTATGAGCCGCTTGTCCTTGTACCCGCACCGCGGACACGTCCACGCCTGGACCGCCCCGACC
>DATEGA010000108.1:0-5430 GCA_035280345.1 bacterium | reverse complement strand
CCCGCCTGCGCGGCCAATGACGATTCTAGCAAACGGCCGGACGTTGTGTAGTTGACCGGGGCGGGCGGGTGCTTACGAGTCGGAAACGACGCTCTCGATGAGGCCGGCGGCGGCAATCGCGGGGCCGGCCGCCGATGCCTCGACGGCCCCGGTCGCGTCGCCCCACGGCGCGGACTGGGCCGCGGCGGCGACCAGGACGGGGCTCTCCGCAACGGGCGCCTCGGCGGCGAGCACCGGGGCCGCGACCGGCGCATCGAGGTCGATCCAGCGTCCACGCTCGCGTTCGGCGAAGTGACGGTAGTGACGAGGGCACACGTAGATCCGGGAAGGACCGTAGGCGCGCGCGCGGCTGGGGACATCGACGTAGTGCCAGCCGGGTTCGTCGGCCCGGCGTTCGCGGGGGCAGGTGAAACACTGGACCGCGAGACGGTCCTCTCGCCTATCTTCCATTGCGCCCGCCGTGTTGCACGGCTTCTCCTTGCAGTGACTCGCCTGGAGACAGAACTTTCTATGCCCGCATTCGCGGACGGTTAGACGCGACCGCGGCCCCTGCGCGACCCGCGAACTAGTGGCTGCACACGTGGTCCTTGCGGAAGAATGACCGACGATATGTGTAAGTGGTGGGCAGGGAAGGATTCGAACCTCCGAAGGCATTCCGCCAGCTGATCTACAGTCAGCCCCCTTTGGCCGCTTGGGTACCTGCCCGTATAGCGTGCCGGCCCGGGATCCCCGTATGGTTGGACCATCCGATTGTAGGGGCCGGGCCGAGATGCTGTCAACGCTAGCCCCGGCTGTACGGAAGGAAGAAGCGTCCGGCGCTCGATCCACCGTCGACGTCAATCACGGTGCCGGTGACATAGTCCGCCGCGCGCGAGGACATGAACAGCACCGCGCCCGCGATATCTGCCGGCAGGCCCATCCGGCCCCACGGGATGTTGGTCATGAGCGTCTGCCGGTAGTTGGGGTTGACATCGGCGCGCCGCCCCACGTCCACAAGCCCCGGCGACACGACGTTGACGTGAATGCCATGCTCGGCCAGTTCCTGCGCGAGTACTTTGCTGAACATCACGATCGCGGCCTTGCTCGCGCAGTAGGCCGACGCGCCCCGCCTCGCCGACTTGTAGGCACCGGAGGCGATGTTGACGATATGACCCTGGATCTTGCCGGCCACCATGCGGCGGGCGACTTCCCGCGACATCCGGAACGTTCCCGTCAAGTTGACGCCGATCACGTCGTCCCACTGTGCGTCTCGCATCTCGATCACAGGGCAGTTAGGATAGACCGCCGCGTCGTTGACCAGCACCTCGATGGGGCCGACGTGGCGCGCCGCCTCCGCCACGACGCGTTCCGCGTCCCGCACGTCGCCGGGCACGCCCGCGACGCGTCCGGGACCGCCGGCCAGGCCGTCAACGGTCCGCGCTACGCGCTCGGGGTCGATGTCGACCACGGCGACGTGGGCGCCTTCCCGTACGAATGCCTCCGCGATGCCGCGCCCGATGCCGTTGCCGCCGCCGGTCACGAGAACCCGCCGGTTTGTGAACTCGCCCATGCGCGCCTCCCAATCGTCCACGAGTCGATGTCGGTAGGGAAATTCGGCGCCGGCCGCCGAAATACTCGTGCATGGACCTGACGGCCAAGATCGTCCTGCTGATCATGCTCTTCGGGCTGCTCGTCGTCTTCATCTGGTACGCACGGTCGCGTCCGGCCTACGCACCGGTGCGGGTCGGGTCCGTCCCGCCGCAGTTCGTCGAAGAGGACCTTCAGCACTTCCACACCCCGCCGAAACTCGGCTGGAACTGGTGGGCCTTCTTCCTCGGCCCGATCTGGTACATCGCCGAGGGGCTGTGGGTGCACGCGATCATTCTGATCCTGCTGATCGGCCTATCGGGCGGCATCCTCTGGCCGTTTGCGGCCGTCTACGCGGGGGCCAAGGCAAACGAGACGCTCGTCGACTTCCGCCTCGCGCGGGACAGTTTCTATTAGTCCCGACGAAGGCCAATAACGGGGGCAGGCTACCCCCGTCTCATCGAAGCCGGCCGCGGCAGCGGCAACCGGTCGAACAAGTCGGGATCGTCAACCGTCGCCCCGACCGCGCGGCACACGGCGGCGCGCCACGCGTCGATGCGATCCTCCACACCCCAGACCCGCACGCGCAGCCCCCAGTCGTGGGCGATCCGCACGTGATCTGCGGTCAGCCTCGCGATCGCGGGACAGATCTGCACACCACGAAGCGCGCGGAGCCCGGCGAGCACGTCCACGGTGACCCGGTCGACGAGCCAGCCGATCCGGGCCGACGGCGCGTGCCGCCGGACGGTTTCCAGCAGGGCGTACCGGAAGGAAGTAAACGTCACGATTCCGGCGCCGTGGGCGCGAACCGCGTCGAGCGAGGGCTCAATCGCCGCAGCGGCCTTCAACTCGAGTTCGAGCGTGGTGCGGCCGCCGTACGCCCGCAGGAACGACACGAGATCGGGAGCGCGGAGGCCGGCAACCCGAGGATGGAACCATCGGCCCGCGTCGAGCCCTTGGATCTCACGAAACGTCAGGGCCGCGACGTCGCCGCATCCGTCGGTAATGCGGTCGACCGCCGCGTCGTGAACCAAGACCACGGTCCCGTCGCGGGTTGCGCGCAAGTCCGTTTCAATGCCGTGCGCTCCCATGGCGAGTGCGAGATCGAAGGACGCCGTGGTGTTTTCCGGCGCGTAGGCGGAGGCACCGCGGTGGGCCAGCGCCTCGGGCCGGCGAGCGGCTACGCTCAGGCCGTCAGCCCTGAAGGTGGGCATTCGCTATCTATATGTAGGAACGATCTCGGGCTTCGCACGCGCGGAGCATATCAGACCCGCGTTAACAGCCGGCCAACGTCCCGTTAAGGGACGCCGAGACCTGGACGCGCCGCACGCAGAGACCGGACGCCGCGCTACCGGACCGACACGGCGCCGGCCCGCTGCCGCGCGGTCCGGCGGCCGGCCGATGCCACGTATACGGCCGGCACCTCGGAGACCATGGGCCGATCCGCCGCCAAGCGGTATCCTGCCTCGACGATCGCGTCGACCAACTCGCGGCTGCGAACGCGGCTCGGCAGGTACGACACAATCACGAACTCCGTCTGGCGGTCCCACGCCGCTTCCACCACGCCCGGCAGCGCGCGCAACACCTCGACGACCGCGGCGCAGCGACAGGGATAGTCCAAACTGCGGACGCGCAGCACGGTCTCCGAGACATAGAGGCCACAGCCGGCCGCGCACACAACCGTCACGAGGTCGCCGAGACTAAGCCGGTCCGGATCGTAGGCGACGCGTACGCGTCCCGCCGAAACGTTCAGAGACACCGAGTGCACGCCGGCGAGGCGAACAAGGACAACTTCAAGCGCAATGGGCGAGACAGCGCGATCCAATCCTTCGACGGGAAGTACGACGACGTCGTGCGTCACGTTGCGGCAACCTCCGCTGGTGAGTTTTGCCACCAGCGTACCGGGCACGGATGATCTCGGTGTGACGGAAACTTGAGGGTTCGGTTAACGTTTGCGGGCGCAGTCCCGGCTCACCCCATCTTGCGGAGGCGCGGGTCGAGCACGTCGCGCACCCCGTCGCCGACGAGGTTGAACCCCAGCACCAGCAGCAGTATCGCCACCGCGGGGAACGTCGCGACCCACCACTGATCCATCAAGAACGACCGCCCTTCGGAAACCATGACGCCCCATTCCGGCGTCGGCGGTTGGGCGCCGAATCCGATAAACGCGAGGCCCGCCGTCGTGAGAATGATTCCGCCGATCTCGAGCGTCGCCTGGACGAACAGGGGCGCCACGGCGTTGGGAATCAGGTGGCGCAGCACGATCCCGAGTTCGCGGGCGCCCTGCGCCCTCGCCGCCTCGATGTAGTCGCGGTGCCGGAGCGCGAGCGTCTGCGCGCGCGCGAGCCGCGCGTACGAGGTCCAGGACACGACCGCGATCGCGATGAGCGCGTTCGTCAGGCTCGGGGTGAGGATCGCGGAAATCGCCATCGCGAGCACGAGCGACGGAAACGCGAGAAACATGTCCGTCACCCGCATCAGCACCTCGTCCCACCACCCGCCGTGCCATCCCGCGGCCGTGCCGGTCGCGACGCCGAAGACGAACGCGGCCGAGACGACGGCGACCCCGGAGACGACCGAGATGCGGGCCCCGTAGACGACACGGCTCAGGACGTCTCGGCCGAGCGAGTCCAGGCCGAACGGATGAGCGGCGCTCGGCGGCTCCAGACGGTGCGACAGATCTTGCGCCAGCGGATTCTGGATCGCGACAAGCGGCGCCGCCGCCGCGATGAGGACGAAACCGGTCACGATGACGAGACCGGCGAGCGTCAGCGGGTTGCGGCGGAACGCCGCCCAGACGACATGCGCCGACGAGCGGACGCCCGCCGGGCTACGTGTACCGGATCTGGGGATCGAGATAGGCGTAGAGGACATCCACCACCAGATTGGCGATCGAGTAGATGACGGCGATAATAAGCGTGACGCCGAGCACGGCCGGGATGTCCACGTTGATCGCAGAGTTGGTCGCATACCGGCCGATCCCGGGCCACGCAAAGATCGTCTCGGTCAGCACCGCGCCCGACAGCAACCCTCCGAAGGCCAGCCCAACGACCGTGACCGTCGGCAGCAGCGCGTTGCGGAGCGCGTGCGCCAGCACGACGCGGCCTTCCGACACGCCCTTCGCGCGCGCGGTGCGGACGTAGTCCTGGCGCAGAACCTCGAGGAGGCTGCCGCGGCTGATCCGGGTGATCAGGCCCGTCTGGTAGTAACCGAGCACGACCGCCGGAAGCAAGAGGTGGTGGAGCGCGTCCCCGAGCGCGGTCCAATCCCCCGCGAACACCGCGTCGACCGCGACCATCCCGGTGATGTGCGGCGGCGGGGACGTGTACATGCCGAGCTGGCCCGGACCCGGCAGCACGCCGAGTTTCACGTAGAGGATGCCGAGCAGCAGCAGCGCCAGGTAGAAGATCGGCAGCGACGTCCCGGCCAGCGCGAAAATGCGCGCGGCCTGGTCCGGCCAGCGGTCCTTGTACAGCGCCGAAACAATCCCGGCAGGCAAGCCAATCATGATCGCGACGAGGAGCGCCGCGGTCGACAACTCCACCGTCGCAGGCAAGTACTGCGCGAGATCGGCGCTGACGGGACGGTTATCCTTGATCGAGATGCCGAGATTGCCGTGGATGAGATCCCGCAGATAGATCAGATACTGGACCGGCAGCGGCCGGTCGAGCCCGACCTCGTGGCGCACCTTTACGACGAGATCCGGCGGCGCGTGGTCTCCGAGATAGGACACGACCGGATCGGCCGGCACGACGTGGGTGAGGACGAACGTCATCAGCGTCACGCCGAACATAACGAGCAGCGTCAGTCCGGTACGCCGGACCAAGTATTGCAGAAGTGTCATCGGAGGAAGACGCCCGTCTG
>DATEGA010000107.1:0-3841 GCA_035280345.1 bacterium | reverse complement strand
GGCGGTTCTCCCATGACCGACAGGCCGGTGATGCGGAGGACAACGGGGCGGGATTCGGCGGCGCGCGCAACGTCCGCGTCGTGGCAGACGTAGCCGTCCATCGCCGCCCGGCGAATCCGCGGCGCCGCGATCGGCGCGCGCAATCGTGCCACCGGGACCCGGCCGGCGGCTTCCCAGACCGAGACCGTCTCGACCGCAAGCGGCCGCGCGGCCGCCAGCAGGCGTTCCAGGGCTTCTTGCAGGTCGGCGCCGGGCGCATCTCGGGTCGCCACGGTCCGTCTTTTCCACGCCGTGCCGCGCGGGCCTCCCCTCCGATCCCCCCGCCGGCCGCGCGAGAGGAGGGCCGCGGGGCGTGTGGAACGTAGCCGCCAGACTTGCGTTGGCTTGATGGTTGCTCTGCGGCGAGGACGCCGTACGGCTGATTTGTTCGCAAGCGGTCCCGGTCGTTGGCCGCCTACCTTCAGCCGGTCTCGTGGTCGTTGGTTCGCGGCGTCCGTGGCTGTGATCTCACAGAGGAGGCGCGCGATGACCATCGTGACCCGTCGCGATTTCTTCAAGCTGGCCGGTGCCGGCGCAGGCACCGCGGCGATCTCGGCCCTCGGCTTCGACCTCGCCGAGGCGACCCAGGTGAAGCAGCAGCTTCGTATCGCCGGCGCGACCGAGGCCCACTCTCTCTGTCCGTACTGCGCCGTCGGATGCTCGCTGATCGCATTCACCCGAAAGCGCGCCGACGGGAGCACCGAAATCCTCCAGTTGGAGGGGGACCCCGACAGTCCGGTCAACGAAGGCCGGCTCTGCCCGAAGGGCGCGAGCGCGATGTCGATCGCCACCTCGAGCCGCCGCGTCGCGCAGCCACTCTACCGGTCTCCGGGCGAAAGCGCCTGGAAGTCCGTGTCATGGGACTTCATGCTCGACCGCATCGCGCGGCTCATCAAGGACTCCCGCGACCGGACGTTCGTGACCCAGGATGCCGGGGGCAACACCGTCAACCGCTGCGACGGTATCGCGTTCGCCGGCGGCGCCGCCTTCAGCAGTGAAGAAGGCTACTTAGCGACCAAGGTGATGCGCGGGCTGGGGGTGGTGCACATCGAGCAGCAGGCCCGTCTCTGACACGGGCCCACGGTGGTCAGTCTGGCCGCCACGTTCGGAAGAGGAGCAATGACCAATCATTGGAGGGACATCAAGAACGCTGACCTGATCCTGATCAACGGCGCGAACCCCGCGGAAGCCCATCCCGTGGGCTTCCAGTGGTTCGTTCGCGCCAAACTCGATCCGAAGCGCGGCCCGGGGAAGGGCGGCGGAGCGAAGATCATTCACGTGGACCCGCGGTTTACTCGTACGTCCGCCCTCGCAGACACGTATCTCCGGATCCGCACCGGCACCGACGTCGCGTACTTTGGCGGTTTGATCAATTACCTGCTCCAGAACAACCTGTACCACGCCGAGTACGTCCAGCACTACACGAATGCGTCCTGGCTCGTGAAGGATGGCTTCGGGTTCAAGGACGGCCTGTTCTCCGGCTACGACCCGGCGAAGCGGACATACAACGCCGCGACCTGGGGCTACGACGCGGATGCGCAAGGGATTGCCAAGCGCGACATGACCCTGCAGGATCCGCGGTCGGTATTCCAGTTGCTGAAGGCCCACTACTCGCGATACACGCCGGAGATGGTCTCGTCGATCACCGGCATTCCCAAGGACGACTTCCTGAAGGTCGCGGCGCTTGTCGGCGAGATGGGCAAACCCGACAAGGTCATGACGATCGTCTATGCCGTCGGCCTGACGCACCACACCACCGGCGTGCAGTTGATTCGGTCGGGCGCGTTACTTCAATTGCTGCTCGGCAACATGGGCCGGCCGGGCGGCGGCATGAACGCCGAGCGAGGCCACGCCAACATCCAGGGCAACACCGACCACGCGATCTCCTGGGAGATCCTCCCGGGGTACCTTGCGATCCCGGGGCCGGGCGAGAAGAACCTCGCCGACTACGTCAAGGAGAAAGCCCCGAAGAAGTCCGATCCCAATTCCTGGAATTTCTTCGGAACCAACTACAAGAAGTTCATGGTCAGCCTGCTTAAGGCGTGGTACGGGGATGCGGCGACGAAAGACAACGAGTTCGCGTTCGACTACATCCCGAAGCCGGGCGGGAACACTTCGTGGATGTCCTTTTACGACGAGGCGCTGCGCGGCAAGATGGAGGGCATCATCCTGAGCGGGATGACGGCCACGAGCATCGGCCCGGACTCCAACCAAGTGCTCCAGGCCCTAGCCAGCCTGAAGTGGCTCGTCGTGATGGACCCGCTGCCGACGACCAGTTCGGAGTTCTGGCACGGCCCGGGCATGACCCCCGCCGACATCAAGACCGAAGTGTTCATGATGCCGGCGACCCACTGGATTGAGAAGGACGGGTCGTTCGTGAACAGCGGCCGCTGGGCGCAGTGGAAGGATCAAGTCATCCCGCCGCAGGGCGAGGCCCGGCACGATCACTGGCTCCTCGCGGAGCTGTTCAGCCGCGTCAAGACGCTGTACGAGAAGGAGGGGGGCGCGTTCCCGGCGCCGATCCTGCACCTGACGATGAACTACAAGGATCCGCGGAAGCCCGAGCTCGACGAGATCGCCCAGGAGATCAACGGTAAGGATTTGACAACCGGCAAGCGGCTCGCCACGTTCGCCGCGCTCAAGGACGACGGCACGACCATCGCCGGCGACTGGATCTATACCGGCAGCTATCCCGAGAGCGGCAACCTCATGAAGCGGCGCGACGGCGTACACGATCCGGCAAAGAACGACCCAACCGGCCTGGGCTTCTACTCCAACTGGGCGTGGAGCTGGCCGCTCAACCGGAGGGTGATGTACAACCGCGCGTCCGCCGACCTCGACGGAAACCCGTGGGACCCCACGCGCGCCGGCATCGCGTGGAACGGACAGCGCTGGGTCGGCGACGTGCCGGACTACCCGCCGACGATGAACCCCAAGGATCCGAAGGCCTGGCTGCCGTTCATCATGACCGGCGAGGGGACCGGCCGGCTGTTCAGCAACACGCCGCTCGACGGGCCGTTTCCGGAGCACTATGAGCCGATCGAGTCCCCGGTCGAGAACCCGCTGCACCCGCAGAACTCCGCGTCGCCGGTCGCGTTCTTCTACGACAAGGCTGCGGGCCGGCCAGACCGGTTCGGCACCGCCGCGGACTATCCATACGTCGCCACCACCTACCGGCTGACGGAGCACGAGCACTATGTCACGCAGCACGTCGAGCATCTAGTCCAGCTCCAGCCCGAGGCGTTCGTCGAGATCCCGGACGGGCTGGCCGCGGAGAAGGGGATCAAGACCGGCGATATGGTACGCGTGTCTTCCAAGCGCGGCAAGGTCGAGGCGCGCGCGATGGTGACGAAGCGCCTCGGCCCGCTCGACATCACCGGCAAGCGAGTGTGGCAGATCGGGATTCCGATTCACTGGGGGTTCGTCGGTATCGCCGCGGAGATGCACCCCGACAAGGCTCAGTACTGGCTCGCCAACGCGCTCACCCCGTTCGTCGGCGACGCCACCGCACGGACGCCGGAGTTTAAGGCGTTCCTGGTCAACCTGGAGCGTATGGGATGACGGCGCAGACGGCGGTCGTTGGGGCCGCACCGTGGGCCGCCCGGCGTGCCCGGGCCGAGTCACTTCGGGCGCGGTACCCGTTCGCGCGCGGGCCGTTGGCGCTCTACCGGGCGCTCGTTGACGTGCAGGAGGCGGCCTGGACCGGCGCCCGGCAGGACGCGCCGGCCGCCGGGGATCTGCCCGCCTATGTCGCCGAGCGCGTCCTGCCCGGCGTGATCGAGGTGAGCGCAGCGGCCGGCCC
>DATEGA010000106.1:0-3770 GCA_035280345.1 bacterium | reverse complement strand
CGTGGGCGTGACCGCCGGCTACCAGCCGGAGATCGACGTGCTGTCCGGCGTCACGCTGCGCGCCGGCCCCGGGCGGATCACCGCGGTCATCGGGCCGAACGGCGCCGGGAAGTCCACGCTGCTGCGCGTTGTCTTCGGCCTGTTGCCGGCGCGCGCCGGCCGCGTGCTGCTCGACGGCCGCGACCTCGCCGGACTCCGGCCGGACGCGCGCAAGCGGCTCGGCATCGGGTATGTCCCGCAGGGCGCCAGCACGTTTCCGCAGATGACGGTCGAGGAGACGCTGCGGCTCGGCGGATGGACGATCCGCCACCGGCCGTCCCTGCTGCGCGAGCGGCTCGCGCAGGTCTACGAACTCTTTCCCGCGCTGGTCCCGCTACGCCGCTCGAAGGCCGCGGTCCTGAGCGGTGGACAACTGAGGCTGCTCTCGGTCGCCAAGGAACTGGTGGTGATGCCGTTACTGCTTCTCGTCGACGAGCCGACGACGGGGCTCGCGCCCCGGGTCGCCGCCGACGTGTACGCGCTCCTCGTGCGCAGCCGCGCGCTCGGCATCACGGTGTTGCTCGTCGATCAGAACATCGTTGAGGCGGTCCGCCTCGCGGACGACGCGTACCTGTTCGGGATGGGACGCGTGCAGCGAGAGGGTCCCGGCGCCGCATTCGCCGCGGACCTGCCGGGCATTGTCCGCTCGGCGCTTGTGGGAACGGAAGAGACACAGAGTACCGGTGGGGGTGGGGAGCGATGAGACGCGTTATGCTGTTCGTTATCGCCGCGGTCCTGGCCGCGGCAGTCGCCGTTCAGACGTGCGGCGCCGGGTGGGCCGCGCCGGCGGCGATCACACTCGGGGTGCTGACGCCGCTGTCGCCGCCGGGAGACGCCTCCGCGGGGCAGCTGATTTCCCGCGGAGCCGAGATCGGAGTGTCCTACATCAATACCGTGATGGGCGGCGTCTTCGGGCCGAAGACGCAGTGCAGTTTGCCCGCGACACCGGTACGCCTCGCGGTCGAAGACGACAGCGGGACGCCCGAGAAGGCCGTCGCGGGCTTCCGGCGGCTCGCCACGGAGGAGCACGCTGTCGGGATCTGGGGGCAGTTCCACAGCTCAGCGATGCTCGCCGCCGCGCCGCTCGCCGACGAGCTCGGCGTCCCGTTTATCTCGACCCAGGCGTCGGCCGGCGACATTACGGGCAAGCACTTCGCCGCGGTGTTCCGCACCCACGCAATCGACCCGGACCGTGCGCGGGCCTGGACCGGCTTCATCCAGGCGCAGGGCTGGCACAAGGTCGCGATGCTGGCCGAGAACACCGACTACGGCATCGGTCTGATCGAGGCGACGAAGGCTGAGATCGCCGCGCGCAAGGCCGGGATCACGCTCGACGCGGTGCTGTTCGACCGCACGTCGGCCGACCTCACGCCGCAGCTTCTGAAGTTCAAGGCCGCGCGGCCCGACTTGCTGATCAACGTCGGCGTCGGCACACCCGCGTACCTCATCGCGAAGCAGGCCCACGACGTCGGCATGTTCCCGCAGACGCCGATGCTCGGCTCGTATGACTTCCCGGTGCGCCCCGAGTTCTGGAAGAACCTCGGCCCCGGCGGCAACTACATGATGTTCATCTCCTACTACCACCCGAAGATGGCGCTGTCCGCGGTCGGCAAGTGGGCGGCGCTCGAGTACGCGAAGCGCTACCACGACACGGCGATCTACTCCAACCTCAACTCGTTCGGCGACGCGCTGATCCTCGCGCAGGCGATGAACCAGGCGTGCAGCGCCGATCCGAAGCGCATCATCGCGGCGCTCGAACACGGACGGTTCGACACCTGGATCGGCGCGCCCGGGTCGGTGGCCTTTCCGCGGGCGGCGGGGCTCGCCTGGCACCAGTGGTCGCCGCCCCTCATCGTGCTGCAGTACACGACGGTCGACGAGACCTACGACCGGGCGCCGATTCTCTACCCGCCGGCGCTCCGGACCGGCGCCTACACGCCGCCGCGGTAGCCGCTGGACGGAACACTGCTGGCCCAGTACGTCCTCGCGGGCCTGGTCGTCGGCTCGATCTACTGCCTCATGGCCGTGGGGATCACGTTCATCTACAGCGTCGTGCGGATGATCAACTGGGCGATGGGGGAGTTCTACATGATCGGCGGGTACGCGCAGTACCTGCTGATCGAGTCGTGGCTCGGCCCCGCGCGCTGGTACCTCGCGGTGCCGCTCGCGGCGCTGGGGGTTGCCGCGCTGGGGATGGCGGTGCAGCGCGTGCTGCTCCGGCCGATGTTCAGCGGGACCCTCGAGCGGCTGGACGAATACGCGACGATTGTCACGATCGCGCTCACGGTGCTCTTCCGCAATCTCGCCATCGTCCTTTTTGGGCCCTACCAGTTCTCGCCGCCGGACTACGCGCCGCCCGTCCAGCTGGGGCCGCTGCCCCTTAACGGCAGCCGGTTCGTGGCCTTTCTCGGTGCGGTCACGCTGCTCGGGCTGTTCGCGTTTGTCGTGCGGCGGACGTGGTTCGGCCTCGCGCTTCGCGGGGTTGCCCAAAACCGCTTGGGCGCGGCCGCTGCGGGCATCGACCTAGGCCGGATCGACATGCTGGCGTTTGGGATCGGGGTGGGCCTCGCCGGCGCGGCGGGTGCCTTACTCGCGCCTGTGTTTCTCGTCTTTCCGGAAAGCGGTGCTCTCAGCACCGTGAAGGGTTTTGAGATCATCGTCATCGGCGGGCTCGGCTCGCTCCCCGGCAGCATCGTCGGCGGCCTGCTGCTCGGCCTCGTGGAAAGCCTCGGCTCCGTCCTGCTCTCGCCGTCGTTTCGCGACGTGTACGGGTTCGGGGCGCTCTTGCTCATTCTTGCCCTGCGGCCGACCGGGCTGTGGGGCGAGCGGATGCGCGAGGCGTGAGCCGGGTACTCGGTGCGGCAGGGCTCGCCGCGGCCGCGCTGCTCCCGCTCGTCCTCGGCTCCTACCACGTTCACGTGTTGACGGCGGCGCTGTATTACGTCGTGCTGGCTTCGTCGTGGAACGTCCTCGCGGGCTACACCGGCCTCTTCTCGCTCGCGCACCACGTCTTTGCCGGGATCGGCGCCTATGCGTCGGCGCTGCTCGTGATTCGCACGGGGCTCCCGATTCCGCTCGGCGTTGCCGCGGGCGCGGCGGTGGCCGGCGCGGCCGGCTTCGCCCTCGGGAGCGTGACGCTGCGCCTGCGGACGCTCTATCTGGCGCTGGCGACCTGGGCGTTCGCCGAATCGACCCGCGTCGCGGTTTCCATGGAGTACGGCATCACCCGGGGCGAGTTGGGGCTCGCGGTCCCGAAGCTGTTCCCCGGCGCCGGCCCGGCGCCGTACTACGAACTGTTCCTCGCGTGCGCGGCCGCCGCAATTTGCGGCGTCGCGTGGCTGCTGCGTACCCCGGCCGGCTACCGCCTCCGTGCGATCCGGGACGACGAGGGCGCCGCCCGGGCCGCCGGCGTCAATACCGTCCGCTGGAAGCGTTTCGCGTTCGCGGTCGCCAGCAGCGCCGCGGGCGGGATCGGCGCACTCTACGGCCATTACATCGGTCTGCTCAGCCCGGTCGCGATGAAGTTCGACGAGATGGCCCTTATCATCATTATGGTGATCCTCGGCGGCCAGCGCACGATCGCGGGGCCGGTCGTCGGGGCGGTGACGGTCGAGGTCGTCTCCGAAGCGCTGCGCGCGTACGGCCAGATCCGCATGGTGGTCTTCGCGCTCGTGGTGCTGGCGGTGATGCGCGTGTACCCGCCGGGTCTCGTTGGGCTCGTGCGCGCCGCG
>DATEGA010000105.1:0-23089 GCA_035280345.1 bacterium | reverse complement strand
CCTTCCCGCGCGACATTAGCCGGTTATTTGATGTAGCCCTGCCGCTTGAAGAAGTCCGAGACCTTGGCCTGGGCCCCGTTGAGCGCATCGTCCACGGAGGACTGCCCCGACATGGCGGCGGACAGTGCCTGCTCGTAGATGTCCTGCGCCTGGACCCACTCCTTGAGCGGCGGGATGAACGTCGTGTACGGCTTGCCGTTGATGAACGCGCTCATCGCATTGAACACGTTCGGGTAGTTCGTCCGAACCTCCGGATCGTTGACCACAGAGTTCCGCATGGGAATGAGCGCAGGGTACTCCTTCATGACCTGCTTCGTACCCTGCGTGTTCAGCACCGCGGTGGCGAGCTTGAACGCCTCCGCCCGGTGTTGGGTGAGCGCGTAGATCGCGAGGCCGTTCGCGTCACCGACGTTGGCGTGCGGCCGACTCGCGACCTGCGTCGGCAGGAGCGTGTAGTTGACCTTGCCGACGATCTTGGACAGCTTCGCCACCGGCAGCACCGACAGCATATTGTCGAGAGCATCCATCGCGATCGCGCCGCGGCCGGACGCCATGATCCGCTCCGCGCCGCCGCCGGTCAACGATTCGCTGCCCGGCTCCATGTACTTGTGGAGGGCGACGTAGTACTTGGCAGCCGCGATACTCTGCGGTGAGTTCACGGTCGGCTGCATCGTCTTCGGATCGTAGATCAGATCCGCGCCGAACGCGACCAGAATGTGCTCATACCGGTGGAAGAGGAAGCCGCCGCTCTTGTTCGCCATGACGACGCCGTAGAAGTCCTGGTCGAGCGGCTTGCCCATCAGCGTCTGACCCGCCTTGCGGGTGAAGAACTGCGCGACTTCCATCAACTGCTTGTACGTCTGCGGGACGGCGAGCGGGTAGCCGTACTTGGCCTGGAACGCCTTCTTCTCGGTCGGGTCCGCGAACAGGTCGGTGCGGTACCCCATCATGTACGGCGCGGCCAGCATCGGCATCGCCCAGAGCTTACTCTGGTACTGGAGGCCGACGGTCGTCAGGGTAATGAAGTCGCCCGGCTGCACGGCCTTCTTCGCGTCAGGCGTCGTCATGAGGTCATCGATCGGGATCACGGCCTTGGCGGCCGCGAGGCCCGGAAGCCAGGTGTTGTAGACGTACACATAGTCCCACGTCTTCACGCCCGACTTCGAGTCGATGAGCGCCTTCTGGAAGACGTTGTCCCACGGCAGGTACTCGGGCTTGATCTGGATGCCCATCGGTTTGCCGATCTCGTTGGCGACCTTGACGAACGCGACCCATTCGTCAAAGTCTGGACCCAGGAACGTAAGCGTGGTGACGTTCTGGGCGCGCGAGGCCTGCGGCAAGGAGCCCGTCAGGAGCAGACCGACGAGCAACACCGCGAGCACGGTCGCGGCGACCCGGTAGCGTGGCTGACGCAGCATACGCGTGATCCCTCCTCCGTCGCGTTCTCGGCGAACCGGCATCCCGGTATCCGCCGTGATCGGTCCAGACGTTCAACAGCTCCGCGCGGCGCCGTCCCCCCTTTCCGGCCTTGACGTGCCCCCCGTGGTGCGGCCCCGCCCCGTCATGACGCCGGGATCGCGGAGTCCAACACGGCATGTTGTGCGCGAAGCGTTTCGCAAGCGGCCGCCACGGAGACCCGGCGGGGCGCCATCGCGGCCGCCGCGCTCAGCGCCGCGATCGTCCCAGCGGCGTGACCGGTAGCCATGCAGACCGCCTGGCCGCGCACCGACCCCGCGGCCTCATGTGTCGCGGAGATCGCCCGGCCCGCCACGACGAGCCCGTCCAGGCCGGCAGGCAGCAGGCACCGCAGCGGGATCGCGTACGAGTGCTCGATCCGGCGCAGCGTCACGCCGCCGCCGCCGACCCGCGCGCCCAGCACCTCGGCGCCCGGGCGAAGGTCGTGCAGGTCGAGCGGGTACGCGCCCCGCGCAACGGCATCCGGGAAATCGCGGCCTGCCAACACGTCGTCCAGCGTGAGCACGTAGTCGCCCGCGATATGCCGCGACTCGCGCACGCCGACCTGATAGGCTGAATCCAGAAGGCGCGTCCTGCGAAACCCCGGCACCCGCCGCCGAAGAAACCGGATGATCTCGAACATCTGGCGCTGCGTCTCGATCTCGGCGCGGCTCAACCCGTCGGGATCGGTCGCATCGACGCCGTGGACGCGCGTCGCGTTGACCGTCACGACGCCCGGCACGGGCCCGGTCTCGACGCCGATGCGGTCGCGCGGCACGGACCACTCGCCGGCCTGCCGGGCCGCGGCGACGAGGGAGGGAAACGCGTCCATCACGACCGACTGCGCCTCGAGATCCTCGGCGGTGTACGCGCCGCCGTCCCATCCCTCGGGCAGATCCATCTCCGTCGGGTGGGCACGCAGGTAGGCCAGCATCTCGTCGACGTCCACGTCGCAGACGCGGAAGATGCGCGTCACGGGCTGGACGAGGCCGTCGCCCGCGCGACCGAGGATGAAACGCGCGCCGGCTCGGGCCGCGACATCCGCGTCTCCGGTGGCGTCCACGACCACCTGCGCGAGGACGGTCTCGAGACCGCCCTTGTTGGCCGCGAGGATCCCGCGCACGCGCGGCCCCTCGATCACCGCGTCGACGCAAAAGGTGTGCAGCAGGAACTTGACACCGGCGTCGAGCAGCATCTCCAACAGCGTCTGCTGCAGTGCGACCGGGTCGGCCACCGTTACCGACGCAACCTGTTTGTCCGGCCGATCTTCGAACGCGGCCCCCGCGCCGGTGAGGCGCTCGAACAACTCCGCCCCGATCCCGCCGAGCGCACGCTGCCCGCCGCCGTCGCTCACACCGAGGAACGACATCCCGGCCGACGCCATCCCGCCGACGGTGCCGTACTGCTCGACGAGCAGCGTCCGAGCGCCGGTGCGCGCCGCGGCGATCGCGGCGACCGCGCCCGCCGTTCCACCACCACAGACCAGGACGTCGACTTCCGGACGCACCCGCATCGCCGGCGCCTCAGACTTCAAGCGACGTTGGCGACGGCCCAAGGCGCCGCAGCAACCCGAGGTCGACGCCAAGGTGGGTTAGTTGGCGTTGCACCGCCGGCACGTCGACGGCCCGCGGCGCAACGTCCGCGCGCGCGGCCAGCGCCGCGGCGACGCCGGCTGCGACGCCGGTGGCCATCGCGGTGCCCTGGTTGCGGGTGTAGACGTCCGCGTGGTGGTCGACGGAGATGCAGCGCCCCGCCACCAACAGCCCGTCGACCTCGCGGGGCACGAGGCATCGGTACGGAATCTCGTAGACGAACATCTTGGCCACCATCCCCCGCGCCTCGGCGTCCTGAGGACCACCTTCCTTGCCGTCAGGTGGGTGGCCCCCCTGCTGGCGCGGGTTCTGCTGGTTCGCGTCGACGCCGACCACATCATCGTACTGGCGGCCGGCCAGGATGTCGTCCTCGGTCATAAGGTACCCGCCGCGGATCCGGCGGGTCTCCCGCACGCCGATCGTGTTCGCGGAGTCGAGAATGAAGGAGCGCTCGAACCCCGGGACGCGCGCGCGTGCCCAGGTTGCCAGCTGGATCATCTGTTGGCGCGTCTCGATCTCGGCATGCGACAGGTCCTCGGCGTTGGTGCCGTCCACGCCATAGACCCGGGTTGCGTTGACGGTCAGCACCCCGCGGTCGGGCAAGACCGATTCCACGCGGAAGTAGTAGCAGTCTGGCCACAGCTCGCCGCGCGCCTTCGCCGCTTCGACCATCTTGAAGAACCCGAAGACGCGGATCATCTGGTGCTCGAGATCGAGCATGCACTGAAGCGGATCGGGCGAGAAGTCCTCCGGGTGCGTCCGCACGTAATCGACGAGCCGCGGAACGTCAACCCCACCCATCCGGAAAATGAGCGTCATCGGCCGCATCTTGCCGTCGCGCTCACGGCCTTTGATGTAGGGGGCGCCGGCCCGCGCCGCGATGTCGCCGTCCCCGCTCGCGTCCACCGTGACTCGACTCAGGATCGCCTGCCGGCCGGACTTGTTCTCCGCGACGATACCGCCGAGCCGGCGTCCGTCGAGCACGACGTCGCTCACAAACGTGTGCAGCAGCACGCGGACACCCGCGTCCGCCAGCATCTCGAGGGCCGTCACCTTGTACAACTCGGGATCGTAGACAACGAACTCGCCCGGGATCGCGCCGCCGCGCGCGATCAGCCGGTCGAACAACTCCCGGATCAGACCACGCGACGCCGCGTAGGGGACGTAAAACAGGTTCATCATCGCCGCGGTGCCGGTGCCGCCGAGCGAGCCGAAGCGCTCGACGACGAGCGTTCGGACGCCGGTGCGCCCCGCGGCAAGGGCGGCCATGACGCCCGCGATGCCGCCGCCTACGACGAGCACGTCTGTCTGGTGCGCGACCGGAAGATCCCGGGCGTCCTCGGCGACCCGTCCCGATCCCAGAGGCCGTGCTGGCAAGCGCCCGCACCTCCGAGGCATCAAACGCAGTGAGCGCAGCCGCCGCAGGGCGGCCAATCGCGGCGGCCGAGGGCGAATATCTGATCGTCTGCGCGCTGTGGGCCTGACGATTCTGGCCGGTCCGCGCGAATTCCTGTCAAATCGGTTTGACAAATGTAGGTGCGGTCCCCACAATGGGGTCGTGCGGCCTGTTCACGTGACGGTGCGGGACTAGCCGTGGCGAGGGTGCCGGCGCGCAAGGACAAGGCCACGGCGCGGCTTCGCCGGCGCCTCCGGTCGGCGAGCAGCCTCCGCGACGTCGCCCAAATGGCTGGGGTCTCGTTGCCCACCGCCTCCCAGGCCCTCAACGGCCGCGCCCGGATCAGCGCGGTCACCCGCAAACGCGTGCGGGACGCCGCGCGGCGCCTGCGCTACACGCCGAACGCGGCGGCCCGGCGCCTCAAGCTCGGACGCTCCAACTCCGTCGCGATCGTGCCGGGACTCAACATGACGGGCATTTTTTCGGACCTCTTCTATCGGGCCGTCCTCGCCGGCGTCGGCAGCGTGTTCGAGGAGGTCGGCGTCCGGATGCTGATCGCACCGCCACTCCGCCCCGCCTCCTCCGCGCCCCCGTTCGTCGAGATGGCGCAAGCGCGCGAAGTCGACGGCATCCTCGTGGCCGGCGTCGTCGAGGCGCGCTGGGTGCGCGCGGCGCTCGGCGCGGGCATCCCGGTCGTCATCCTCGACAACCTCGTATCGGGCGTCGCGGCGCCGGCGGTGGTGAACGACAACACCGGCGGCGCATACACAGCCACCCGACATCTCCTGGACCTCGGGCACACCCGCATCGGCTTCATCGGCGCCGCGGTCGACTACCCGTTCGGCCGCGAGACGCATGGGGGCTTCGCGGCCGCGCTGCGCGACGCGGGAGTCGAGCGCGATCCGGCGCTCGAAGCGCTGATTCCCGTCGATCCCGATGCTGCGTTCCGGCGGTCCGGCGAGCTGCTCGCGCTGGCCGATCGCCCATCGGCGATTTTCGCGGTAACTGACAAGCAGGCGCTCGGCGTGATGCGAGCGGCCGGGGCGGCGGGGCTCAGCATTCCCTCCGATCTCTCCATCGTCGGGATGGACGACATCGAGCTCGCCGCGACGACGGATCCACCGCTGACGACCGTGCGAATCCGCAAAGACGTGATGGGCGCGACGGCGGCGCGCATCCTCCTCCGGCTCATCGCGGGAGAGCGAACGGCGCGCCCCGTCACCACCGTGGCGAACGAGCTCATCATCCGAGGCACGACAGGAGGCAGGCCATGAGCAGAACGGCCGGTGAGCGTCTGGCAGTTGATGGGGGGACCCCGGTTCGCACCGAACCCCTCCTCCCCGGTTATCCCGGCGGCCTGCTGATCGGCGCCGAGGAGAAGGCCGCGGTCATGGAGGTGCTCGACAGCCAGAGCCTCTTCCGCCACTACGGCCCGAAGCCGCTCGGTAAAGTCGTCGAGTTCGAGCATGCGTTCGCCCGCGCGGTGGGCGCGCGGCATGCGGTCGGCGTCACCTCCGGCACCGCTGCGCTCATGACCGCGCTCGCCGCCCTCGGCGCCGGTCCGGGCGACGAGGTGATCGTGCCGACCTACACCTGGATCGCGACGATCAACGCCGTCGTGATCCTCGGCGCGGTGCCGGTGTTCGTCGACGTGGACGAGAGCCTGAACATGGACCCCCGCGCGATCGACGCCACGATCACCCCCGCGACCAAAGTGGTGCTGCCGGTCCACATGCGAGGCGCTGGCGCCGATATGGCGCCGATTATGGAAACGGCAAGACGGCACAAGTTGCGCGTCGTCGAAGACACGGCGCAGGCGGTGGGTGGCCGATACAAGGGCGCGCGGCTCGGGACGTTCGGCGATCTCGGGGCCTTCAGCCTCCAGTATCACAAAGTGATCACCACCGGCGAAGGCGGCGTCGTCGTCACGAACGACGCCGGGCTGTACGATCGCGCGGTGCGGTTCCACGACCAGGGTTCCGCGCGCATCCAGGAACTCGACGAAACGCTCCCCTCCGGCAACCCGCTGATGATCGGCCTCAACTTCCGCATGAGCGAGATCACCGGCGCGATCGGCCTTGTGCAGCTCGGCCGGATGGACGGCATCGTCGAGCGTATGCAGGCGCATAAGCGGGCGATCCTGGACGGGCTCACCGGCGTGCCGGGCCTGACGCCCCGGCCCCTACCCGACGCCGGCGGTGACACGGGCGCGACCTTGATGTTCTTTCTGCCGTCGGCGGAGCAGACGCGGTCGTTCAGCGCCGCCCTCAACGGCGAAGGGATCCGGAACACCGTGGCCTGGGACAGCGGCCAGCACGTCTATTACCACTTCGACCAGATCATCGAGCGCCGGATGTTTGCGGAGCGCCACTGTTCGTGGGAGTGCCCGCACTACCGGGGCCGCGCGCGCCTCGAGAAAGGCATGTTCCCGCGAAGCGACGATCTGCTCAAGCGCGCGATCCACATCGATCTGCACCCGCTGCTGACCGAGCGGGACGAGGCCGACATCGTCCGCGCCATCCGCAAAGTGTCGCACGCTCTGAGTTAGCGTGCCGCGGCCGCTCGGCGTCGCGATCCTCGGCTACACGGGCGTCGCGAAGGCGCACCTGGCGGCGGTGCGCCGCCACGCCGAACTGTTCCCGGACGCGCCGGCGCCGCTGCGCCTTGTCGCCCTTTGCGGCCGGACCCGGGACGCGGTCGACGAGGCCGCCCGCCGGTACGGTGCCGGAGGGGCGGTGACGGAATGGCAGTCGCTCGTTGACGATCCCGGCATCGACGTGCTCATCAACGCGGCCCCGAACGGCCTCCACGCGGAGCCGAGCATCGCGGCGCTCCGCGCCGGCAAGACCGTCCTCTGCGAGAAGCCGCTCGGCCGCACCGCCCGGGAAGCCGCGGAGATGGCGCGCGCGGCTCACGACACCGGCCGTGTCGCGATGACGGGCTTCAACTACCGTTTCATGGCGGCGGTTTTGCTGGCGCGGCGGATGGTCGAATCGGGCGACCTCGGGCGTCTCTATCACTTCCGCTGCCGCTACAGCGACGACTCGCTGGTGGATCCGCAGGCCCCGTGGGGATGGCGGCACGACCGCAGCGCGGCCGGGAGCGGCGTGATCGGCGATCTTGCGGCGCACCCGATCGACCTCGCGCTCGCGCTGGCCGGGCCCGTCACGGCGGTAACCGCGGCGACCCGCACCTACGTGCCCGAACGGCCGCGCGGCGGAGGCACGGCGTCCGTCACCGTCGAGGACGCGGTCGTCGCCACCCTCGAGTTTCACAACGGCGCGGTCGGCACGCTCGAAGCAAGCGGCATGTGTCCGGGCCGGAAGAACCTGTTCACCTTCGAACTCAATGGCGAGCGCGGGACCGTGGTCTGGGACCTCGAGCGCCTCAACGAGCTGCGCGTATATCACGGCGACGGCGACGCGCGCGGCCTCGCCGATGTGCTGGTGACCGAACAGACCCACCCGTACGGGGGGCGGTGGTGGCCGCCGGGTCATACGCTCGGCTGGGAGAGCGGCTTCGTCCATCAGCTCGAAGAGCTCGTCCGCCGGATCGCCGGCACGGGCGGCCCGAAGGCGGGCGCGACGTTCGCCGACGGCCTCGCGTGCGCGCTCGTCTGCGACGCGCTCCTGGCGGCGGCGGAAACCGGACGGCGGATTACGGTGCCGCCGGTGCCGGCCGCCCTATACGGCTCGGCGGAAAGGTAACGCGCTAGGCACGAGTGCTAGGCACGGGTGCCGGCCGCCGGCGCGGCGTTCACCGGCGAAGGTCTGCCGGCCGGCGCGCCGGCTCCCCGATCGCCACCGGCTCCCCGTCCTTGAACGCGAGGCCGCGCGTGATCCGGAGCCCGATCTCCCGGCCCTCCGCGGGCGCCTTTTCCTTGTCGGTGAAGAGCCGCACCGTGCCCACGCCGGGCACGTCCACCAAGACTTGGAGATAGTGTCCCAGATTCATCACGCGGCGAACCGGCGCCAAGATGCCGGCCGGGTCGATGACCAAATCCTCCGGCCGGACCGCCAGCCGCACTTCCGCGCCGTCGGGCCAGGGGGTCTCAGGCAGCGCCAGCCGCCAGGGCCCGGCGGCCAGCACGCCGTCCCGCGCGTGTACGCGCGCCGGTAGGATGTTCATCGTCCCGATGAAGTCGGCGACGAACAGCGTCCGCGGGTTGGCGTACAACCGCGACGGTGTATCGACCTGCTCCGCCAGGCCGTCGCGCATGACGGTGATCCGGTCGGCGATCGTCAGCGCCTCTTCCTGGTCATGGGTCACGAAGACGGTCGTGATGCCGATCTCGCGTTGCAGCTGCTTGACTTCCTCGCGCATGTGGACGCGCAGCCGGGCGTCGAGGTTGCTGAACGGCTCGTCCAGCAACAGCAACTTGGGCTCGAGCACCAGCGCCCGCGCCACCGCCACGCGCTGCTGCTGGCCCCCCGAGAGCTGGTGGGGATACTTCCGGGCGACGTCGGGCAGCCCGACGAGGGCCAGCACGTCGCGCACCTTGGCCTCGATCCGGGCGCGCGGGAGGCGCCGCAGACGAAGGCCGAACGCGATGTTCCCCTCGACCGTCATGTGCGGCCACAGGTTGTATCGCTGGAAGACCATTGCCGTGGGCCGGCGTTCGGGGGGCAGGTCGACGACGCTGCGGCCGTCGATCCGGATGTCGCCGGCGTCCGGGTTCTCGAAGCCGCCGATCATCCGCAGCGTCGTGGTCTTGCCGCATCCCGAGGGCCCGAGCAGGCACATCAGCTCGCCGTCCCGCACCTCGAGCGTCAGATCGCGAACCGCCGCATGCGCGCCGAAGCGCTTGCTGAGACCGGCAAGTTCGAGCCGCGCCATCAGACGCCTCTCCGGCCGGACGCGCGGCCGCCGCTCATAGGCTATACCCTGCCGCCAGGTAGCCGGCGCGGAGGTAGCGCTGAGCGAACAGCAGCAGCACGAGCGACGGCAGCGACAAGAGGATCGAAAATACCGCGCCGACCGGCTGCGGATAGCTCAGCACGAGATTGTACATCAGCACCGGCATCGTCATGTGGTTGGGCGTGCCCACGATCAGCGTGCCCTGCGCCTCGTCGAACGCGGCGATGAAGGCGAACAACCCGGCGACGATGATGCCCGGCAGCGCGATGGGGAGCGTGATCTGAAAGAAGGTGCGCAGCGGTCCCGCGCCCGCGTCGCGCGCGGCCTCCTCGAGGTTGCGGTTGATGGCCCGGAAGGTGCCGGTCGGAATCCAGATCATGAACAGCAGCGTGTTGATGAGCTGAATCAGGATGACGCCGGTGAGCGTGTCCATGAGATCGAGCCGGTAGAGCAGCGTCGCGATGCTCACGTAGAGCCCGATCTTCGGAAAGGCGTTCGCCGTCAGAAACGACAGCAGCAGGACACGCTTCGCGGGGAACTCGAGCCGCGCGAACGCGTAGGCGGCGGGAACGCAGATCACCGCCGAGACGAGCGTCGCGACCGGCGCGCTCATCAGGCTCATGCGGATCGCCTTCCCGACGTCCGCGTTGCCGAGCACGAACGCCCACCACCGCAGCGAGAACTCCGGCAGCAGGTTCGGGAACAGCCACGTCCCGGCAAACGCCCAGACCAGCAGCGTCAACAGCGGTCCCAGGATGAACGACGCCAACGCCAGCAGGGCGGCCGCGCCGGCGGCGCGGCGGAACGTCCCCGCGGCCCACGGCCACAGGGTACTCACATCGCTCCCCGCTCGCGGCGGCTCACGCTCGCCACGTATACCGCCCCGACGACGGACGCGATCACGAACGCCAGCACCGCGATCGTCACCGCCTCCGCGCGCTGCAGGTACTGGGTCAGATAATTGGTCATCGTCACGCCGAGCATCGCCGGCGCGTTGCCGCCGACGAGGTACGGAATCGTGAACGACCCGAAGACGCCGATGAACAGCAGCGTGAGCGCGATCATCGTCGGCACGGCATTGAGCGGGAGGATGATCGACAGGAACGTCCGCACCGGGCCCGCACCCACGTCCCGCGCGCCGTCGATCAGCGCGTCGTCGATCGCCTGGAGGCCCGCGCCCAGGATCAGCACCGCGAACGGGATGTTGACCCAGACCTGCGTGAGCATGATCCCGGTCCCGTTGTAGACGAGCCGGGGGAACGCACGGACTCCCGCCTGATACAGCATCGTCGAGACGAAGCCGTGGTTGACGAGGAAGGTGATCATCGCGAACGACGCGATGACGACCGGCACGAACAGCGGCACGACGAACAGCACGCCGAGCACGCGCGCCGCGCCGCCGCGCGAGAAGCGCAGATACAACGCGAGCGGGTAACTCAGCGCGAACACGACGGCAACGGACAGCAGCGTGATGCCGACCGTGAACGCGATGTCGGCGCGCAGCGTGCGGACGGCCAGGACGCGGGCGTAGTTCGCGAACGTCAGACCGCCGCCGCCCTCCGGCGTCAGCGTCTCGATCACGGCGGTGACCGCCGGCACGGCAACGAGAAACGCCAGCACCAGAAGCGGCGGGAGCACCAGGGCGAGCCCCAGCGCTCCCTGCCGCAGTCCTACCCCGCGGCGCGGCCGCGGGATCAACGCCGCGTCGCTCACACGGGGGCTACTGTCCCGCCGCCACCCGATCGTGCCAGAGCCGCTTGATGTCCGCGAGGTATTTGGCGTTCGGTAGCGGCGCGTACGGCTTCGCCACGTCCGCGAACTGCTTGCGGACCGAGTCCGGCATGTACTTCCAGTCCACGCCAGGGTAGCCCGAGACGTCACGGATCACGAGTGCTTGAGCTTCCGGCGTCAGTAGCCAGTTGAGCAGCGTCAACGCGCCCTCGAGGTGGGCCGAGAACGACGGCAGCGTAACGGTGGAGTCGCCGCCGAACAGCGGCGGGGTGATCTGCTCGTACTTCACCGTCTTCGGCACGAGGCCGCGCTTGTAGAAGTCGAGGCCCATGTCGGACCAGACCGGTGCCACGTAGATGTTCTGCTGGCCGAGCAGCTGGAGCACTGCGACGTTACCGTTGGGATGGAAGCCGTTGTTGTACACCGCCGGCTGCAGATCGTGCAGCAGTTTCCATGCCGGCTCCCAAGCGGTCTCCTCTTTGGGATCGTATGCGTTCCCGGCAAACTTGTCAGGGTTCACGAACTTATAGATCGCTGCGGAGACGAAGGCCTGGCCCGAGCCGCCGGTGTTCGGATCGCAGTACGTGAACTTACCCGGGTTCGCCTTGATCCAGGCGACCAGGTCGTCGAATGTCTTCGGCGGGTTCTTCACGAACGCGCTGTTGTAGCCGATGATGACCGACGAACCGCGGTAGGGTGCGCTGTAACCGCCCGTCGCTGCGATCTTCTCGGCCGCCACCTTCGCGATATTCGGGACCAGCTTGTCGCTGAGCTTGACCCACAGGCCCTCCGGGATGCCCTGCTCCACCATCGACGGCTCGGTCTCCCAAAGGTCCACGTCGGTCGTCCGGCCGGCGCGCTTCGCGGCGATCAGTTTGTCGAGGACGCCCTGGCCGCCGTTGCCGTGCATGAGGCCGACCATGTTCGCGCGGTACTGCGGGTAGTGCTTGGTGAACGTCGGAAGGATCGACTTGCTCCATAGGTCGAGGATGTTGGTATCGCCGTTGATATAGACGTTGAGCGTCACCTCTCCGGCGGCGCCGGCGCTTCGCGGCATCGACGTCGGGACGAGTACGACCGCCACCGCGAGGGCCAGCAGCACCGGCACCAAACCGCGCATCTTGCTATGCTGTCTCACAAACGTCCACCCCCCCCGTTCGGATCGGTTGCTGTGGAATGCCCCAATTCGGGCTCTGCGCCCAGCACCCTTTCTTCACTCTCGGATCGAGCCCCCTTAACGGGCCGCCCCGTCCAGCGCGTCCACGAGGGCGCGCACGCGGGCATGATCGGCGGCCGCGCTACCCGCGAACAGATGATGCCGGTACTCGTGGATCACCGTCCCACGGTACCCCCGGAGCGCGCCGAAGACCCGCTCCAGAGGAAGGGCACCCCATCCGACGGGTAGGTGTAGGTCGCCCTTGCCGAGCGGGAACGTGTCGGCCGGCGTCTGCGTGCGGTAGAGCGTGAAGTTCTCGAGGCGCAGCGGGTCGTAGCGGCCGAAGTTGTCGTTGACGTGCACATGCCCGACTACCGGCAGCGCCGCGCGGATCCCGTCGAGCAGATCAAACTCGAACTGGGCGGCGGCGAGCGCGGCGTGGCCGACGTCGAGGGTCATGATCACGTTCGGCCGCCCGATCTCGCGCACCCGTTCGACGACAGGCTCGACGCGCTCGACCTCGATGTTCTCGATGCCCAGCTTCACGTCGCCGGCCTCGTCGGAGAGGCTCAGGATCGCGTCGGTGAATGCGGCTTCGTCCTCCCGATCGTGGGCGCGCCGCTCGAAGTGAATCACGAGCACACGCGCGCCGACCTCCCGGCTAAACCGGAGCGTCGCGCGGGCCAAGTCCATCTGCGCCTCGCGGTTACGCCGGTCCCGCAGGTCGAGGCTGCTCGGGCTGTGCACGGAATAGCCGAAGGGTTGCTCGGCGTACGCGCGGAGGGCCTCGCGCAGCCGGTCCGGATGGAGCCGGCCGCCGAAGATGATGCCGGTGCCGTCCATGCTGATTTCGACGGCATCGTAACCGAGCCGGCGCGCGAGCGCCAGTTCGTCGTCGCGCCGCTCAGCGGCGCGGATCGCGAGGCCGAGTCGGACTACCGGCGCGCCCCGACGGCCGGCCGTGCATCTGCCGCCGCGGGCGGCGTGTACAGCGCCTCACGGCGGTGCTGCAGCACAGGCAGCTTCTGACGGACGCGCGCGATGCGTGCAAGGTCGACATCTCCGACGTAGACAGCGGGCTCTTCCCCGCCGTCGACCAGCGCCACGCCCATCGGGTCGACCAGCAGGCTACGGCCGGTGCTGATGTTGCCCGTCTGGTTGGCCGCGGCGACGAAAATGGTGTTCTCGATCGCCCGTGCCCGGATCAAGGTCGCCCAGTGCGACTCCTTGAGGGGGCCGGCGACCCAGGCCGCCGGCAGCAACAGGACCTCCGCGCCGGCGAGCGCAAGGCGCCGGGTTAGCTCGGGAAAGCGCAGTTCGTAGCACACCAGCAGGCCGAACGTCCCAAGAGCCGTGTGGACCACGTCCGGTGGCTCGCTGCCGGCCACGATCCGGTCCGACTCGCGGAAACCGAACGCGTCGTACAGATGCGTCTTGCGGTAGGCGAGGATGAGTTGCCCATCAGGCCCGAGGAGCACCGTCGTGTTGAACGCGCGCTCGCGTTCGCCGGGCGCGGTCTCCCACAGGCCGCAGGCCACGTAGAGATGCTGCGCCCGGGCCTCGGCCGCGAGCGCGGAAACGAACGGCCCGTCCACCGGCTCGGCGACCTCCACCGCGGCCCTCGGATCCTTGGGATGCAGGAACGCCATATAGACCTCGGGCAGCAGCGCGACGTCGGCGCCGCGGCGCTTGGCCTCCCGAATGGCCTGGATTCCCGCCTCCAGATTTTCCGACTTCGTCGGGGACGACACGAGCTGACAGAGACCGATGCGCATACTGGCGCCTCCGAGGAGTTTCCTGGTGACGGGCATCGCTGCCGGCACTATTGTAGCGTGGCGGGCGCTCCGGGGGACAGGCCTCACACCCGCTCGCGGTGCAGCAGGCGCCGCGCCCCGTCGCCGGCGAGATAGAAGCCAAGCACCGCGATGAAGATCGCGGCGCCCGCGCTCAGCGAGATCCACGGCGTGATCAGGAGGTACGCGTACCCCTCGCGGAGCATGCGCCCCCAGCTCGGGGCCGGCGGCGGCGTCCCGAACCCGAGGAACGACAGGCTCGCCTCGGTCAGGATCGCGCCGCCCATCCCCGCCGTGCCCAGGACCACGATCAGGTCGAGGATGTTGGGCACGATGTGACGCAGCAGAATGCGCGGCGTACTGGCGCCGGTGGCGACGGCCGCGACGACGAAGTCCCGGGACCGGATGCTCAGCACCTCGCCGCGCGTGACGCGCGCGAGGCCCGGCGTAATCGTGACGCCGAGCGCGATGATCACGTTGAGCAGACTCGACCCGAGGAACGCGCGGATCACGAGCGCGAGGACGAGCGAGGGGAAGACGAGGGCCACGTCGGCCAGCCGCATCAGCACGTAGTCGAGGCGTCCGCCAAGAAAGCCACTGACGAGCCCCCACGGGAGACCGGCCGCGAGGCCGAACAGTACCGCTGCGGATCCGACGACGAGCGAGATCCGCGCGCCGTAGATGTCCTGGCTCAGGATGTCCCGCCCGAGATTGTCGGTACCGAGCAGGAACGTGCGGCTCGGGCCTTCGAGCGTGTGATCGGGGTGGTAGGTCAGCGGATCGTACGGCGCGAGAAACGGCGCCAGCAGGGCCATCGCGACCGCCGCCCCGGCGAAACACCCGCCCACTACCAGCGGCGGATTCCGGAGAAGCCGCCGCCACCGCGCGACCGGCCGGGCCGGCCGCCCCGCCGCGGGCCGCGCGTAGACGGCGGCGCCCCAGTTCATTCGTAGGTCACCCGTGGATCGAGCCATCCGTAGGCGAGATCGACGCACAGGTTCACGACGAGCACGCCGAAGGTGAGCAGCGCGACGACCGCCTGGATCACCGGAAAGTCCCGCCCGAGGATCGAATCGACCAGCAGCCGGCCGACGCCCGGCAGGGCGAAGATCGTCTCCGTGATCACGGCGCCGCCGAACAGCCGGCCTATTTCGACCCCCAGCACGCTCAGCAGCGGTATGAGCGAGTTCCGCAAGGCGTGACGGACGAGCACCCGGCGTTCGGTGATCCCCTTCGCGCGGCCCGTCTGCACGTAGGGCGCGCCGAGCGCCACTTTGAGACTCGATTTCAAGACGAGACTCAGAAACCCGATGTAGGCGAGGCTCAGCGTCGCCGTCGGCAGGATCATAAGCCGGAGGTTGTCGAGCGGCTGCGAGAACGGCGGCGCGTACCCGCCGCTCGGCAACCACCGCAGGGTGAGCGCAAAGACAAAGATCAGAATGATGCCCACCAGGAAGTTCGGCAGCGTCACGCCCGCGATGCAAAACCCCGACACGGCGAAATCCAGGACGCCGCCGGCTCGCACGGCCGACCCCGTCCCGAGCACCAGCGCCGTGGCGAACGCCGCGACCATGGCGAGCACCGTCAGCTCCCCGGTGACTTGGATTCGCTGCCCGATCGCCTGCGCCACCGGCACGCGGTCTCGCAGGGACCGGCCGAGGTCACCGCGTGCGGCGTGGGACAGCCAGTCCCCGTACTGTACGTACAGCGGGCGGTCGAGGCCGAGTTCGTGGCGCAGCCGCTGCGCCGTCTCCGGGTCCGCCTCCCGTCCAAGCATCAAGACCACGGGATCGCCCAGGAACACGTGCACCAGGGCGAACACCGCCGCGGTCAGCAGGACGGCCATCGGGACGATGGCCAGGAGGCGCTGCACGATGTAGCGCGCCACGGGGTCAGCGGCCCCGGCGCGCCGGGGCCGCCCTCCGCGGGGTCATCTCACTTGGTGATCCACAGGTCGCGGTAGCGCGGCACGGAGTCCGGGATCCAGACAAAGTCCTGCACCGAAGTCCGCGTCGGTTCGTACTCCGGCACGTACATGATCCAGACGTACGGCGCGTCGTTGATCACCGTCTGCTCGATCTCGCCGTAGACTTTTTTGCGGATCGCGCGATCGTACGTCGAGCTCGCATCGGTCAGCAAGCGGTCGACGCCCGAATAGCTCGTCGAGTTGGCGAAGTTACCGGTATAGAACAGGATTCGCAGGAGGCCGTCGGGGTCTCCGCGGAGCGTCCAGTCCGTGCGCGACCAGTTCAACTTCGCGGCCAGCACCTGCTGGTACATGTCCGCCGGGTTGACGGGGTTGATCGTGATGTTGACGTTGATCTTCTTGAGCTGCTGCTGCAGCAGCTCCGCGAACTGCAGCCCGAGCGGCGTGTTGTCGGTCGCGAACTCGGCCGAGAATCCGCCGGCGTGGCCTGCTTCCGCGAGCAGGCTCTTGGCCTTGGCGGGATCGTACGTGTAGCCCTTGACGCCGTCGTTGTACCACCAGACGTTGGACGGCGTCGGGCCCTTCGCGACCGTCCCGCGGCCGCCCAGCATCACTTTGACGAACTCCGCCCGGTCGATGCCGTAGGCGATCGCCTGACGGAGCGGCTTGTTGTTGAACGGCGGCCGGTCGACGCGCCACTGGGTGGCCCACCAGTGGCCGGAGGGGTTCTCCGTGATCACCTTTACGTTTGGGGCGTGCTCCAGCCCGGGGATGTCTTTCGGGTCGGGCGAGCTGGCGGTGTCGATCTCGCCGGTGCGGACCATGGTGCCGCGTACGGCCGGATCCGGTATGACCCGGTAGACCATGCCGTCAAGATAGGGCTTGCCCTTGTCCCAGTAACCGGCAAAGCGCTTGAGCGTGACGTGGTCGTCCGACACCCACTCGACGAATTCGAACGGCCCGGTGCCGACCGGGTGCCGTCCGAGATCCTTGCCGTACTTCTGCCAGGCCGCGGGTGACGCGATGAAGCCGGGGCGCTCGGCGAGCGCGGCCAGCAGGCCGGGCCACGGCGCCTTGAGATGGAAGACGACGCCGGCCGGCCCGGTGGCGTCGACCCCCGCGATGAACGGCTCGATCTGCTTTCGCTGCGGCGAGTTGTTCGCGGCGTCGAGCATAAAGTCGATGTTCCACTTCACCGCCGCCGCGTCGCAGGCCGTACCATCGTGGAATTTCACGCCCGGCTGCAGCTGGAACGCGATAATTTTGCCGTTCGGCTCGATCTTCCACGACCGGGCCAGCTCCGGCAGAATCTCGAAGGACGGGCTGACGGCGACCAACGTGTTATACACGGCGTACATCACGTGCCGCTCCGCGAAGTCCACGGAGTAGTGCGGATCGAGCGTGTGCGCGTTAGGAATCCACCCCACGCGCAGGGTGCCCCCGTGCTGAGGCGCCCCCGCCGCCTCCGCCCCCCGAAATGCGCCGCCCCGTGCCAGCGCGTACCCGGCCGCGGCGGCCGCGATCGTGCGCAGAAACTCCCGGCGTCTCATGCCTCGCCTCCCCCAACCCCGTTTCGTCCGGCGACGCGGGCCGATCACGCGAGCCGGATCGTCACCGCCTTGGGACCCTGGAACAGGACCTGGTCGCAGACCTTGACGAACGCGTCGAGGTTCTTCGTCACCTTGCCGATGCGCGCGACGTAGAGCTCGCCCTTCGGATCGCGCCACTGGCTCTGGCCATAGATGAACGCGACCTTGAACAGGTCGTGCTCGGGGGCGTCGTAGTAGATAATGTCGCCTCGTTCGAGCCGCGTCGCCCGATTCTCGATCTCGCCGACCGTGAGCGGATAGTTTTTCTCGGTCCGCCAGGCGGCGCCGGACCAGCGGACGTGGATCGTTCGGTCGGAGATCGGCAGGTGCGGGAGGAGTGCCGCGACCGTCTTCGGCGCCCGGTCGTCCCACAACTCGCCCTCCGCCCGGACCCCGTCGAGTTCTACCGTGATCTTCTTCATCCGCCTAGCGCTCCTTGCGACGGATCGTCATCGTCTTGGCGCCCTCGAACATGATCGCGGCGACCTTCGCGCGGAAGGCGCTCCAATCGCCCGCGAGGCGCGCGAGCGGGGTCAGATGGGACACGGTGGCCGGCCCGCTCTGCTGCGCCTGCCCGTAGCACAGGCGCAGCCCGCGGTACGTCGGATGGTAGTAGAGGTAGCCGGGCCAGTGCAGCTCCTGGCCGTTCTCCGCCGATTCGACCCGGATCGGCACCTGGCCGAGTTCGCCGTCGCCGCCCCAAAACCGCAGCATCTGGCCGCTCCACTTCGTGTTCGTGACACGGCCCGTGAGCGGCAGGACCTCCCACAGCGCCGCCGCGGTTTTCGGCGCGGTCGCCTCAAGGAGCGACGCCGTCACGGCGACGCCGTCGACGTCGATCTCGATCTGCCGGCCGCTCTGCACGGGGGCCTGCGGGGCTACGGCCTTGGCGCCCTCCGCCCGGCGGAACTGGATGCGCTTCGAGCCGTCCCACATCAGGCGCTCCGCCGTTTTGGCGAGCCGCGGCAGGTCCCCCTCGTCGACGAACCCGAGCGGGGTGAGATACAGAAAGCCCGCGTTCCCGCGAAACCGCGCCGCGCCGTACGCGATCGCGATCTCCTGGATCGGCGGGAAGTAGACGATCTCGCCGGGCGCCTGATACGCCTGCTGGTTCTCGGTCTTGTCGACCGGAATCGGCGCGTGCTCAAACATGCGGAACATGTCCCCGCTCAACTGGGCGTGCACCGCCCGCCCCTCGAACGGCAGCGCCTTCAGGACCGCCGCGACGGTTTTCGGCGCCGTGGCCTCCGAAAGCGTCGCGTGAAACACCTCATCGCCCAATACGATCTCGATCCGCGCCACTGGTCCCCTCCCCTTCGCCGGATATGCGGCCTACGCGATTGCCGGAACGACCTTCTCCGCAAACACCTCCATGTGCGCGAGCAACTCCTCCATGGTGTCGACCAGCAGAATGATGCCAAGGTGCGAGGCCCCGGCGGCCTCAAACGCCGCGACCTGCCCGGCGACCTCCGCCGGCGTCCCCAGCAGGTTGCCGGCCCGAAAATCCGCCAGCCGCGCCGCGTCGCTGCGTCCGCGGTCCCCCGCGGCCATGCGGCGAAAGTGCTGCGACCGCAGCACGCGTTCTTCAGCCTCTCGCGTCGTGTCGCCGAAGGCGAGCCACGTCTGCACGTGCAGGCTGAGCGCGCCGGCATCGCGACCGTGGGCCTCGGCCGCCCGCCGCACCTCCGCCCACTCGCGCCGGGTCTGAGCGGGAGTGCGCGCCGCCACGATCAGGCCGTCGCCGAGCCGCCCGACGCGCTCGAGCCCCGAGGACGCGTGCGCCGTCACGTAGATCGGAAACGGCTGCTGGCTCGGCTTCGGCGCCAGTTCCACGCCGTCGAATCGCACGTACCGGCCGGCGAAGCTCGCACGCCCGTCCGCGAACAGGCGCCGCAGCCCTTCAATGCCTTCCTCCACCATCGTCCCGCGGTGGGCGCCTTTCATCTCCGGATGCACCGCCTCGAACTCTTCGCGGTACGCGCCGAGCCCCACGCCGAGCATGACGCGGCCGCCGGTCAGCCGGTCGAGCGTCGAGACCTGCTTCGCGAGCAGCACCACGTCGCGCTGGGGCAGCGTGATCACTCCGAGCATGAAGCGGAGCCGCTCGGTGATGTTGGCGAAGGTCGCGTAGGTGACGATCGGCTCGTAAAAGTTCGGGACCTCGGCTTGGGTCGCGCTGACGCCGTGCGGCGTCGTCAGGTGATCGTTCGACCAGATCGAGTAGTAGCCGAGCTCCTCCGCGCGTCGGGCTACGGCCGCGAGGCCGTCGGGCCGCAGAAACCCGACCGGATACGCCGTGCCTTCGCGGCAGCCCGGGAACCCGACGCCCACGCGCATGCTCACCGGCTCACCGCGGCCGGCGCGGACGCGTGCCCCATCGCCGTGTACGGATCCAAGAGATCGCGGATCAGCTCGCCGGTCTGATTGAAAACGAACACCGTCACGAAGACGGCGGCCCCAGGCGCGAGCGCCACCCACGGCGCCGTCGCCAGATACTGAAAGCCGTCCCGCAGCATACGGCCCCAGCTCGGCGTGGGCGGCTGGACGCCGAGCCCGAGAAAACTGAGCGCGGACTCGCCGAGGATAATGCCCGAGACGCCCACGACCGACCGCGCCACGATGATGTCCGTCGTCTGCGGCAGCACGTGGCGCGCAAGGACGCGGCGCGCGGACGCGCCGACGCTTCGTGCCGCGGCGATGAAATCGGCCTCACGCAGCGACAACACCCGTCCGCGGACCAGCCGCGCGTACGCGGGCACGTGGCCGACCGCAAGCGCGATGACCACGCTCTCGAGGTGCTCCGGGCCCAAGATGGCGACGATCGTCAGCGCCAGGATGAGATCAGGGAAGATGTAGAGGGCGTCGATGAGCCGCATGAGACACTCGTCGAGCAGGCTGCCGCCCCAGAACCCCGAGACGAGACCGATCAGCGTCCCGGCGAGCAAGCTGAGCGCCACGGCCCCCGCCGCGATAAGCAGCGTCGTGCGGGTGCCGTAGACGATCTGGGTCAGCACGTCCTTGCCGAGCAGGTCGGTGCCGAGCGGATGGTCCCACGCCGGCGGCCGGAGGCTCTGTCCGCCCTGAATCTGCAGCGGGTCATAGCCGGCGAGCAGCCGCGGAGCGCACGCCGCGAGGAGCAGCAGCAGGACGGCGGCACCGAGGGCCGCTCCGGGCGGGGTCGCGAGGCGGTGCGCGAGACGGCGCGCCACGGTTCAGTCGTACTTGATCCGCGGATCGAGGACGCCGTACGTCAGGTCGACGACGAGGCTGCTCAACACGACCGCCGCCGTCACCAGCAACACCGCGCCCTGGACCACCGGATAGTCCCGCGATTGGATCGCGTCGCTAAACAGCCGGCCGACGCCGGGCAGGCTGAACACCACCTCGACGATCACGGCGCCGGCGAGCATGTAGGGGATGTTCTGCCCCACGATCGTCACGACGGGAATCAGCGCGTTGCGGAGCGCATGTTTGAACAGCACGGTCCGCTCGACGAGCCCCTTCGCCCGCGCAACGCGGATATAGTCGCCGTGCAGCACGTCGAGAAGCGCGGAGCTGAGGTAGCGGGCCCACGCGGCGCCGTAGAACGCGGCGAGGCTGACCGCGGGCAGGATCATCGAGATGAGGTTGCGGCCGGGGTTCTCCGCGAACGGCGTGTAGGCGCTGTCGGCAAGCCAGTGCAGCCTGACGCTGAATAGGTAGATCAAGAGCATACCCAGCCAGAAGTTCGGCACGCAGATGCCGGCGACGAGCACCGCGCGCACGGCCCGGCCGGCGAGCGTCTCGCGGGCCACGGTGATGAACATCCCCGCCGGAATCGCGACGGCGAGGGCAAACAGCGTCGCGAGCCCGGCCAGCTCCGCGGTCGCCGGCAGCCGTCCGGCCAGCGCGGACCGGACGTCGATCGGGTATTCAAACGAGCGGCCGAGGTCGAGCGCGCCGAGGCGGCGCAGCCACGCGACGTACTGCACGAGGATCGGCCGGTCGAGTCCGAGCCGGGCGTGCGCCGCGGC
This sequence comes from bacterium, assembly GCA_035280345.1. Classification (GTDB taxonomy): domain Bacteria; phylum Sysuimicrobiota; class Sysuimicrobiia; order Sysuimicrobiales; family Segetimicrobiaceae; genus DASSJF01. The sequence continues at coordinate 1,580 of DATEGA010000105.1, read as the reverse complement.
CGCCTGCTGGAGCGTCGCCTCGTGCCCCATCAGGTACAGTGCGGGGTCCCCCTTCACGGCGGTGCGCATCAGCACGAAGATCCCGAGGGTGACGGCCACCATCGTCGGGACAAGGATCAGTATCCGCCGCGCCGCGTAGCGCCACATCAGCCTTCGACCCACGTTTCCGCGAGCCGCGGCATCAGGTCGAACCCGTAGCGGAAGCCGCGGACCTGGCTGCGCATGAGCGCGTAGTCCGGCGCGGCGTAGTAGAACACGTAGGACGCATCCTCTACGATCAGACGCTCCGCCTGGCGGTACAACTTGGTCCGGACGCCCTTGTCGTAGGTCGCCGAGGCGTCGTCCAGGAGCTTGTCCACCTGCGGATTCCGGTAGTGCGCGCTGTTCGCGTAGCCCTTGGAGTCCCACAGGATGTAGCTGAGGCCGTGCGGATCGACCCGCGGCGTCCAGGTCTGGGGGATCGTGAACGGGATCTCACCGCGCAGCACCATCGGGTACTGGTCCCGCTCCGAGACGAGCCGGATGTTCGTGCGGATCCCAATCGCGGCGAGCTGAGCCTGCGCCATCTCGCCGAGCGGCACCTGGCTGGACAGAACGTAGAACACCAGCGGCGCCGGCTTGTCGAGATACCCCGACTCTTTGAGGCGCCGCTTCGCGAGATCGGGGTTGTAGGCCGGACCGTTGTAGGCCGGGTCCTGCCACCACCCTTCGTGAAAAAACTTGCCGGTTGCCTTGCCGAGCCCGCGATAGATCACAGTGTGGATCTGCTCGCGGTTGATCGCGTACATCACCGCCTGGCGGAAATTGCGGTTGTCGAACGGCGGCACGTCCACCTTCATCTGAATCGCTTCCCAACGGTACGCCGGGCTCAGCACGACGCGGTACCCCGCCTGCTTCTGAAACGAGAGGACGTCGTCCGCCGGCAGCCCTTCGAGACAGACGACATCGAGCTCCCCGCCCCGCAGGCGCGCGTCGGCGACGGCCGGCTCCGGAAAATCCGTGAACACGATGCCGCTCGACCGGATCGCGCGCCGGTTCCAATACTGCTCGCTGCGCTGCACGGCGACCCGGTTGCCCTGAATCCACTCCACGAACCGGAACGCCCCGGTGCCGACCGGGTTGCGGCCGAAGTCCCGGCCGTACTTCTTGACCGCGGCGGGCGAGACCATGAGGCCGGGCCGGTCGGTGAGCTCGGAGAACAGCGGTGGATACGGCCGCGTGAGATAGATCCGCACCGTCCGCGGATCGGCGGCCTGGACGCCCTGGATGATACCTTCGAAGCGTGTGCGGTGCTCCGATCCCGTTGCGGGGTCGAGGACGCGCTCGATGTTCCATTTGACCGCGTCCGCGTTGAACGGCGTGCCGTCGTGGAACGCGACGCCGGCGCGCAGATGGAAGGTGACCACGAGTCCGGTGGAGCCGACATCCCACGACGTCGCGAGGACCGGGACAAAGTTGCCCTGCGCGTCCGCGTCGACCAGCGGCTCGTATAAAGTGTACAGGACCATCCGGTCGTAAAGCCGCGCGTTGACGTGCGGATCGAGGCTGCGTGCGTCCGCGCCGCGCGCGACCCGGAGCAC
>DATEGA010000104.1:0-5887 GCA_035280345.1 bacterium | reverse complement strand
TCGCGCGCCAGTTCGTCGGGCGTCACCGGCACGCCCCCGTGCTCGGCGCGCCGCCGGCCGCCGTTGAGGCAGGCTTTGACGAGGATCTGACGGCCGGCAGACGTCGTACTCGTACCTCCTTACGTGTGTCTGCCTACCCTGCCCGCTCCACAGCCAGAATCAGGTGGGCCTTGGCCCGCGCGCCGTCCGGGAGCATCTCCCACGCGGCCCGCATCCGCGCAAACTGCACCGAGGTGGCCGGCGCGGCCCGCCGCGACAGCCAGACGTCGGACCCGAGCGGCTTTCTCAGATCCCGCCGGAGCGGCACCGGCGCATAGGGTAGCGAAACCTGCGCGTCATCGCACCCGGCGCGCCGAAGCGCCGCGTATGCTGCCTGGAATTCCCGCACCACGCCATCACGTTGGTGTTTCACGTGCATCCCTCCGTTGCCTCCGAAGTCGGCGCCGCGCCCGCGCCGCGCGGGTGGTGTTATTCTCACGCCACAAAAATTGGAAACCCGAGCTGCCCCGGCCTGCGTTCGTCCGCGCCGCGCCGCAAGCATTTCGCACCCGGGCGGCCCGCTCTTTTGAGCACCCGCTGCCGCGCGTTCGAGCGCACACCGCGGGAGGTTTGGCGTAAGTGCGACGGCGGTCCGCCGCACGCACACGCGTGTGCGAGTCTGCCGATCGCGGCACGTGGGCACATTTCACGTGATGGATCAGGCACAGTTCGGCCTCCACGCCCTCAAGCCTCGCCTCCGGGCGGTGCCGCGCCCCGATCCGATCCGGGTCTTTCTGATCGATCCCCACGTGCTGCTGCGTCACGGTCTGCGGATGCTGTTTGGTTCCGAGGGCGACATCGACGTTGTCGGCGAGGCGAGCGCGGCGGCGGCGGCGATCGATGAGGTGGCCCGCGCAAAGCCCGACGTCGTCCTCATGGATATCTCCGCCCCGTCGGCGGACGGAATCGGCGCCATTCGGACGATCAAGACCCGCTGCCCAGGCACGCAGGTGCTGGTGCTGACCGCGCAGTCGGACCAGGAAGTCTTTCGCGAGGCGGCGGCCGCGGGCGCCATCGGCTATGTCTTGAAGGACATCTCCGCCGTCAACCTGTGCAACGCGATCCGCGCCGTGCAGTCCGGCGCCACGATGATCAACCCCGTCCTCGCCCGGCAGATGGTGGAGGGACTCGCGCAGGATGACGCGGCGGCGGCGGTGGGCGCGCCGCGCCGGCCGCACCGGCTGACGCCGCGCGAAATGAACATCCTCGTCGAAGTCGCGCAGGGCATGAGCGACAAGGAGATCGCCGTCAAACTGACGTTGTCCGAGTCGCGGGTCAAAAACTGCCTGCGTGCGTTGTACGGCCGGCTCAACCTTCGCAACCGCGCGCACGCCGCCTCCTTCGCCGTCCGGAGGGGCTTGGTCTAACCGCACCAAAAACCTGTGGCGTGAAGGTGCTTCGCGCCGCGCCGTACCGGTTGATCCCACGGCCGGACCGGTCCAACGCGGGGATGTGGGCGATCGGTGCCGGCCACGGCATGACGCACGCCTACTCCGCGGCATTTTACGTGCTGCTGCCGTTCCTGGCCAAGGACCTCGGGCTCTCGTACAGTCAGGTCGGCCTGATCATCTCGCTGCGGCAGTTGATGAGCACCGTCGTCAACCTGCCCGCGGGCGCCGTCGTCGACACGATCGGCCGGCGCAGCCTCTTCATGAGCATCGCGCTGGCGTGGGCGTCCTTGCCGTACCTCGTCGTCGGGCTCACCACGAGCTACACCGTCATCCTGCTGGCGGTCGGCGTCGTCGGCGTGGGTAGCTTTCTGTGGCATCCCGCGGCGATCACGGCGCTCTCGGAGATGTATCCGCTGCAGCGGGGATATGGCCTCGCGCTCCACGAACTCGGCGCCAACCTCGGGGACACCCTGACCCCGCTGGCGGCAGGGTTTCTCCTGGCCGCGCTCAACTGGCGGCAGGTCATGCTGATCGTCGTCGCCGCCGGCCTGCTGCTGACGCTCGTGATCACGCGCGTGATGAGCCACGTGCATCGGCGGCACGGCCGTCCCTCGGTCCGGACGATGCCCGTCAAAGACTACATGGCGGGCCTCGCGCTGCTCGCCCGCAACGCCCGGCTGCTCGCCCTCGCCACGATCTCCGGCGTCCGGGCGATGACCCAGCTCGGCCTCAGCACGTTTCTGCCGCTCTACCTGCTGAACGTGCAGCACCTGCCGCCCGCGCTGATCGGCGTGTACCTGGCGGTGGTGCAGGGCTCCGGCATGATCGCCACGCCGATCGCGGGCACGCTGTCCGACCGGCTGGGACCGAAGCGGGTCGCGACGATCGGCATGTTCAGCACCAGCGTCGCGTTGCTCGGGTTCGCCGCGGTCAACCTCGGCTCGGCGTTTGTCGCGGCGCTCGCGGTGCTCGGATTCTTCACCTACTCAATGCGGCCGGCGATCTTCCGCTGGGCCATCGCGGTCGTCCCGCGCGAGTACGAGGGAACGGCCGTCGGGATCCTGTTTACGACGCAGGCCCTGCTCCCGACGCTGATGCCGGTTGTCGGCGGATATCTGGGCGACCGGTACGGGCTGCTGTCCATCTTCTACGTGATCGCCGCCACGGTGCTCGTCGCCAACGTGGCGCTGCTCTTCGTACCCGATGCCAAGCGGCCGGCCGTCCAGGCCGGCGTGGCGCCGCACGCGCCGGCGGCGGGCGCTTGACCGCGTCCCCGGTCCGTGAGATGGTAAGGCGATCGAAGGCGCCGGGAGTGAGATCGTGACACAGGCCATTCGAAACATCGCGATCATCGCGCACGTCGACCACGGCAAGACGACGCTCGTGGATGCGATGCTGCGCCAGAGCGGCACGTTCCGCGCGAACGAGGCGGTGGTCGACCGCGTGCTCGACTCCAACGAGCTGGAGCGCGAGCGCGGGATCACCATTCTGGCCAAGAATACGGCGGTGTTCAACCAGGGCGTCAAGGTCAACATCGTCGACACCCCAGGACACAGCGACTTCGGCGGCGAGGTCGAGCGCGCGCTGAAAATGGTGGACGGGGTGATGCTGCTGGTGGACGCGAGCGAAGGCCCGTTGCCGCAGACGCGGTACGTGCTCGGTAAAGCGCTCGAGGCCGGCCTGCCGCCGGTCGTCGTCATCAACAAGATGGACCGGCCGGACGCGCGCCCGCAGCAGGTGTTGAACGAAATCTACGATCTGTTCATCGACCTGGACGCCTCGGAGGCGCAGCTCGATTTCCCTGTTCTCTACGCCAACGCGCGGGCCGGGACCGCGTCGCGGTCCGCGGCGGAGCCCGGCGAAGACCTGCGCGCGCTCTTCGACGCGATCATCGGGACGGTGCCGGCCCCGGCCGGCGACCCGGCGGGACCGCTCCAGGTGCTGGTGGCCAACCTCGACTACAGCGACTACCTCGGGCGCATCGCGATCGCGCGCGTCTTCAACGGGACCCTGCGGACCGGCGTCGACGCCGGCATCGCCAAGGTGGACGGCAGCGTCGCCCGGACCCACATCACGAAACTGTTTTCGTTCAGCGGGCTGCACCGCACCGAGATCGACGCGACTGACCTCGGCGACATCATCGCCGTCGCGGGCGTCGAGGGCATCGCGATCGGCGACACGATCACCGACCCGGACGCGCCGGCGCCGCTGCCGCGCATCGCAATCGACGAGCCGACGATCGCGATCCAGTTCTGCGTCAACACCTCGCCGTTTGCCGGACGCGAAGGAGCGTACGTGACGTCGCGCAACCTGCGCGAACGGTTGGACAAAGAGCTCCTCACCAACGTCTCGCTGCGGGTCGCGGACGGCGGCTCGCCGGACACCTTCACGGTGATGGGCCGCGGGGAACTGCAGCTCGCGATCCTCATCGAGACGATGCGGCGCGAAGGCTACGAGCTGATGGCCGGACGGCCGGAGATCGTGACGAAGGCTGTGGACGGCCGCGTGATGGAGCCGGTGGAGCTGCTCTTCCTCGACGTCCCGGAGCAGTTCGTCGGCGCCGTCGTCGAGAAACTGGGGCCGCGCAAAGCCGTCATGGTCAACATGCGCAACCACGGGTCGGGGCGCGCCCGGCTGGAGTTCCGGATCCCGAGCCGCGGCCTGATCGGCCTGCGCAACGAGCTGCTGACCGAGACCCGCGGGACGATCGTCATGAACTCGCTGTTCGACGGCTACCTCCCGTGGAGCGGCGACATACCCCGCCGTCCGACGGGCGCGCTCGTCGCCGACCGTCCGGGCGGCACCACCGCCTACGCCCTCTATAATCTGCAGGAGCGCGGCGATCTGTTCGTCGGCCCCGGCACCGAAGTCTACGAGGGCATGATCGTCGGCGAGCATGCCCGCGACAACGACCTGGACGTCAACGCCGTACGCGAGAAGAAGCTCACCAACATCCGGTCGTCGACGTCCGACATCGCCGTCCGCCTCGTGCCGCCGCGCGCCCTAAACCTGGAACAGGCGCTCGAGTTCATCGCCGACGACGAGTTCGTCGAGATCACCCCCGCCGCGCTGCGCCTCAGAAAGAAGATCCTGCAGGCCAACCGCCGGCCCAAACGGGACGAGATCTCGGCCCCCTCCCCCGCCGGCCGTCCGTGATCACCGGCTAGCCGCGGGACTCGCCGTGGTACGGTGTTAGCGGACGATGGCCGGCGGCGCCGAACGGGAAACGATCGTGGTTGGGCGCCGCAGCGTGGCGATCTCCAACCCCCGCAAGGTCCTGTTTCCACTGCCAGGCTACACGAAGCTCGACCTGGTGCGCTACTTCCTGGCGGTGGCCGCCGGTGCCCTGCGCGCCGCCGGAGGGCGCCCGAACATGCTGGTGCGTTACCCGGACGGCGTCGGTGGCGAGTTCTTCTTCCAGAAACGCGCGCCGCGGTCGCGCCCCGATTGGATCGAGGTCGTCTCCCTTCGCTTTCCCTCCGGCCGCTCCGCCGACGAGGTGGTGCCGCGTGATGCGGCGGCGCTCGCGTGGATGGCCAATCTCGCCTGCCTGGAACTGCACCCGCATCCGGTCCGGGCCGAGAACCTCGACCATCCCGACGAACTGCGCATCGATCTCGATCCGATGCCCGGCATCGAGTGGTCCCAGGTCCGCGACGTCGCGCAGGTCGTGCACGGCGCGCTGCGCGATTTCGGGATCACCGGCTGGCCGAAGACGTCGGGCGGGCGCGGGATGCACGTGCTCGTGCGCCTCAAGCCGCGCTGGACGTTCACCGAGGTCCGCCGTGCGGCGCTGGCAGTGGCCCGTGAGGTCGAACGGCGGGCGCCCGCCCTCGCGACGAGCAAGTGGTGGAAGGAAGAACGCCACGGCGTCTTCATCGATTACAATCAGAACGCCAAAGACCGCACGGTCGCCGCAGCGTATTCCGTCCGCCCGACCGCCGACGCGCGCGTCTCGGCGCCGCTGTCATGGGACGAGGTCGGCAGCTGCGATCCGGCTGAGTTCACGCTGGCCACGATGCCGCGGCGCTTCGCCCAGGTAGACGACCGGCACGCGGGCATCGACGGCGCGCGCTGCTCGCTCGCCTCCCTCCTCGACCTGTCGGCGCGCCACGAACGCGAGGGCCTCGGCGACGCGCCGTGGCCGCCGCACTACCGCAAGCAGTCCGGGGAGCCGGTCCGCGCCCAGCCGTCCCGCCGCCGAACGCCGGCGCACCCGCTCATCGAAATCGCGCGGGCCTACCGCAAAGACGACGCGCTCGCCGGGCTCGACCGCTGGCGGGCGCGCCACCCCGACGCCACCGCGTACCTCGCGCCCGACGACATCCTCGTCGACGCGATGCGGGGCCGCTCGAGCACCTGGACGCGCATCCGGCTCAACCTGCGCCACGTGCCGGAAGGGCTGCGGCCCGGGCAGGAGGCCCGCGATCCGGACGAGGTCCCGGCCTGGCCGGGCC
>DATEGA010000103.1:0-6128 GCA_035280345.1 bacterium | reverse complement strand
CTACCGGGATCTCAAAATCGGCTCGAGCAGCTTGGCGAACACCAGATCGATCCCCGCGAGGTAGAGCGCGGTCACGGCCAACACGAAGACAACGACCACGGAGGAGGCGATCAGCGTCTGACGGTCCGGCCACGCGACGCGGTTCATCTCGCCCCGGACGTCTTTTAGGAACTGCACGGAAATTTCGATGAAATTGGGCAGGCGCCGCTGCACCGGGCGCGCCGCACGGGGCCGCTCCGGGGCCTGTACCCGCGCCGGCTTCCCGGCTACCGGTCCTGCTGCACCTTCGGATCCCCGCGCCATAAAGATGCCCCCAAACAAAAAAAGACTGCCTTGCCGTCCCGCCTCATTATAACAGCGCAAGTCGTGCTGTCAACGCTCGGGCCGCCCGATGCGGCGCCCGAGAACCAAAAAAACGGTGCGGCCTCGCTACTCCGGGGCGGGGGGAGAAGGGCATGCCCCCGGAAGCAACTCAACCGCACCGCCTTCGAACTCTAGGGGGGTTCCTCGCCCCCACCGATTACTATCCCCTCACGTTTCGGGGCCTAAACATGTTTCCGTGTCTAAACATGGTCAACGAAATTTTTGGCGCGCGTCTTCCCAGGCTTAGGGGGCAAGCCAGACCGGGCGCAGCCGTACCATGCCGTCCGGCACCTGAACGAAGCCTCGCACGTGGCTGCTGACCAACTTGTACTCTTTCGGGTAGAACAGGAAGACGTACGGCACGTCGTCCGCGACGATCCGGCTGACCTCCGAATACGCCCGGCGGCGCTGCGACATGTCGCTCAGCAGGCGGGCCCCGTCAAGCAGCACGGTCGCCCGATCGCTGACGTAGTCTGCGAGATTGAGCCCGCCGATACCGGTCTGCGTCACGAACGGGTAGACGTCGAAATCCGGGTCCGGGCGTCCGCTCCAGATGCTGAGCGTCGCCTGGTGCTGCGCCTTCTGCATCATTTCTAGGAACGCGGCGCCCTCGAGGATCTGGATCTGCGCGTGAATGCCCGCTTCCGCGGCCATCGACTGGATCGCCTGCGCGATGGACGCGTCCTGCTGGCCGGACCCCGCGAGCAGCAGCGTGAACGTGAAGCCGCCGGGGTGCCCCGCCTGGGCAAGCTTCTCCTTCGCAAGCGCGATGTTGCGCTCGGGGATCGGAATGGACGGATCGTACGCCGGCGTGCCGTTCGGGAAGAACGACCGGGCGGGATAGGCCGCGTCACGCAGCACGACATGGGCGAGCGCCCGGCGATCGATCGTCAGGCTCAGTGCCTGCCGCAGCAGCTTGTTATCGAAGGGCGGCTTCGTCACGTTGAGCGGCATCGCGTTCCACTGGAACGCCCCGCGCTCGAGCAGGTGGAAACTCGCGCCGGGCTGCGCTCCCTCCCTGGCCAGCTCCGGCTCTTGGGGCAGCGGCACGTTCGCGACGATGTCCACGTCGCCGCTCTTCAAGTTCGCGATCCGCGCCGGATCACTCGTGATCACGCGGAATACGAGACGGTCGATGTACGGCAGGCCCTTGCCCCAGTAGTCGGGGGTGCGCTCGAAGGTCACATGATCTTGCACCACCCGCTCGACGAACCGGAACGGGCCGGTGCCGACCGGATGCTGCGTGAAGTTCATGCCGTCCTTGGCGAGGGCCGCCGGCGAAAGCATCATGCCGGCGCGGTCGGTCAGCGCGTAGAGCAACGGACTGTAGGGTTTGTCCATGATGACCTGCACGGTATACGGGTCGATGACCGTGACGCGCTGCACGGGGCGCATCTCCGCCTTGCGGATCGGCGGGAATTTGGGGTCGAGCATGCGGTCGAAGTTGACCTTCACCGCGTCGGCGTTGAACGGCGTGCCGTCCTGGAACTTCACGCCCTGGCGCAGCTTGAAGGTCACGGTCCGGCCGTCCGCCGCCACCATCCACGAGGTCGCGAGCATCGGCACGATCGTCAGGTTTTCGTCGGTATCGACCAGTTTGTCGAAGACGTTTTGGTACGCCTGCCGGTCGATCGCCGCACCGGAGAGGTGCGGATCCAGCGTAACGATATCGCCGCTCAGCGCGACGCGAAGCGTCCCACCCCGATGCACGCCCTGTCCCGCCGCCATCGATGCCGGGCCGAATCCGAGCACGCAGACCAGCCCCACGGCCAACGCCCTGCGCACCATCTCCACCTTCACCCCTTTCGAGTCGTCCCTCGGGGATTTGCCGGCGGGACGCGGCCGGCTTAACAATATGGTCGGCCGCGGAGTCGGCCGCACCGCGGGACGGTTCGCGGGCGAGCGGACCGCCCCTGCCGTCCGGTTCGAAGAGGGGCGGCGCACGACGGGCTTCAATTTCATCGGCATCCCGGCCGCGGCGCGGATCGGCACGAAGGGCGGCGCGGTTCGTCCTCAAGGAGGTCACTCGTGGAAATCGTCCGTCCGCAGCGCAGCCAGGCCCCTCCCGCCGAAACGCCGGACACCTTTAGCGGGACCGTCCACATGCAGCGGTGGCGGCAGGCGAAGGACGCGGCGTCGGCCGATCTCGTCGCGGTCTTCTTCGACCGCGGCGCGCGCACGCGACCGCACATCCACAAGTCCGATCAAGTGCTTTTCGTCGTCGACGGCGAGGGGCTCGTCGCCACGGAACGGGAGCGCCGCATCATCCGGCCGGGAGACATCGTGATCGTGCCGGCCGGCGAATGGCACTGGCACGGCGCCACCGCGGCAAGCGCGATGTGCCACGTATCGGCACGTCCTGCCGGCCCGACGGACTGGAGCGTGCCGCCACGGGACTGGAACACGTACATGGAAGGCGCGCGCTAGACCGCCGCGTCCCGACAAGCCGCGCGGCGTCCCACGGCGCGCTCGAACGAGTGCGGCGATTCGACTTACCGGGATAGGGAACACCCGGCGGGCGGAGAACGGCGACGCATGGTGCTCCGCGGACGCCTGCGGTTGCCCGAAGGATACTCGGCGAAACGGGTCGACACAGACTGGCATCTCGCGGATCCTCGCGGTGCGCCGATCTTTCGCTACCCGGATGGCGCGACGGTCGAAGCCTTTGCGTGGCGGCACGCCCGGCGAAGGCAACCATCCCTCCACGACCAGCCGCCCGGGCCCCCCCGTGACCCCGCCGCGGCGCTGCCGAACCCGAAGCGGCGGCCGCCTCGCGTGAAGCGAGTCTCGTGGCGGGCTATTGCCGCCGTGGCCGCGGGGGCGGTGCTCGCCTTCGTGGTTGGCCTTGGTGCGGACGGTCCGTGGGGGCGGCCCTTTGTGGCGTTCTTGGCGCCGAACCCACGGCCGGCGTCGATCTTCGCGCAGCCCAAACCGCCGGGAGCCGTCCCGGCGAGTGCCGGATTTCCCGAGGTGGTCCAGACGGCCACTGTGAGGCACCGCGCCTCCGAGGCGCGATACGCCGTCAGCATCGGGGCGTTCAGAAGCCCAGCGGCCGCGGACTGGATGAAGCACCTCGTACGAAGCAAGGGGTTCATCGTCGATGTCGTCCGCCACGGCGCAGTATCGCAGGTGGTGACCACGTCGTTTCGGACGCGCGCACAGGCTGAGTGTGTCGCGCGCGGCTTCGAGAAGATCCAACTTCCCGCACACCTCGTGGCCTGGCGCACAATGTAAGCCGGCCGCCCGGCAGACGGTGAGTGTCTGCGGCGGGCGTTCAGCGGGCATGACCCCCACGGCGAGGCGTGGGTGATCGAGTCCTCCCGCCTGTCAATAGCCGCGGAGGGTAATCTCAGTGCCGCCCAAGAGGCTTCTGTGCGCGCTGCTGGCATTGTCCGTCGCCAACGTGCTGTCCCTAGCAGTACCCGCGGATGCCCGCGGGGAAATGGCCGGACTCTGCCGGGCGGACACGCTGTTTGTGAGTGATAATCCCGAGTCCGTACACGACACGCGCGGCCTGTTCACGGCGAGCACCGGAGGCGCGGGATGCGTCCGCCTCTTGTACCATCATGAAAACGCGACCCCGGCTTCTCCGATGGCGATTCAGATCTGGGCGCTCAACCCCAATGACGTGATGGCGCACCTGCGCCTCACGCTGGGAGCCGGTGGGCCTACGCCGGACGCCATGCGCGCGGGCCACCATGCCGCGGTAAGGTTCTGGCACGCCATCTTATCGAGCGCCGCTGCGACAATGGACCTTTCGCCACACCAGTGGACACCGCTCCTCGAAACAGTACTGCGGCCTCGCGATGTGATTAGCGGCCTTGCGCAGATGGAAATTAGCGGAGGCCAACTCACACTGGTTGTTCTCGCGTATCTTCCCGGCGCATCGGAGGCCAGCATCGCCCCGGCAAGCTTTCTCGCGAGAGTGGGCACGCATCCGTTTGGCGTCTTCCACGCGCCCCTCGTCGAACAGCACTTTCAGGCCAACTTGGACCAACCCCGGGGTCTGCTCGTCGCGGGCGGCGGGTTTCTCAGCGGCCGCGCGCCGACGGAGATCCTAAAAGGCAACTACGGAGTCATCTATCATCTCCGCATCGACTGCATCAATGCCTCGCGCCGGCCGATCCAAGTGATTCTCGCGCTTGCCCCTCGTAACGGGCCGGCAGCGGCGACCCTCGTCATCAACGGCAGGCTCGTGGACGTGCCTGCGGCGCGCCGCGGTGCCCGGCAGGAAGTCGGCCGATATCAGGTTCCGCCCGGGACATGGCAGCTGGAAATCTGGACCACGCCAGAAGGAGCATCGGCCTATCCCGTGCGCCTGGATCTTCTGCCTAGCAGGGGCACATAAACCACGGCTAGTGGTGCTATGGTAAGAGGACCGCGACGTGGCAGGGGTCTGGCATGCGTGTCGCCGCACTATTTGATATTCACGGAAACCTCCCCGCACTAGAGGCGGTCCTCCAAGACGCTCGTCACGCCGGCGTGGACCAGGTTGTCGCCGGAGGCGATGTGGTTCCCGGTCCGATGCCTCGTGAGACACTCAGGTGTCTGCTGGACCTCGAAATTCCGGTGCACTTCATTCACGGCAACTGTGAGCTCGCGGTGCTCGCGCAGATGAGGGCCGCGGAGACAGGGCCGGTGACGTACTGGGGCACGATCTCCGGGCGGCCCCTCCCCGAAGCAGATCAAAGAATCATGCGCTGGACCGCGCAGCAACTCTCTCCCGAATACGAGCCGGTCCTCGCCGGTTGGCCCAAGACCCTTCAGCTCGAAGTTCCGGGGCTTGGCGGCGCGTTATTTTGCCACAGCACCCCGCGCAGTGAAACGGAGGTCTTTACTCGCCTGACATCCGTAGAGCGGCTCGCGCCTATCTTTGGAGGGCTCGGAGCGTCGGCGGTGCTCTGCGGTCACAGCCATATGCAGTTCGACCGGATGATCGGGGAGACTCGCGTGGTGAATGCCGGCAGCGTCGGGATGCCGTTCGGGGACCCAGGTGCCTTTTGGGCCTTACTTGGGCCCGGCGTTCAGTTGCGGCGCACATTTTACGATCTTGCGGAGGCCGCCGAGCGTATTCGCGCGACGGAGTATCCGCAAGCCGAAGAGGATGCCCGCGCCATCCAGGTCCCCCCATCGGAAGCAGAAATGCTCGAGATATATGGCCGGGTCGAATTAAGCTGAAGTGACGAAGCTGCGCGCCTGGTGAGAGGCGCGCAGCCAATGGACCTCAGAGACTCTTGTTTACTGGCAGGGGCGGAGGGATTTGAACCCCCGACCACTGGTTTTGGAGACCAGCGCTCTACCCGGACTGAGCTACGCCCCTGTGCAGCGCAATACGGCCGGCTTTTCAGCCGGCCGTACCCTACCGGGTTTCTCTATGCGTCGTATGCTTCCGGCACCGGGGGCAGTACTTGGAGTGCTCCACCCGGTCTGGCGTGTTCTTCTTGTTCTTCGTCTGTGTGTAATTGCGCCGTTTGCACTCGTTACAGGCCAGCGTGATGATGTCGCGCGGCATTTTCCGACCCCTTCCCCTGTCTGACGCGGGACCTCCGGCCGCATGGCGGCCTCGTGCGCGTTACGTCTCTGACCATCCTATCATGAACCCGAAGTGTAGCGGGACGCGCTACGAGAGGATCTTGGCAATGACGCCGGCGCCGACCGTCCGGCCGCCCTCCCGCACCGCAAACCGCTGCCCCTCCTCCAACGCCACCGGCGTGATCAACGCCCCCTCAATCGTCACGTTGTCCCCCGGCATCACCATCTCCACC
>DATEGA010000102.1:0-7805 GCA_035280345.1 bacterium | reverse complement strand
CGCCGCCGAGCAGCGCGCCGATCCCGATCACGAAGCCCGCGAGCATGTCGGCGCCCGATGTCTCGCCGGTTGCGAGGACCGGCGCCGCGGCCGCGGAAATCTGTGTCGCGTCGCCTGCGGCCAGCGCGTCGAGCAGCGGATGCCAGCGTTCGCCGACCTGTCCATCGTGGGCGGCGCGAAGATATGCGCCGCTGATCTCGTGCGTCCGCGGCGCGGCCGTCTCGACCAGCATCGTCGCGATCTCGTTCAGAGCCGCGTCACCGCGCTGCTGCCGGACGAGGGCCAGCGCCAGCAGCACGCCGGCGATGAAGTCGTCGCCGGCGGGAGTGAGTCCGGGACCCAGTCCGGCGAGCGACGACGCGACGACTTTGAGCCGCTTGCGGTCTCGCTGCATAAGCGACTCCGCGAGCCCCCCGATCAGTGCGTGGCTGCGGGGGAAGTGCGCGACGCCCTCGAGCGGCTTCGGCAGGTCCTCGTCCTCGAGATGGGGCAGAAGGCGGGCCAGACTCGCTCCCGGCGCCCGGCGCGACATCTCGCGGCAGAGTTCAGCGAGACCGCGGTCGAGCGCTTCCGCATCGGCCGCGAGCGCCGCGTACGCCTTTGGGTCCCAGACCGCGGCGGCCTCGAGTCCGATTGTGATCGCCTCACCGACGCCGAGGCGCGCGCCGTTCGACGCAAGGCTGGTGCCGAGCGCGAGGCCGTTGAAGACCTGCGCGGGATCGGCGGGGATCACGAGGTTGAGCGGGCCGTTTCCGAGGGGCTGGTGGACGATCGCGTAGATCTCGTCGTCTTCGTCCGTCACGTAGATGCTGTGCGGGTGGACCGCGATCACTTCGCCGGTCCAGCCTTCTTCGCGGATCGCGCGGGCGACCCGCGAGCTCATCGAGAGTGCTTCGATCGTATGGTCCATGATCTTCTGCTGCGTTCAATCCCTCCGCGCCGCGTCACCGCGCCGGTCTTCGCCTCCGGCTCCCCGCCTTTGCCGGGCCGGCCGGGATACGCCGCTTCGAGCGTTCGGACGTTCGCCGACGAGCGCGGGCGCCCTCCCTGACGGCGGTGCGGCGCGTCGCAGTCCCCGGTGCCGTAGATGTTAGCATCTCGGCGGCGGCTGCAACAGCCTTGACAATGTTCTGATAGCCGGTGCAGCGGCAGAGGTTGCCGGAGAGGCCCTCGCGGATCTCGCGCTCGGATGGGTGCGGGTTGTCGCGAAGCAACGCGACCGTCGTCATCAGGAATCCCGGCGTGCAGAAGCCGCATTGCAGTCCATGGTGTTCCCAAAACGCCTGCTGGATCGGATGCAGCGTGTCGCCGTCCGCGAGGCCCTCCACGGTGTGCAGGTGTGCGCGGTCGGCCTGGACCGCGAACATGAGACACGACCGCACGGCCTCGCCGTCCATAAGGATCGTGCAGGCGCCGCAGACCCCGTGCTCGCAGCCGAGGTGTGTGCCGGTCAGCCCGCAGTCTTCGCGGATGAAGTCGGCGAGCGTCTTGCGCGGCTCGACGCGTCCATGGTAGGCGCGCCCGTTGATCGTCACGGTCACATCGCGCGGGGCGCCCGCGCCGTTGTCGCGCCGCGCCATCAGGTCACCGTCCTGCGTCGCCGTCCGGCGGTGCCCGGCGCCGCGGCCCGGACGAGCGCCTCGCGAAGCGCCCGGATCGTCAGCACGCCGGCGACGTGGCGCCGGTAGTCCGCGGATGCGTGCAGATCGCCGTCCGGCTCGATCGCCCCGCGTACCGCATCGGCGGCGCGCTGCCAAAGGTCCTCGGAGGGCGCGGCTCCGGTGAGGAGCCGTTCGGCCGCCGCGGCCCGGACGGGGGCTGGGCCCACGCCGGTGAGTCCGATGCGGGCATCGGCGATCGCCCCGCGTCGTAGCGCCAGCGTCACGCCGACCCCCGCGAGCGCGAAGTCGCCGTGCCGACGCGCGATTTCCATCCACGACCAGCCCGCGCCGCGCGGCATCGCCGGGATCCGGATTTCGGTCAGCACTTCGCGGGCGTCGATCGCTGTCGTGAGGTACGTGACGAACAGATCGGCCGCGCGGATTGTCCGCGCACCTTTGGGGCCGCGCACCGTCACCTCGCCGCCGAGGGCGACGAGGACCGCGGGGATCTCCGCGGCGGGGTCCGCGTGTGCGATGCTGCCGCCGAGAGTGCCCCGGTTCCTGATCTGGGGGTGGCCCACCCAACCGAGCGCGTCGCGCAGCAGCGGACAGCGCGCGGCGATGAGCGCCGAGCGTTCCGCGGCGCGCTGGCGCACCATCGCGCCGATGGTCAGGACGCCGCGCGTTTCACCGAGGCGGTCGAGCCCGCGCACCCGGTTCAGGTCCACGATCGCCCGGGGCCGCGCGAGGCGCATGTTCATCAGGGGCACGAGGCTCTGGCCGCCGGCGAGGACCTTCGCGTCGTCGCCGCGGGCCGCCAGCACCGCCACCGCCTCCTCGACCGTGCGGGGCGCGTGGTACTCGAACGCCGCCGGTTTCACTTGCCGCGTTCTCCCGTGCCACCGGGCGCGGCGGCGGCGCCGAACTGCTGTTCCAGGCACTTGAAGAATTGTCCAATCAGCATTTTGCCGACACCGCTCAGCATCCGCTGGCCGACGCCTGCGATGAGGCCGCCGATCTGGATGTCGCCGCTCCACCGCAGCAGCGTCTCGTCGCCCTGCGCCTCGAGGTCGACGATGCCTTCGCCTTTCATGAATCCCGCGCCGCCCGAGCCCTCCAGCACGATCTTGTAGTGTTTCGGTGGCTGCTTGTCGCTGATCGTCAACGTCCCGGCGTAGGTCCCTTTGACGGCGGCGATGCCCACCGACAGCGTGGCCTGGTACCGGTCGGGGCCGGTGGCCGTGAGCTCCTTCAGGCCGGGCGTGCAGCGGCGTAGCGCTTCGGGGTCGTTGATCGTCTTCCAGACCGCGTCGATCGGAGCGGGCAGGGCATTGGTGCCGTCGAGTTTCATGAGGACCTCCGTGCGTCGGTGATGACCTGAACCAGGCGGCTCGGATTGAGTGGCATCGCGGTGATGCGGACGCCGAGCGGCGCGAGCGCGTCGTCGAGCGCCTGTGCCAGCACCGCCGGCACCGGAATCACGCCGGCCTCTCCCGCACCCTTCACGCCGAGCGGATTGAGGGGGGAGGGCGTCTCCAAATGGTCGACCTCGATCGGCGGCAGGTCCGCCGCCGTCGGCAGCAGGTAGTCCATGAACGTCGTGCTGAGCGGCTGTGCCTGCTCGTCGTAGACGAGTTGTTCCCAGAACGCCCCGCCGAGTCCCTGCGCGACGCCACCGTGAATCTGGCCCTCGAGCACCGTCGGGTTGATCACCCGGCCGCAGTCGTGCACGACGACGTACTTATGAAACCGCAGAGTACCGGTTTCCGGGTCTACCTCGATGATGCACGCGTGGACGCCGTTCGCAAACGTGCCCTGCGGCGGGGCGAAGTAGCGGATCGCCTCCAGGCCCGGGCCGTCCCATTCCGCCGGCATCGCGAACCGCAGCGGGTTGGCGGCGAGCGCCACCTCGCCGAGTGGAATCGAGCGGGCCGGTACACCGCGCACGAACGCGGCGCCGTTTGCGAGCTCGATCTCGCCGGGCGGCGCTTCGAGGATGCCCGCCGCGACAAGTTGCGCCTTTTCGCGGACCGCCTTGGCCGCGAGCGCGACCGCGTTGCCGGCGACCGTGGCGGCGCGGCTCGCAAACGTGCCGGTCCCCCAACCGAACAGCCCCGTGTCGCCGGTGTGCACGATCACGTGCTGCGGCGCGACCCCGAGCGCGTCGGCAGCGAGTTGAGCGAAGGACGTCGCGTGACCCTGGCCCTGGGTGCCAACGCCGGTGGCCACGGCGACGCGGCCGGAAGGCTCGACCGTCACCCGCGCGCCCTCGTACGGTCCGATGCCGGTCCCTTCCACGTAACATCCGACGCCGAGCCCGGCGTAGCGGCCTTCCGCCCGCAGCGCCCGTTGCCGCGCGGGCCAGTCCGCGTAATCGATCATTTCGAGTGCTCGCTCGAGACAGGCCGCGTAGCTGCCGCTGTCGTACCGGAGCGGCGCCTGATCCTGGTAGATGAGCCCCACGTCATACGGAAACGCGTCGGCCGGGATCAGATTGCGGCGGCGCACCTCGGCGCGGTCGATGCCGAGCTCGCGCGCTACGCGATCCAGCAGGCGCTCCATTACGAACACGCCGTGCGGGCGCCCGGCGCCGCGGTAGGGGCTGACGCTCGTCTTATTCGTGAACACCGCCTGGAACTCGCAGTGATACGCCGGCAGGCGGTAGGGTCCCGGCAGCGTGGTGCTCGCGACGATCGGCACGATCAGTCCGTACGGGTTGTACGCGCCCGCGTCGTACAGAAACACCGTCCGGATGCCGAGGATGCGGCCGTCAGCGTCCACGGCGATCTCGGCGTCGTGGATCTGTTCCCGCTCCTGGTTGGTCGCGACGAAGTGCTCGCGCCGGTCCTCGATCCACTTCACCGGCCGGTTGAGCCGCATCGCGGCGAACGGGACGAGGATTTCTTCCGGATAGAACATCATGACCTTCGGTCCGAAGCCCCCGCCAACGTCCGGCGCGACGACGCGGACCGACTCTTGCAGCAGCCCGAACATGCGTGCCAGGCCGTTGCGGATCGGAATCGGCGCCTGCGTGCTGTCCCAAATGTCGAGCCGCCCGGCGCGGGCGTCCCACGCGGCGACCACGCCGCGCGTCTCGATCGGGGAAGCGGTGCCGCGGTCGAGCACCAGCCGTTCTGCGAACCGGTGCGGGGCGCGGGCGAACGCCGCCTCGATGTCGCCGACCCGCTGCGTGTAGCGGGCGCAGACGTTCGACGGCATGTCCTCGTGCACGCGCGACGCCCCCGGGGCCGCTGCGGCCTCCAGCGCGGCGACCGCCGGCAGCGGTTCGTACTCCACGTCGATTAGGTCGAGCGCGTCTTCGGCCGCGTAGCGGCTGTCCGCGACGGCGAAGGCGACGGCTTCGCCGGCGTGGCGCACGACCTGTGGCGCGAGAGCGTACTGCGTCTTGTGGTGCACAAGCGCGGGGTGCGGGATCAGCTTCGGCAGGGGGCCGTTCAGCGCGCCGAGATCCGCCGCGGTATAGACCGCGAGCACGCCGGGCGCCTGGCGCGCCCGGCGGACGTCGACCCGACGCAGCCGGGCGTGCGCGTGCGGGCTGCGGAGCACCGCGCCGTGGGCGAGGCCGTGGATCTGCACGTCGTCGACGAAGAGGCCGCGACCGGTCAGCAGGCGAGGGTCCTCGTTGCGCGCGATGCGCGCGCCGAGGTAACGCGTGCTCATCCGAGGTGCGAATGCATAGGGTGATTGGCCCTTCGATGGCTTCGGAGGTGATTCCTATAGTGCCGAGAACTTGCCGGCGTGAGCTCCGCCACGCGCCAACGCCAGCGGCACTACGTCTATCTCCTTCGCTGCGGCGACCGCACCTATTATATTGGGTGGACCGTGGATCCGGTACGGCGTCTTGCCGCGCACCGCCGGGGACGCGGCGCCCGCTACACGCGCGGCCGCGGACCGATGCGGATCGTGGCACTTTGGCGCGTGCCCACGCGGAGCGCCGCCCTGCGGCTCGAGCACCGGCTGAAGCGACTGCCGCGCGAGTTTAAGCGCCGCCTCGCTGCGGGCATCGTGCCCGAGGGGCTCGCCCCGCTGCTGCCGCGCCATTCCGTTCGCCGCGTCGCCGCCCGCACCGCACGCCGCCGGAGCGGCGCGGTGACACCGCGGTGACACTTTTCGCCGTGCTTCGAGAACCCGGGCCCGCATGGGACCGATCGCGTCCGATGCGGCGGCAGGATGGGTGGGATGGGCACGCGGCCTTTATGGATGCCCTCGCTGACGAGGGGTTCATCGTGCTCGGCGGACCGGTCGGCGAGGGCCTGCAATTTCTCTTTCTCGTCAAAGCCGACGGCGAAGCGGCGATCGAATCGCGGCTCGCGGAAGATCCGTGGGTGCCGGCGGGGATGCTGCGGACCGTCCGGATCGAGCCGTGGGAGATTCTCCTCGGCCGGTTCCGGCTATGACGCGCCCCACGGCGCGCCGCCGTGTGTCCCGCCTCCGCGCGCCGCGGACCGGCCGTTCGGCGTCACACGAACTGGCGGACCTGCTGGTCGAGGTGTGGCGGCAAGTCGTCGTCGACGGCCTTGCCGAAATCAAGGTGGGCCGGAGGCGCCTTCCGGTCGAGTTCACAAAGACGAAACACCTCCGCACCGTCGAGGTCTCGTACGGGAGCCTGCGCCTCTTCGGCATCGAGCAAAATCCACGGACGGCTTCGCGCTGGGCCAAATTGGCGCGGGAGGGCAAACGCATCATGCAGTTCAACGCCGGCGGCCGCTACGTCGCAAATGTCTGCGAAGGGAAGGTGTTTCGCTACCCCGCGTGGCGCGCGATGGGGCTGCCCGAGTAACCGCTCCGGCTGAGTGACCGGCTGCCGCGCCGGCGGCTCAGGCCCGGGGAAGGAGGCGGGTCAGCGCGGCGCGCAGCGCGGGGGTCGTCACGATGCCACTGGCGATCTCCCGGCCACCGACCACGATCACGGGAATGCGATACCGGTAGCGGGAGAAGAGGTCTGGTGTCGCCGTGATATCGACCTGCTCCACGTCGTAGGCGAACTCCGCGCGGAGGCGCTCGAGGATCGCCGTCGCTTTGTCACAAAGGGAACAGTCGGATTTGCCGTATACTACGACCGTCATCTCGGCGCGATCAGTGTAGCAGGAAGGACGAACCGTGTATTTCGACCGGCGTTTGTGGCAGTGGACCCGCGGGTACCGTGGGCGCATCGCAGCAGCAGTGGCATTAGGCCTCCTGGCGTCGGGCGTGGGCATCGCGCGGTTCGCGCTGCTCGCCTGGATCCTCGCGCTCGTGTTTCGCGGCGCGCCGGCGCCGGCGCTGGTCGGGCCGGCGCTCGCGGTCGTCGTCGTCGTGCTGCTGCGCGGCGTACTGGAGCACCTGCGCACCGTCATCGCGCATGGGACGGCGGCCCGAATTCAGGAAAAACTGCGCGCGAGGCTCTACGACAAGATCGCCGAGCTCGGGCCGGCATGGTTCGCGGGGGAGCGCACCGGGGGCGTCGCGCTGTCGGTGGTCGACGGCGTCGAACAGCTGCAGACCTTCTTCGGACAGTACCTCCCGCAGTTCTGCGTCGCCGCGTTGACGCCGGTCGTGATCTTCGCCTTTATCTCGTGGTGGGACATCCAGGTCGCAGCGGTGATGCTCGGCTTCGCGCTGCTCGGCCTTGTCCTGCCGTCCGCCTTCCACCGGTGGGCCCACCTCGCGGCACGGGCGCAGCAGGTGTCCGTCAAAGCGTTCAGTGCCGAGTTCCTCGACGCGCTGCAGGGGCTCGCGACCTTGAAAGCGTTCGGCCAGAGCGGCGCCTACGGCCGGATGCTCGCCGAACGCGCCCGCGTGATGTCGCTCACGATGATCCGCGTGCTCTCGACCAACCTCGCCACGCGCGGCATCACCGACCTCGCCGTGGCGAGCGGGGCCGCGGTCGCGCTGGCTTTCGGCGCGTACCGCGTCTCGCACGGCCTCATGAGCCTCCCGGCGCTGCTTGTTGTGCTGCTGGCGGGCACGGAGATCTTTCGGCCGCTGCGCGACCTGCGCACGGTGATGCACCAGGGCCTCACCGGCCAGGCCGCGGCGCT
Source organism: bacterium (assembly GCA_035280345.1). Lineage (GTDB taxonomy): Bacteria > Sysuimicrobiota > Sysuimicrobiia > Sysuimicrobiales > Segetimicrobiaceae > DASSJF01. The sequence continues at coordinate 163 of DATEGA010000102.1, read as the reverse complement.
CGGCATCACCAGCCTGCTCGCCGCGGAGCCGCCGCTGCGGGCGGAAGGCGGTGAGCGGCCGGCCGCGCTCGCGCCGGCAATCGCCTTCGAAGATGTCGGGTTCTCTTATCCCGGCGGCCGGACGGCCGCCTTGAACGGTCTGTCGTTTCGTGTGTCCGCCGGC
>DATEGA010000101.1:0-14292 GCA_035280345.1 bacterium | reverse complement strand
GAGCTTGCCGGGCGCCTCCAGCTCGAACAGGCCGACGAGCAACACGCGGCGTCGCTGCGGTCCGTCTTGGAGCGGTTCGGCAACCGGCTCGGCCGGCTCTCATTCGCCGAGCGCCAGGAGGTCGTCCGGGCGTTCATCGAGCGGGTCACGGTCTTCCGCGACGGCCGGATTGAGATCCGGGCGGCAGTCCCGGTGCCGCCGGTCCCCGAGCCTGGCCAACCGGTGAACCCGCGCCACACCGCGCCCACGGTGTGCCCGCCCGCGGCGCGCGCGCTCTGCACGTGCAGAAACAGGAGCGCCGCCAGGTCCGCAGCGGCCGAGGCGTACACCTGGGCGTCACCCGAGAGGTCGCGGGGTGTGGTGTTGTGGATCAGCAGCGCGGCGACGCGCTGCGCGCCGCCGATCGTCGCCGCACGGTGCAGCGGGTTATATTGGACGGACCGCTCAAACAGCGGGCAGAATAGAGCGGCGCGCGCGCCGTATCGGCCCGCGGTTACGTTCCAGAGCGAGCGCGGGCCGGTCTTGACGTCGAGCACGACGACGCTCTCGCGCGACGGATCACGCAGGAGCACGTTGGGTGCGATCACGCCCGCGGTCTTGCCGGTCCGGGACGGGCCGAGCACGAGGACATGCGCGGAGACCTGCTCCTCGTCAAGATGCAGCGGCGTCCGCGACGCCGGCCAGAGTCCGAGCAACAGCGCACCAGGTGCGGCGAGGTCTGAGGCGTCGCACCACCCCGCCCACGCTGCGCCGGCGGGGGGAGGCACCGCGTGACGCCGAGCGCGCATGAGACCCGTCGCCGCGGCGATGAAGCAGATCCACGCGGCGCCGGCCAGCGGCACACCGACAGCCGGCTCGCCGGGAGACAACGACGACAGCGCGGCGAGTCCGACGCCGGCAATGATCAGATATACGAGCTTCGGTAAACGCCTCATCGGTGATCCTCCTCTCTCTCGGCCACAAGATTGGGATCCGGCACCACGAGCGCGCCGGCCGCCCACGCAGGCAGGAAGGGGCAGTCCGGCGGCGCCGCCGTTCCATCCAGAGAGGCGGCCAAACCGGCCGCGCATTCGTCTGCTCGTCCCGCCCACGTGCGGTCGAGTCCTGAGTCGGCCGCGAGTGCTGCAAGGTACTCCGCCCTGCGCTCGTCGTCGCAGGCCAGCAGCAGCCAGGCATCGGCGCGAAGCGCCCAGGCCGAATCGGCGGATTGCGCGCCGGCGAGCCGCAGGAGCAGCGCGTAGCGTTCGAATTTCTCGCGCATCGCGCGCAACGGCATGGTGCCGCGATCGCGCTCGAGATAGTAGGTCCACCAGCCGCCGGCGGGCGCGGCGATCAGCACGACCGCGTCCGGCACGAGCTGCGTCTGATCGAGGTCGATGATAGACCGGCAGGCGGCGAGCCAGCGGATGGGCGACAACCGGCGCGTCCGAGCGGCCTCACACAGATCGCAGAAGACCTCGTTGGTGGCGGCAAGATGGTCCAGTTGCAGCGCCGCCACCGCGGCAGCCCGCGGCATCGCCGCGGTGTCGCCCGCCGGGCCGACGGGATGCGGGCCGTCGAGAGCGTTCGCCGCCGCGCGACCAACCGGCGCGAGGCCCCAGAACGCGCGACGATCGTCGAAGGTATCGCGGCGCAGCCGCGCGAGCAACCCGCGGCGCCGCAGTTCGCCGAGTCGGGCTCGAACGCTCGTCAGCGAGCAGCCGGGGTAACACGCGCGATGCGCCTGCGGAGACGTGAGGTACCGGAGATCTCGAAGCACGCGAAGCAACGCGCGGTCGCGCGGCGTAAGACACGCCAACGCCGGCGCCGCGCGCTCCCATGAGCGCATGGCGATCAGCTCCTTTCAGGCCAGAGTGGAAGCGCTGAGCCCCGTGCGGGGGCGGATCGGACAAGCCGGAGCGGTGAGCGGGGAACCGCTACGCGACGCGGGAACGCGCGTCGACGAGGGGGCTGGTCAGGCCCGACGCTTCTGAGGGGGGTGAAGCGTCCACCGCAACGGGTGCCTCGTCTACGCGCGCACTCGCGTCCGATAACGGCGATGCCGATGAGGTGCGTGCCGCAAGCGGTTACGGCCGTGCTGTTGCGACTTGCAGCCGTGCGGTCAGCGATGCTGTGTGGTCGCTGGGGGCGCCGCTCGAGGGTCGCCCAGTGCCACGCTGCCGCTGCGCCGAGGCCCGCGACAGTCGTTTAGTCAGTGGCTTCATATTATGCGGAGTGATGTATAGATGTCAATACATCAATACGTTCGATTTCTCCGGCGGGGCTTGTGCGGGGTATGGCGGCGGGGCCGCGTTTCATATCGCCGGCGGCGGCCCGAACTTGTTCCGCCGGTGCGGCCCCGCCACGGGCCAGGTGGGATTATGCGCGCGGGTCAGAACCTACTTACGCGTCTGCGACGGTTTCGAGCGGGGCGTCCTCCGGATCGCCGATCAGCTCAGGCTGGGACTCCTGCGCTTCCGCGTCCGTCGCTTGGCCGTCGGCCTCCGCCTCGGGACGGCGGCTGTCGAGGAACCACACCCGATCGCCGATGACTTCCGTCAGCGTGCGACGCGAGCCGTCCGGCAGCTCGTAGTTGCGCGTTTGCAGGCGGCCCTCAACGGCGACGAGGCGGCCCTTGCCGCAGTATTGACCGACCTGCTCCGCGAGTTTGCGCCACGCCACGCAGCGAATGAAGTCGGCCTCGCGCTCGCCCGCGGCGTTTTTGAAGTCTCGGTTGACGGCAATCGTAAACTGCGCCATCGCATGGCCGTTTGCCACGTACCGAAGTTCCGGATCCCTAGTCAGCCGGCCGATCAACTCGATGCGGTTCAGCATGGGCTCGCCTCCGGTCACTGCGTACCGGCACTGTAGCACTTGTATATATAGATGTCAACATATATAGATGTTCATGTAGCAAAAGGGCCGCGCCGCCGGGCCGGCCGGCGGCGCGAAACCCTACCGTGAAACGGCCGCGCCCGCTCGGGCCCGGCCGGGGTCAGCTTACTTACTTGCCGAACACGGCGATGCCGTTCGGCACCGGAACGAACACGTGACCGTTGCCGTGATCCGCGGCGACCGAGTGCGCGGCGGCGCCGGTCGGAAGATTCTGCACCCAGTGGTTGTTCGACGCGTCGATGATACCGAGGACCGGGGTCACGGGGCCGCCCTTCATTCCCGTCGCGGTCCAGTTGCGCGCGGCGAGATAGTAGTGGTTGTCGCCCGGGTTGAACCAAACCTCATCCGAGGCGCCGACCTGCGTCAGCGTCGACACGACGTGGCCGTCCCTGGCGCTGACGATGACGGACTGCCCGCGAGCGGGCGGATAGAAGTCGCTGCACCCGGCCAGCAGTTCCTGCCGGGGCCCGACGGCGAGCCCGCCGGGATGACAGTTGGGGACGGAGTAGCGCGCCGTGATCTGCATGCTCTTGGGGTCGATCCGGTCGATGCGGCCGCCCGGCTCTGCCTTCGTCGCCGGCACGCTGACGTAAAACATGCCGGTGGACGGCTCGTACACCGACTGTTCGAGACCGTCTGTCGCGTCGTTGTAGACGATCTTGCCGACGACGCGGTTGTCGGTGGTCGAAATCATCGTCAGGAACGGCGGGTCGTCGGCGTTGTTCGCGACCGCGATCAGGTGATCGACCGGGTCGTACGCGAGCTCATCCGCGCGGTTGGCGGTCGTGCCCGTCGAAATCGTCGCCACAGTAAGCCCGGAGCGGATGTTGATCACTTTGACGCGGCTCTTCCCGTCACCGACCCATGCGGTCTGCGATTCCGCGATGACCAAAACACCGTCTGGGCCTGACGTGTCGTTCTTGCCGGTAAATCCCACAAACTGGCCCTGCCCGAGCCGGTACAGGAAGCGGTTGGCTACGGTGTCGATGACGTCGACGCCATTGTTCGAGCGGTCACCGAGGTAATAACGATGCGTACCCTGATCAACCCAGCTGATATCAAAACTCCATGCCCCCCGTGCTACCGGTACTCCGGGGACCTGGATCAGCGCGATCTGACGGTACATCCCCTGCGCCTGGCCGCTGAGACCCACCGACAGCGAACATGCGACCGCGAGGCACACCGCGAGTGCCGACAAGCGACCCCATCGCTTCATCCCGGTCTCACCCCTTCCGCGTCCGCGCGCCTCTTGGCCTTCACGCGGTAGAGCCACTATTCGGCGCGGAGGCAAAAGTTCCGTCACGGACCACGGGCGGCCTGGGGGCGGGAGGCACACCGATGGGAATCCTGAAGAAACGGCCCGCCGGAGGCGGACAGGTCAGCATGAGGGAAGCGGTGAGATCAGTACGACGGGGGCGGGACGTCGCGACCGGCGGGGACCGTCATCGCAGAGCGCGCCGAGATCCGGACGCCGAGGCCGCTTTGGCGCATACGATCCGCAAAGCCGCCCCGCGTCTCGAGGACCCCGCGAAGCACTCTCGGGTCTCCCAGTGCGACGACTTCGAATGGGCCCACCAGGCGGTGACCGTCGATCAGAAGCGTTGGCCCCGACGAGGTGATGGTGGTCAGCGTCGTCACACGCTCGCCGTTGATCGCGATCGCCCGCGCGCCCCCGTACCACATCATCGTGATCAAAAAGGTCAGATCGCTGTCCTGCACCAGCGAGATGCTCGGGTTGGTACTGGCCGGGATGGCTCGGGTCGAATCGTTGAGGGTCACCGCGACACCCGGACCGGAAACCGCCGTGAAACCGCCCAGCGCCGCGAACTCCGCGGCGCGCCGGTGCTCGTGGACTGCCACAGAAACGGCCGTGGCGGCGGCGCCCCAACCGGCAACCGCCAAGAGAATCCAGACCACCGCGCCGGCCCTCCGCGCCCGGATCCACGCGGGCCAGTGCAAACGCGTAATCGTCGCGACTACCTCAACCATGAGTATCGCGAATTTACCCCGGCACCCCCGCGCCGCAAACATCCGCCGCCCGGGACGCCGCCGGCCCAGGCGCGCCGTACCCGCGTGCCGAAGCAGGCGGTCCATGGCACCCGCAGAGTGGTTGACGTTCGATTGCTACGGCACGCTCATCGATTGGGAAGGCGGGGTGACGGATGCCCTGGGGCCGTTCCTGGGTGGATCGCCGGACCCCCGGGCGCTCGCGCGGCGCTACATCGAGATCGAAGCCCAGGTGGAACACGAAGCGTACCGGCCCTACCGCGAGGTCCTCGCGGAAGCGAGCGGCCGGCTGATGCGCGAGCTCGGACATCCGCTGCCGCCCGGCCGGGGGCAGGTCCTTCCCGACTCGCTGCCTCGGTGGCGGCCGTTTGGCGAGGTGCCGGGAACACTGCGGCGGCTGCGCGACCGGGGATACCGCCTGGCGATTCTTTCCAACGTCGACCGCGACCTGATCGGCGCATCCGTGCCGCTGCTCGGCGTTACGCCGGACCTCATCGTAACGGCCGAGGACTGCCGCAGTTACAAACCGGCCTCCGGGCATTGGACGCTGTTTCAGACGCGGACCGGCTCGGGACCCGAACGCACGATCCACGTCGGCGCCAGTCTCTTTCACGACGTCGTGCCGGCCGCGGCGCTCGGCTACCGGACGGTCTTTATCAATCGCCACGGCGAGCCGGTGACCGGCGCATCATCGACCCGCGTGTTGCCGGACCTTAGATCCCTGCCCGAGAGCGCGGAACAGCTCGCGTCGGCTTGACACCCCTCCGCCGGCTCCGATATCCTGATGGCGCACGGTACGCCGCGGGCCGAAGTGGCGGAATTGGCAGACGCGCTACGTTCAGGGCGTAGTGGGCGAAAGCCTGTGGGAGTTCGAGTCTCCCCTTCGGCACCACACGATTCCGGCGGCCATCCGAGACCGACCACCTACACACCCGCCCATGTTTGACGTCTCCGGACCGACTGGACGCGACGCCATCGTCCTCCATCACCTGCGCGGCTTTCCCGAGGAACTGCAGCGGTTCGCCAACGTCATCAAACAATCGCACGGGCGAAGCGCGGTCGAGTTCTTCTTGTCGCGGCCGGCGCCCGCGGATTCGTTTCTCGCCGCGCTGTGCCGGGCGGCGCGGGACGGTGAGGACGTGGTTACCGTGATTGAGGCGGCCGAACTGCTCGGCCGTCCGCCGGCCGCGCTGCTGACGCCCGAGTCAGAAGCATCGCTGCCGCCGCCCTACTGGGGCACGGACCGCCATCGCCTCTGGCGCCGTACCGAAATCACGCGGTACGCTGCCGGCGGCACGACGCCGCCGGGAGAAGGCTAGCGCGAATGGCTCGTGTGGCGCTGTGCGTGCGGTGCGCCGCGTGCGGACGGGAGTTCGACACGGGCATCCGGATGGACGCGCGCGATTTTGCGCGGGCGACGTTCGCGGCAAACTACCACGCGTGTCCGTCGTGCGGGCACCGCGGGACCTACCGAAAGGACGATTACCGGACGGGAGACGCGGCGCAAACGCCGCCGTCTGGCGGCCGTGCCAAGAGAAGCGCGGAACTCTAGACTAGCGCCGGCCGTGCCCGACGCCGGCCGGGCCGGCGATCCAGCGGTCGGCCCAGCGGTGAAGCTCCGCAAACACCTTCTCGAGCCCGCGGCCCTTCTCGGTCAACGCGTACTCGATGTGCACCGGCGTTTCGGGATAAACGCGGCGCGTGACCAGCCCTTCGGCCTCGAGTTCCTTCAATCGCTCGGACAGCAGGCGGTCGTGGAGTCCCGGGACGGCGCCGCGCAGGGCGGTAAACCGCTGCGGACCGCCCATCAGCAACTGCACGATCGCGCCGGTCCACCGCTTTCCGACAAGCTCGATCGTCTTATGGAACTTGGGGCAGATCTCCACGAGACGCGTGTCCGGTGCGGGCCTCCCGCCGTCGTGACCGTGAAGCACTTTCGTCGCCATAACGCCCACATTGTAATCGAAAATTAGGCACTTGACAATAGTAAGTGACTCTGTCATTATACTTGTGAAACGTAAGTAACATACATAGTAGTAGCGGCCGCGCGGCGCCGCGGGTCCGAAGGGCCGCGTGGAACATACCTCATAGAAGACAAGAAAGCGAGGGACTCGTCATGGATCTTGGCCTGCTGATCATCCGAGTGGTATTCGGGTTGATCATGATCGGGCACGGCACGCAGAAGTTGTTCGGCTGGTTCGGCGGCCCCGGACTGCATCAGGCGTCAGGGTTCGTTGGCTCGCGCGGTTTCTCGCCGGCGAAGGTTTGGACGTTCACCGGCAGCGCCTCGGAATCGCTCGGCGGTGGCCTCTTACTGCTCGGCTTCCTGAGCCCGCTCGGGTCGATTCTGATCGCCGCGGCCATGCTGACGGCGATCGCGGCCTTCCACTGGCCGAAGTTCTGGGCGCAGGACGGCGGGTACGAGCATCCGCTGGCAATGTTGACCGCGGCGGTCGCCGTGGGAATCACCGGTCCGGCCAGCTACGCGGTCGATGCGCGACTCGGCACGGCCTTACCCCCGTCGGTGGCGGCCACGATCGCGGTGCTCGCGGCGATCGGCTTCGTGGTCGGCGTCGCCGGCGCGGCGGCCCGACGCCGGGTGGCGGCGGGTGCGTCACTCAAGTCCGCGGCCTAACAGGCCGCCGGCGGACCGGCTGACAATCTCGCGCCGGGTCTAAGCGTGGGCGCAAAGACGGGGAGGAGGCTAAGTCACGCGAGCCTCCTCTCCGTCGTAATGTTTGGGGTTGCCCGCCGCGTGAACGTGGTCCTATAATGAGCGCGTCTGCTTCGCACTCTGCCCACGGCGCGCCTCGTCGTGGGCTTCCGCCAGTACCCCGAGCCGGCTCTCTGCGGCCCGGGTTTGCCAGGCATCCCGAGAGGAGGGACAGTGAATGGCCAAGTACGAGGCCAGGAAGTTTCGGTCGTTTGACGTGGAACTCACCGGCATCAGCAAGAAGACGATGGAAGAGCACTACAAACTCTACCAGGGCTATGTCGGCAAAGCCAACGAGATCCTCGACCGGCTCGGCAGCGGCCAGGTCGACCTCTCCAAAGCGAACCCCACCTACTCCGAGCTCCGCGAACTCAAAGTCGAACTGACGCGCGCCATCGGCGGCGTCAAGAACCACGAACTGTATTTCGACCATCTCGGCGGCAAGGGCGGCAAGCCGTCGGGCAAGCTGCTTCAGCTCCTCGAGAAGGCCTACGGGTCCTTCGAGAGCTGGCAGGCCGACATGAAGGCGACGGGCACTGCCGCCCGTGGCTGGGTCTGGTTCGCGTACGACTGGGACTCCGGCACGTGCCTCAACTACATCGGCGACGAGCAGAACTCGTACCCGATCTGGAACGCCACGCCGCTCGTCGCGCTCGACTGCTTCGAACACGCGTACTTCATCGACTACGGCACCGGGAAAGGGTCGTACATCGACACGTTCTTCAAGAATCTCGACTGGGACGTCATCACGAAGCGCGCGGACCACTTCGGCATCCTCAACCGCTGACGCATCGGTGTCATATCGCGGAGCCCGGCCGGGAAACGGCCGGGCTCCGTACGTTTATGTACGGCGCTGGTCCCGCAGGAGGAGGTCCGTCCGGCTCATTGAAAAAGGACGGCGTCATGAGCGATCGATCCCGTCGCGATGACACCCGCGAGATTCCCCTGACGCGCGTCTGCCCGGAGTGCCAGGAAGAAATGGAGCTGATCACCGCCGACGACGTCGGCGAAGTGCTCGTGTACGAGTGCCCCGAGTGCGGCTCGCAAGAGGAAATTCGCATCGAGAACGAGAGCGAAGACGACGAGACCGCCCCAACCCTTCCCGGGCCGGACATCTGGATCGACGATGAGGCCGAGACCGACGCCGACGCCGATCAGGACGAGCTCGACGACTCCGAGTAGCGCACCGTCCCCCCGACGGCGGTAAGGCGCACCCGCACCTCGGGGATGCGTTCCGGCGGGATCGCGAACAGGTCCTCCGACAACCCGACGAAATCGGCGGCATAGCCCGGCGCCAGCCGTCCCTTCTCGTGCTCGTCGCCGGCGGCGTACGCCGCGCCCTCGGTGTAGGCGTGAACCGCTTCGCGGGCGGTGAGCGCCTCCTCGGGACGCCACGCCGGACGATCCGGCTCCGACCGGCGCTTCCGGGCGACCGCGGCGTAGATCCCGGTCAGGACGTTCAGCGTCTCCACCGGCGCGTCGGACCCGAACGCAAGATGCGTGCCCGCGCGCAGCAGCGACCGGAACGCGTACGCGTACCGTCCGCGCGCGCCCCAATACCGGTCAACGATGTCGCGGTCCTGCGTGCAGTGAATCGGCTGCATCGACGCGGTGACGCCGAGGTGCGCGAGGCGCGGCAGATCATCGGGATGCAGGACCTGCGCGTGCTCGACGCGGTGGCGCAAGCCGTACCTGCGCGAATCAGCCTGCGCCGCGGCGATCGCGTCGAGCACCCACCGGTTCGCGCGGTCGCCGATCGCGTGCACGGTCACGGCGATGCCGCTCGCCGACGCCCGCGCCGCGAGATCCCGCAGTTGCTCCCGCGTCCGCACGACGACCCCCCGGTTCTCCGGCTGCCCTTCGTACGGCTCGAGCATGCTCGCGGTCTGCGGGCCGAGGGCGCCGTCCGAGAAGATCTTCACGCCGCCCACCCGCAGCCAGGCATCGCCGAAACCGGTTCGCAGCCCCACCCCGATCGCAGCGTCGAGGCCGTCTTCAGGAATCGCCATGCATACGCGCACGCCCAGCGCACCGTGCGCGCGGAGCCGCTGAAACGCGCCGAGGACGTCGCCGCCCTCGACGACGTGGACGGCCCCGATGCCCGCACGGTGCGCCGCGCGGGTCGCGTCCTGGATCGCCTGCTCGAGTTGCTCGGGGGCCGCGGTCTCCGCGAGCGCGGACACCGCGTGGATCGCGCGCTCAGTGAGCAACCCGGTGGGCGCGCCCGTCGCCGGATCCCGGACGATGACGCCGCCTTCGGGATCCGGCGTGGGCGCGCCGATGCCGGCGCGCTCGAGCGCCGCGGAGTTGACCCATGCGGCGTGCCCGTCCTTGCTGCGAAATACCGCGGGCCGGCCGCCGGTGACCGGGTCGAGATCGGCACGCCCGGGAAACCGTCCCTCCGGCCAGAGGTTCTTGTCCCAACCGCGACCGCGGAGCCAGGCGTCCGGAGGCGCGGTCCGGGCGGCCCTAGCCACCGTGGCCACGGCGTCACGCAACGATCGGGCGTCGCTCAGGTCCACGCTGCGCATCGCGAGGCCGACCGCGGCGAGGTGGATGTGGCTGTCCGTAAACGCAGGATACACCGCCGCGCCGCCGAGGTCGACGCGGCGCGCGTGGGGGAACCGGTCGCGGAGATCGCCTCGGTCTCCGACCGCGGCGACCCATTCGCCACGCGCGACGACGGCCGTGACGCGCGGCGTCTCGGGATCCTGCGTGTGCACGACGGCGTTCTCGAACAATACCTCGTCCTGGGTCACGCCTGCCCTCCCCGCACGCGGCACAGCAGCGCCGCCAGCTCGACGGCGGCCAGCGCCGCGTCTTCGCCTTTGTTGCCGTGGGCGCCGCCGCTGCGCTCTTCGGCCTGTGCCATCGTCTGGACCGTAAGCACGCCGAGCGTCACCGGAATCCGCTCGTCCAGCGCCACGCGCGCGAGGCCGGTCGCGACGCCGAACCCGATAACCCGGTCGTGGGTCGTCTCTCCGCGGACCACGCAGCCGAGACAGACGATCGCGTCGTAGCGTCTGGTCCGGGCGAGGCTCTGCGCGAGGAGCGGCAGTTCCCAGGCGCCGGGCGTCCATTCCACGTCGATCTGCGCCTCCGCCACGCCGCAGCGGACCAGCCCGTCGCGGGCGCCCTGCAGCAGCCGGCGGGTGATACGCTCGTTGAAGCGGCCGACCGCGACTGCTACGCGCAGACCGCGCCCGTCGGGGACTCCGCCGGTCCCGGTCTCGCCGCCGTCCCGCCGGTCCGCCACGCCGCGCTACTCGATGGAGAGCAGATGTCCGAGCTTGTGGCGCTTCGTCGAGAGGTACCGGTAGTTTTCGGGATTCGGCGGCACCTCGATCGGTACGCGCTCGACAACCTCGATGCCGTAGCCTTCGAGCCCCACGCGCTTGGCGGGGTTGTTGGTCAACAGCCGGATCCGCCGCAGCCCCAGGTCGATGAGGATCTGCGCGCCGACGCCGTAGTTGCGCGGATCCGGCGCAAACCCGAGCAGCTCGTTGGCCTCGACGGTGTCGCGGCCCCGGTCCTGCAGCGCGTAGGCGCGGATCTTGTTGGTCAGGCCGATCCCCCGGCCTTCTTGGCGGATGTAGACGAGGGCACCCCGCTCCGCCCGGGTGATCGCGGCCAGCGCCGCACGCAGCTGCTCGCCGCAGTCGCAGCGCAGCGACCCGAAGACCTCCCCCGTGAGGCATTCCGAGTGCATGCGCACGAGCACCGGGTCGTCACCGGACAGGTCGCCGTACGTCAGCGCGAGGTGACTGGCGCCGTCGAGGGTATTCTCGTAGACGACCGCGGTGAACTCGCCGAACGTCGTGGGTAGCCGCGTCTCGCCCTCGCGGCGGACGAAGCGGTCGCGCGCGATCCGGTAGCGGATCAGATCTTGGACCGAGATGATCGGCATACCGTAACGCTGCGCAAACTCGCGCAGCTGCGGCAGCCTCGCCATCGTCCCGTCGTCGTTCATGATCTCACACAGCACGCCCGCGGGCCGGAGCCCGGCCAGCATCATCAGATCGATCGCGGCCTCCGTGTGTCCGGCGCGGCGCAGCACACCGCCCGGCGTCGCCCGGAGCGGAAAGACGTGCCCCGGCCGCGAGAGATCCTCGGGCTGAGTCGCGGGGTCGACAAGCGCGCGGATCGTCACGGCACGATCGGCCGCGGAGATGCCGGTAGAGATCTTGTCCTTTGCGCCTACGGAGATCGTGAACGCCGTCCCCTGATGCGACGTGTTGTTCGTCACCATGAGTGGCAGCCGCAGTGCGTCCACGCGCTCCGCCGGCAGCGGCACCGTGACCAGCCCACGCGCGTGGGTTAGCATGAAGTTCACTTTTTCGGCGGTGGCGTACTCCGCCGCTAGGACGAGATCCCCCTCGTTCTCGCGGTCCTCGTCGTCAACGACGATCGCAAATCCGCCGTCGCGGATCGCCGCGATGGCCGCCTCTACCATCACTTCTTCACCGCCTTTCTTGACCGGCGCCGCCCGCCGGAGAGCCTCCTCGTCGGGCGGCGCCGGCGCACGCCGGTGGATCTTCCCGTCTTCGGCGCGGTGCCGGAGCGAATCCCCGCCGTCAACTGCTCGACGTACTTGGCCAGAATGTCCACTTCGAGGTTGACCTCGTGTCCGGGCTCGAGCTCGCCGAGCGTCGTCACCTCGCAGGTGTGCGGGATGAGCGCCACGCCGAACCGCCCTGAGGCCGGACGCCGTCCCGCGGCCACCCCCGCGACCGTGAGGCTGACGCCGTCCACCGCGACCGATCCCTTGTCGACGACGTACCGCGCAAGCGCCGACGGCACCGTGATCTCGAGCCGCCGCCCCTCGGACTCCTGGTGAAGCGCGACCACGCGGCCGACCCCGTCCACATGTCCCTGGACGATGTGGCCGCCGAGCCGGCCGGCCGCGGGCACGGGCCGCTCGAGGTTGACAGCCGCGCCCTGGGCCAGGCGCCGCAGCGTTGTGCGCGCGAGCGTCTCTTCGGAGAGATCTGCCGTGAACGCCCCGCCGTCGTAGGCGACGACGGTGAGGCAGACGCCGTTCACGGCAACGCTCTCGCCGATGCGAAGGGCCTCACCGTCGAGCGCACCGGCAGTCTCGATGACGAGGCGCGCAGCCCGCCCGTCGCGGCGCATCTCGCGCACCCGCCCGATTCCCTCCACGATCCCGGTGAACACCGCGGTCCCTTTACGTCCGCCGGGTGTAGGCTGCGATCAAAACGTCGTCGCCGAACCGGTGCACCTCGATGGGTCCGAGCCGCCAGGCGTCTGCCATCGCGGCGACGCCGCCACCCGCGCTCGGCGCAGGTCCCCCGCCGACCAGCACCGGCGCGACGTACGCCAGCACCTTGTCCACAAGCCCCGCGTCCCGAAACGCCCCGTGCACGGCGGCGCCGCCTTCCACGAGAAGGCTTAACACACCGCGCGCGCCGAGTTCCCGGAGCAACGCCGCCAGGTCGACGCGATCGCCGGTCCCGTCGCAGACGAGCACCTCGACGCCGCGCGCTACGAACGCCCGCCGGGCGTCCGGCGGCGACGCGTGGGTCGTGGCGATGATCACGGGGATCCCGTCGCGCGCCAGGACCCGTGCGTCCGGCGGCGTCCGCAGGCGGCTGTCGAGCACCACCCGGTGCGGCCGGGCCGGCCCTTCGGACGTCCGGGGTTCGCCGGTGCGCGCGGTCAGCGCAGGGTCGTCCCGCAGCACGGTCCCCACGCCGACCAACACCGCATCAGACACCGCGCGGACCCGGTGGACGTGCGCGCGGGACGCCTCGCTCGAGATCCACCGCGAATCGCCGGTACGTGTAGCGATATGCCCGTCGAGCGTCATCGCCCATTTCGCGGTGACGAACGGCAGGCCGGTCATGCGATGTTTGATGTACGCTTCGTTGAGTCGACGCGCCTCGGTTTCGCCGGCGCCGACTGATGTCTCGACCCCGGCCTCGCGCAGCCGGGCAAGGCCGGCGCCGCACACCTGCGGATCGGGATCCACCATCGCGGCGACGACGCGGCGCACGCCGGCGGCAACGATCGCCTCCGTGCAGGGGCCGGTGCGGCCGGTATGTGCGCACGGCTCCAGCGTTGTGTACAGCGTGGCGCCGCGCGCGGACGCACCGGCGTCCCGCAGGGCGAAGATCTCGGCGTGCGGCTCGCCGGGCTTCGGATGATAGCCGCGGCCGACGAGGCGCCCGTCTGCGACCACGACGGCGCCGACCATGGGGTTGGGGCTCGCCGTGCCCGTTCCGAGCCGCGCAAGCGCGAGCGCCGCCCGCATGTATCCCTCATCGATGACCCGGCGTTCGGTCTCCGACAAAAACAAACACCCCGGGAGGACAGAACCACCACCCCGGGGCATAGCAACACCCGTACTGTTCAGGCCAATCAACCTTCTCCATCCGGACTGTACCGTCGGCTCTGGAATTTCACCAGATCATGCCGGCCGAAGCCGGCTCGCGGGCTGTACCGCCGATCGGGAATTGCCGGGCACGCTCGCGGCGCGAGATCCCGGCTCACCCTGCCCCGAAGGTCCGTGGCTGTTCTCTTCAGTTGTGCAGACACTATAGCATGCGCGGAGGGCCGCCAGCAACCGGGCGGCCGCCGGGGGAGCCGAGGACGGCCGAGCCGAAGCACGCGTACATGGCGACAACACACAAACGCACCCGACCCTCGGGGAAGCGCACGTCAAAAACCGGCGCGCCGCG
>DATEGA010000100.1:0-13986 GCA_035280345.1 bacterium | reverse complement strand
CGTTCGGCCGGCGTCCGCATTGTGGTTGCCGATGCGCACGCCCCGGAGTGCGCGACCGCCGCGACGTGGTGCCGGCCGCTCGCACTCGTGCTCGGCAGCGAAGCGGAAGGTCCGGCCGCGGTCTGGCGCGCGCGCGGCGCGCTCGCGGTGCGCGTGCCGGTGCTTGGACCGGTGGAGTCACTCAATGTCGCCGCGGCGGCTGCGGTGCTGCTCTACCAGGCGGCGGGACTCCTCGCCCCGCAGGCTTGATCAGGCCGCGAAGACCGTGTGCTATACTAGGGCCGCGTCTGAATCCATTTCGCGACGGCGGGTCCCGGGTTCGCCGCGCAATCGTCGCAGTGCGACGGGGGAGGCGTGGTGGACATCGCGTGGACCCCGGAATGCTTCTGGCGTCTGTTTGAGGCGACCGGCTCGATCTGGGCGTACCTGATTTATCGGGACCTCACAGACGGCGAAAGCCGCTGGGTGCTCCCGGTCCTGAACTGATCCCGCGCGCGCTGAGCTCTCGCAGGGGCCGCACTTCCTGTCCCTCGGACGGAAGTGCGTTGTTGTTTTCCGGCGGAGGCGATTGTGGAGAACGTCGCGTGGATTGAAGAGATCCGCACGCAGGCGACACGCGACATCGAGCTCGCGGACGGGGAACCCGCGCTCGAGGAGATTCGCGTGCGGTACCTCGGCCGCTCCGGCCGCATCACGCGCGCGTTCCGTGACGTCGCCGCCGCACCGGCGGAGGAGCGCCCGCGGCTCGGCCAGGCGATCAATCAGCTCAAAGATTACGTCGAGCTCGCGCTGGCCCGCCGCCGTGAGGTCCTCGGGCAAGCGGCCCGCGCGACGCTCGCGGCCGCCGAGCGGATCGATGTGACGCTCCCCGGCCGCCCGCTCGCGCACGGCCGCGCGCACGTCCTGGCCCGGACCGCGCGCGAGATCACCGAAATCTTCCGCGGCATGGGCTTTGATGTCGAGGACGGCCCCGAGATCGAGTCCGATCACGACAACTTCGAGCGTCTCAATATCCCGCCGTACCATCCGGCCCGGGACGCGCAGGATTCGTTCTACATCGACAACACGTGGCTGCTGCGCCCGCACACGACGGTGGTCGACGTGCACGTGATGGACGGGCGGCGGCCGCCGATGCGCGCGGTGACGTCGGGGCACTGTTACCGGCGCGACCCCGTGGACGCGAGCCACTCGCCGATGTTCCAACAGATCGACGGGTTCATGGTGGACGACGGCGTGCGGCTCGCCGATCTCAAGGGCGTGCTGTACGAGTTCGCGCGCGGGTATTTCGGCGCCGAGACCCGCGTGCGCTTCGTGCCGTCGTACTTCCCCTTCACCGAGCCGAGCGCGGGGATGGACATCGGCTGCGTGATCTGCGGAGGGCGCGGGTGCGCGGTGTGCAAGCGGTCGGGCTGGCTCGAGATCCTCGGGTGCGGCATGTTTCATCCCCGCGTGCTCGAGATGGCGCGCATCGATCCGGAGCGGTACACCGCGTTCGCCTTCGGGATAGGGCTCGAGCGCTGCGCGATGCTCAAGCACCGGATCGACGACATCCGCTTGTTCTACGAAGGCGACGTGCGATTCTTGCGGCAGGTGTAGGGCGGCGCGATGCGCGTTCCTCGCGAGTGGCTCGAAGCGTACGTTGACCTCGGAGACGTGTCCACGCAGACCCTGGTGGAGCGCCTCGCGACGGCCGGGTTTCCCGTCGACGCCGTGGAGCAGCAGGGGGACGACGCCGTGCTGGACGTGGAGGTTACGTCCAACCGGCCCGACTGCCTGTCGATCATCGGCATCGCGCGCGAGGCGGCGCTGCTCTTCGGCCGCGCGCTGCGTCTCCCGGAGGGCCTCGAGCGCGCCGGAGGTGTGCGCGCCGTTCGAACCCCGCGATCGGCGTCTCGCGCCGGCGCACCATCGCGGCGGGGCCGCGGGCGGTCCGTCCAGGCGGCGAAGGGCGGTCCCCGCCCGGCCGGCGGGGTTCGCGCCCGGATTTCGATCACGGTTGAAGATTCCGAGGGATGCCCGCGGTTCACCGCGACGGTCTTCGATGACGTCCGCGCCGGCCCGTCGCCCGTGTGGATGCAGCGGCGGCTCGAAGCGGCCGGGGTGCGTGCGATCAACAACGTCGTCGACGTGACCAACTACGTCATGCTTGAGATGGGCCAGCCGATGCACGCCTTCGACCTGGCGCGCGTCGGCGGCCGGCGCTTGATCGTGCGGCGGGCGCGGCCGGGGGAGACACTGGTCACGCTCGACGGCGTCACGCGTACCGTCGACGAGCAGTCGCTGGTCGTGGCCGACGCGACGCACGCGGTCGCGCTTGCCGGCGTCATCGGCGGGCAGGATACCGAGATCGGCCCCCAGACCACGGCCGTTCTGCTGGAGGCGGCGTACTGGTTTCCTCCGGGCGTCGGACGCACCAGCCGCCGGCTCGGCCTCCGCACGGAGGCCTCGAGCCGCTTCGAGCGCGGTGCGGACCCGGACGGTCCGATCCTCGCGCAGCGGCGGGCGGACCTGCTGCTGGCGGACGTGGCCGGCGCCCGCCTGGTTCCTGGCGTCATCGATCTCTATCCGCGCCCGCTGCCGCGCGCCGCGATCCGGCTGCGCCCGCGGCGGGCAGCGGCGGTGCTCGGCGTGGAGGTCCCGCGGCGGGAGATGGTCCGCATCCTCCGCGCGCTGGGGTGCGACGTGCGACCCGGTGCGGCATCGCTCGCCGTCCGTCCGCCGACCAACCGTCCCGATCTGACCCGCGAGGAAGATCTGATCGAGGAAGTGATCCGTGTCTACGGCTACGATCGCGTGCCGCTGACGATGCCGCGCGGCACGACCACGCCCGGACGCGTGTCCGTTCCCGTGGCCGGCGAGCGGCGGGTGCGGGAGGCGTTGATTCGATCGGGGTTGACCGAGGTGATGACGCTTACGCTGGTGGCCGCGGAACCGCCGGCGGCCCCGGCCGGCGGCGGTCCGAACGGTGCCGGCTCAATCGTCGCGGCGGCCGGTGATGTCCGGCTGACCAACCCGCTCACGGTCGAGCACGCGGCGCTACGACGCTCGGTGTTGCCGGGACTGCTCCGGGTGTTGGCGACGAACGCCTCGCGTCGCCAGCAGGACGTCCACGTCTTCGAACTGGGGCGGGTGTGGCGGGCCGGCGAGCCGGGTGGCCGTCCGGACGAACGGCGGGCGGCGGGTATCGCGCTTATGGGCCGGTGGCGCTGGGGCTGGAACGTGCCGGCCGACTCCGCGGTCGCGGACTTCTACCATCTCCGCGCGGTCGTCGATGCACTCGTCCAAGACCTCGGCGTGGCCGGTGAGCTGGCGGTGCGTTCGTCGACCTCGTACCTGCTCCACGGCGCGGCCTGGTGGCATCCGGGGCGCGTCGCGGTCGCGACGGTCGCCGGCCGTGAGGTCGGGCGGCTGGGGGAACTCCATCCCGACCTCGTCGACCGCGAGCGACTGCCCTACCGCCCCTGCGTGGCGGAACTCGATCTGGATCTATTGCTGGAGGCGGCCGGGCCGATCCGGACTTACGCGGGGCTGCCGCGGTATCCAGAGGTCGACCGGGATCTCGCGGTCGTTCTGCCCGAGACGCTCGCGGCGGCAGAGATCGAGCGGCTCATTCGCTCGACCGCCGGACCGCTGCTCGAGACGGTCGAGTTGTTCGACGTCTACGCCGGGTCGCCGGTGCCGGCCGGCCACCGTAACCTGGCGTACCGTCTGCGCTTCCGCGCACCGGACCGCACTTTGACCGCGGCCGAGGCGGAGGAAATCATGGCCGAGATTCGAACAGCCCTTGAAGATCAAGCGGGCGGCCGGTTGCGGACGTGACTTCCGTCGCGGCCGGTGGGACAGTCTGACGGGGAGGGCCGGATGCCCCGCACGATCGCGCTGAATTGGATCGATTGGGTGACGCTTGCGATCGTCCTGGTGTCGATTCTCCGCGGGGCACGCTTCGGGGCCGTGGCCGGCCTGGTTGATCTCGTCAGCCTCGTCGCGACGTATCTGACGGCGGCGGCCGTCTATCCTCAGGGCGCCGAATACCTCCGGCAGGTGCCGGGGCTGACCCCGTCGTGGCAACGACTTATCGCGTTCGTTGTGATCTGGCTCGGTTTGTACCTGCCGCTCGGCCTGCTCATCCGCTGGATCTTCGCCCGCGCAAACTTCCCCGCGTCTGGACTCATCGGCGCGGTGTTCGGCATTGCGCGCGGCATCGTGCTCGTCGCAGCGCTGCTCGTGCTGACGTTCGCGGCGCCGTTCCGAAGTGTCGTCGCCGCGGACGCGCGCCGCTCGCAGGTCGCGCCGTACCTCCTGAGCGGCGGCGAGCGCGTGCAGGCCCTGTTGCTGCCGGCGCTGCCGGTTCACGTCCCGCGGCTGGGCCCGGGCGGCGTCACGTTCTGATCAGTTCCGGCAATCTCGAACTAGCCCGCCTGCTGTCGGAGATCGCCGACTTCCTCGAACTGAAGCAGGAATCGTCGTTCCGGGTCAACGCCTACCGCAAGGGCGCGCGCGCGATCGAAGGGCTGAGCGAGGACGTTGCGGCCGTAGCCGCGCGCGGGGAGTTGCGCAAGATCCCCGGCATCGGCGCGGGGCTCGCCGACAAGATCGAGGAGTTTCTGCGCACGGGTGCCATCGCCGACCACGAGGCCCTCCGCGGCGACCTACCGGCGGGGCTGCCCGAACTGATGACGATTCCCGAAGTCGGGGCGAAGACGACGCTCGTCCTCTACCGCGAGCTCGGCATCGCCGACGTCGGGGCGCTCGAACAGGCCTGCCGCGACGGGCGGGTGCGCGCTCTGCCGCGGCTCGGCGCCCGGTCCGAGGCCAACATCCTCAAGGGCATCGAACGGCGGCGGCAGCAGGGGACGCGCCGGCCGGCCTACGAGGTGCGCCCGCTCCTAGAGGCTGTGATCGAGGGCATCCGACGGATGCCCGGGGTCGAGGCCGTGGAGGTGGCCGGGGGCCTGCGCCGCCTCCGGGACACCGTCGCGGACATCGACATCGTCGTGGCGACGACCGACGCGCCCGCGGCCATGGCGGCCGTGACCGCGCTGCCGCAAATCGGCCGGGTCTTGGCCAAGGGCCCGACGCGGGCGAGCGTGCTCCTCGGCCGCGTCGAGATTGAGTGCGACGTCCGGGTGGTCGAGCCGCCTTCGTACGGCGCGGCGTTGCAGTACTTTACGGGCAGCAAGGAGCATAACGTGCGCCTGCGCGAACTCGCGGTGCGCCGCGGGCTGCGCATCAACGAATACGGCGTCTACGATGTGTCGCCCGCGCCGGACGCCGGCGCGGAGGGCCCACCGGTCGCACCGGGCCGCCGTCTCGGCGGACGGACCGAGGATGAGGTGTACGCCGCTGTCGGGCTGCCGTGGATCCCGCCAGAGATTCGCGAAGGGCAGGGCGAGATCGAGGCGGCGCAGCGCGGCGAGCTGCCGCGGCTCGTGACGCTCCAGGAGATCCGCGGCGACCTCCACATGCACACCCGGTGGAGCGACGGCAAGGACACGGCCGAGACGATGGCGCGCGCGGCGGCCGCACGGGGCTACGCCTACTGCTGCATCACCGACCATTCGCCGTCGCTCAAGTTCGCGCGGGGCGTGACCGCCCACGACCTGCTCGCGCACGCCGCGTCCGTCCGCGCGTTGTCGGATGCGGCCGGCATCCGAGTGCTGATGGGCGTCGAGGTCGACATTCTCGGGGACGGGTCGCTCGACTATCCCGACGATGTTCTCGCGCAACTCGACCTGGTCGTGGCCTCCGTGCACAGCCGGTTCCGGATGCCTCGGGACGAAATGACGAAGCGTATCGTCCGCGCGCTCGAGCACCAGCACCTGGACGTGCTTGGACACCCCACCGGACGGCTCATCGGCGAGCGCCCGCCGTACGATCTCGACATCGACGCGGTCCTCGAGGCGGCGCGGCGGACCGGGACGGCGATCGAGATCAACGCCTCGCCCGATCGGTTGGATCTGCCAGACGTCCACGTCCGGCGGGCCCGCGAGCGCGGCGTCCTGGTCGCGATCGATACCGACGCCCACCAGAAGGCGCAGCTCGACTTTATGCCCTACGGCGTCGGCGTCGCGCGGCGCGGCTGGATGGACGCGACCCATGTCATCAACACGTGGCCGCTCGAGACGCTGCTCGAATTCCTGGCGCGGTAGTGATGCGGCAGACCCCGCTCCGCCGGCTGCCGCGGACGTTCTTCGCCCGGCCGAGCTTGGCCGTCGCCCGTGACCTGGTTGGCTGCTACCTCGTGCACGAAACCCCAAGCGGACGCCTGCGCGGCCGCGTGGTTGAGGTGGAGGCGTATCGAGGCCCGCGCGACCCCGCGAGCCACGCCTACCGCCGGACGCCCCGCAGCGAGGTGATGTGGGGCCGGCCCGCGACGGCCTATGTGTACCTCAGTTACGGCAACCATGCCTGCCTGAACGTTGTGACGGAGAGGGAGGGGACGGCCGGGGCGGTGTTGCTGCGCGCGGTCGAACCGGTGGAGGGGATCGAGGAGATGGCGCGCCGCCGCGGCGCCCGCGAGCCGCGTCTCATCGGCGGTGGGCCGGGCCGCCTCACGCAGGCGATGGGCATTACGCTCGGGCACAACCGGATGGATCTCGTCCGCGGACCGCTGTATTTTGCGCGCGGACCGAAGCCGCGCCGGATCGTCGCGACGCCGCGCATCGGGATCTCCACCGCCGTCGACCTGCCGTGGCGCTTCGTCGATCCGGAATCGTCGTGCTTGTCCCGGCCGGTCCGATCCCCGCGGGCGAGCAGGGGCCGGGCCCGGCGTCTCTAAGCAAGCGTCCACGTCATCCGGCGGGGGAGACGGGGATGCGACCGATGCGCGAACGGCCCTGGGATCGCCTATGGCCGGACGACGTGCCGCGCACGATCGACTACCCCGCACGGCCGGCGTGGTGGATTCTCCGGCGCAATCTCCCGCGACACGCCGACCGTCCCGCGATTCGCCTCGTCGATCCCGAGACCGCTGACGAGCGAGGCCTGCTGACCTACGCCGACCTGTCCGCCCGCTGCTCGGCATTCGCCGCGGGGCTCGGCGGCGCTGGGGTGCGGCGGGGCGACCGGGTGGCGTTCTTCCTTCCGAATTCGCCGGCCCTGATCACGGCGTACTTCGGCACGTGGCTGGCCGGCGCCGCGGGCGTGCCCTGCAATCCGATGAGCCGGGCCGCGGAGCTCGAGTATCAGCTCTCCGATGCCGCGGCGTCCCTGCTGCTTACGTCCGGGGCGCTCTACCCGGTCGCCGCCGGAGTCGCCGAGCGCCTTGGTATCCCGTTGTTCGTCGCGCCGGGCGGCGCGACGACGGAGCCGGCCCCGGACGAGCTGCCGGATGGCGCGGTCCCGTGGACGGAGCTGCTGGGGTCCGGGGACGACGTCGAGCCGGCCGCCGTCGACCCGAGCGACGGTCTCGCGCTGCTTCTGTACACGGGCGGGACAACCGGTGTGCCGAAAGGCGCGATGCTAACCCACCGCAACATCGTGGCCAACACCGTGCAGTTCGCGGCGTGGTATGGGTTCGAAGACGGGCGCGAGACGTGCATCTCGACGCTGCCGCTGTTTCACAGCGGCGGGATGGCCGGGGCGATGAACGTGCCGCTGTACGCCGGCGCGACCCTCGTGCTGTTCGAGCGGTTCCGCCCGGCGGGGGTCGCGCGGGCGATCGGCCGCTACGGCTGCACCCGCTTCTTCGGCGTGCCGACGATGTACGCCGCGGTCCTCAACCTGCCGGACTGCCGGGACTACGATCTGTCATCGCTGCGCGCCTGCCGTACCAGCGCGGCACCGCTGCCCGCCGCGGTGAAGGCGCGGTTCGACGACCTCGCCGGCCGGGAGATCCTCGTCGAGGGATACGGTCTGAGCGAGACGAGCCCACTGGCGATCGCCAACCCCGTCCACCGCCCGAAGGCCGGCGCGATCGGCATCCCGCTCTCCGACACGGACGCCGCGGTCGTCGATCCGCTCACCGGCGTTGAAGTGCCACGCGGTGAACCGGGGGAGCTCGTGCTGCGCGGGCCGCAGGTCATGCTCGGCTACTGGCGGAAACCCGACGAGACCGCCGCGGCGTTCCGCGACGGGTGGTTTCACACGGGCGACATCGCGCGCCTCGATGAGCAGGGCTACTTCCAGATCATCGACCGCCTGAAGGACGTGATCAATACCGCGGGATACAAAGTGTGGCCGCGTGAGGTTGAAGAAGTGCTCTATGCGCATCCGGCGGTACAGCTCGCCGCCGTGGTGGGCGCGCCCGACGCGTACCGGGGCGAGACCGTGAAGGCGTTCGTGGTCCTGCGCGAGGATGCGGACGGTGTGACCGCGGGCGATCTCGTGGCGTACTGCCGCGAACGCCTCGCGCTGTACAAGGTGCCGCGCGAGGTGGAATTTCGCGAGGCGCTGCCGATGAGCGGCGCCGGCAAGGTGCTGCGGCGACTGCTCCGCCGCCGCGCCGCTCCGCCGTAGGCGCGCGCGAATTGACGGGTTTCCCGTGCGTAGTGTACAGTGTGGGTACTGTGCCGCTGTTCCAGCCCGACAAGGCCAAGAAACAGCTGCCTCCCTCCGACAAATGGAGCGTAACCGTCGAGCGCAATTTCTGTAAGGCCTGCCGCTTCTGCATCGACGTGTGTCCGGTCGACGTCTTCCGCTGGAGCAAGGAAGTCAACACCCTCGGCTGGTTTCCTATAGAGATCGCGCACGAGGTCAACTGCGTCGGCTGCATGCTGTGCTACCAAGTCTGCCCGGACTTCTGCCTCAATGTCGAACCGAAGCACCCGAAGCCCCCCGGGGTAGGCCACGCATGATCGCGCCGTCGGTCGCCCCCTCGCGGCTCGTCGCGCCCTGGGCGGAGTGGAACCGCCGCTTCACCGACGGCCGGCGGGTGCTCGAGACCGGGACGTTCGCACTCACCGAAGGCGCGATCGCCGCGGGCTGCCGCTTTTTCGCCGGATATCCGATCACGCCGGCCACCGAGATCGCCGAGCATATGTCGACGCGGCTGCCTCAGGTTGGCGGCTATTACGTCCAGGCGGAAGACGAGCTCGCCGGCGTCCATATGTGCGCCGGCGCGAGCCTCGCCGGGCTCAAGGCGATGAGCGCGAGTTCGGGCCCCGGCTATACGCTGATGCACGACGCCTACGGGTGGGCGGTGGCGAACGAGGTGCCGCTTGTCATCGTCGACGCGATGCGCGTCGGGCCGGTCAGCGGCATCACCGGCGCGCCGGGCCAGGGGGAATTCTACATCGCCCGGTACTGCTCGCACGGCGGCAACATCGAGAGCCTGGTGCTGTCGCCCGACAGCGTGCAGGAGACCTACTGGCTGACGATCGACGCGCTCAACCTGGCCGAGCGCTTCCGCACCGTCGTCACGATCCTGACCGACCAGGTCATTTCGGACATGCAGGAGGACCTGTTCCTGCCGCGATCCGCGGACGCCCTCACGGAGATCGTGGTGCCGCGCCGCCACAACACGGCGATGCCGTTCTACCCGCAGGGGTCCGATGCGATCGACGTCCCGCCGAACGTCGTCGGGATGGGGACCGGTGTGTGCGTGTCCGCCTATACCCACACGCCCGAGGGCTACGATATCGAGGAGATGGAAGCGCACTGGGACCAGTCGGTCCGCCTCATCAACAAGATCCGCCGCCACCGCGACGACCTGCTGCGGTACGAGGCCGTCGGGCTCGACGACGCCGAGATCATCGTGGTCGCGTATGGGGCCGCGGCCCGCACGGCGAAGACCGCGGTGCTGCGGGCGCGGAGCAAGGGCGTCCGGGCCGGGTTCCTGCGGCTCATCACGCTGTGGCCGTTTCCCGATGAGCTGTTTGCGCGCGACGTGTGGTACATTGTCTGCGAACTGAACTACGACGGCCAGTTGGTCCGCGAGGTGCAGCGGGCGGCCCCGGCGCGCGACCGCGTGCACTTCATGGGCAAGAGCGCCGAGTTGCATACGGTGGAAGAAATCCTGCGCGCGCTCGACGGGGTGGCGGCGGGGCGGGGTATTCCGGTGATGCCCTACATCTGGACGGAGGTGCGGTAGTCCATGGCCAACCGCCTGGTCGAGAAATACCTTCGGCCGAGCCAGATTCCAACCAAGGCCTGCCACGGCTGCGGCATCGGGATGATCGAGAACTGGATCCTCCAGGCGATCGACGAGTTGGGTTGGTCGCAGGAGGACGTGGTGTTCATCACCGGCATCGGCTGCGTCGGCCGGCAGACTTACGCGACGTGGGGCGGCGACAACGTGGGCGCGACCCACGGCCGAGCGCTCGCGGTCGCGACGGGCCTCAAGGTGGCCCAGCCGGATAAGAAGTATGTCGTCGTCGTCGGCGACGGCGATGCGGCGGCGATCGGCACATCGCACCTGATCCACGCGGCGCGGCGCAACCTCGGCGTCACCGTGATCTGTGAGGACAACATGGGCTACGAGTCAACCGGCGGCCAGTTCTCGCCGACGACGCCGGAAGGCTACGTCATGAACTCGAGCCCGTACGGGATGGTGGAGCCGAGCTTCGACCCATGCGACATCGTAAAGGCGGCCGGCGCGACGTTCGTCGCGGAGTATACCGCGGTCCAGTGGCTGCAGACGAAGAAGGCAATCAAGAAGGCCCTGCAAAACGACGGGTTCTCGTTTGTGCACGTGCGCTTTCAGTGTAACGAGAATTTCGGCGCCTACGCGCTCGGCACGCGCGATACCGTGGCCAACATCCAGTGGCTGGAAGACCACACGCGCGGGGTCGACCGGGAGGGCAAGGCCACGGAGTTCACCTGGGAGACCGGGGTCAAGCACGACGCGAGCAACAGCCGGCCGGAGTTCTCGCGTCGTCTGCGCGATCTCAACGTGCGTGTGGCGGCGGGCAACGGCCGGGGTGGGCACGCCTGAGCACGGCGGTCGTCGCCAAGGCCCGCACCGAGATCCTGATCAGCGGGTTCGGCGGCCAGGGCGTCATCCGGATGGGCCAGATTCTCGGCCTTGCCGCGATCCGTCAAGGCATGCGCGTCACGATGCTCAAAAGCCATGGGACGGAGACCCGCGGCGGCTATGTGCGGGCGCAGATCGTCGTCGCGCCCGACTACGTGGACAGCCCGGTGGTGGAGCACGCCGACTACTTCGTCGCGTTTTCCCAATCGGCGTACGGCAAATTCTACAACCTGGCCACGGGCGCGATCCTGTTCGATCCGGATATGGTGGCGAAGTTGCAGCCGCGCGACCCGGAGCGGCACGTTCGCGTGCCGGCGACTTCGCTCTCCAAGGAACGGTTCAACAACCCGCTGTTCGCGAACTCGATCATGCTGGGCGCGCTGACGCGTCACGCCGGCTTGGACGCGGACGCCGTGCGCGCGGCGATGCTTGAGGTGCTGCCGCGTTTTCACGACCAGAACGTGCAGGCGTTTGTGCTGGGGTACGATTTGCGTTGACCGCAGGGCCGGCCCGCGGCCGGCGCTAACCCTCGCGTTTCAACACATCGCAGAACGCTTCGACCACCTTCGGATCAAACTGCGCGCCGGCGCAACGCCGCAGTTCGGCGACCGCGTCAAGTGAATACACCATCGCCCGGTACGGGCGCACGGTCGTCATCACGCCGTAGGCGTCCACGACGGCAAGGATCCGCGCCCCGAGCGGTATCGCGTTGCCCTGGAGCCCGTCTGGATAGCCTTTGCCGTCCCATTGCTCGTATCGGTGTCTGAGAATCGCGGCCACGCCTTCCATGCCTTTGACCGGCCGGAGGACGTGTTCCGCGAGCGTCGGGACCGAGCGGACGATCTGGCGCTCACGGTCCGTGAGCCGCGCCGCCGCCCGCAAGATGGTTTCCGGCACGCCGATTTTTCCGAGGTCGTGGAGGAGCGCGGCCCGGCGGATGTCGATCATCGTCTCGCGGTCGCACCCCAGCACGCCCGCTATCGCCTGCGCCCACCGTTCCAGCCGCTCGCCGTAGCCGGCCCGGTGGCCGTCGCGATCGTCGAGCACCCGTCCGAGGATCTTGACCTGTTCATCAGCCGGCAGCGATCCGCCCTCTGTGTTCAACAGCTTGGCCGCGCGCTCGACAAGGAGAGGGAACACTCCCTCGAGGCCCTGGGGGTCGGGGAGCGGGCCGCCAAGCTCAAACGCCGCCTCGAGCCGGGCCGCGTCCGATCCGGCGTCCGGCGCAGTCGCGGAGGACGCTGCGGCGAGGCTGTGCGCCGCCGGCGCACGGTTGCCCCCGAGCGCTTCGTTGAGACGCGCGCTTTCCTCGTCCAACACCCGTTTCGCGTCGGAGACGCGCGCCGGGTCGGCTGGAGCGGCGTGTACGCCCGACGGCAGATCGGCGGCCGCGGGCTGCGGGTCTGGGCGGCGGGCCCGGCCGGACAGTTCTTGCCGCATCTCGGCCACGAGCCGAGCGCTCTCTTTCTCGAGCTCTACGCGCGCCGCAGCGACCTTTGCACCCAGGGCGCGGCGCGCCTCCGCAAGCCTCGCATCCTCTGACGCGAGCTCATCCCGCGCCTTCACCAGCTGGTTCCGCTCCTCGGCCAGCCGGGACCGCTCGGTCCGCAGTTCGTTCTGCAGCGCGAGCAGCCAGACGTTTAGCGCGCCGAGTTCACGCCTCGCCTGAACAAGCCGGGCATGCTGCGCTGCTAACTCGCGGTGCGCATCGAACAGCGACGTGCTCTCGGTCAGCAAGATCCGCAGCGCCTCAGTAATGCGCGGGTCGTCGGCTCCGACCGCCGAGGTCCCGCCGTGCTCGGCTGCCATGGCGCGGTCGAGCGCCACAGCCGCCTGCATTGCCAGCGCGGACATTACGTCGACTTCGGTCGCAGACCACGTGCGGGGGGTGTCGAAGCAGCAAACAACGGAGCCCAGCACCTTGCCGGCGTGCGCGAGCGGCCACGATGCGATCGACCGGTACCCCGCTCGGTCGGCGATCCGGCGCGTCTCGTGGCCTTCTGGAAGATCCCGGACGTCCGAGACGATGATGGGACTCGCCTCCGGCAGACCGGAGTGATCCTGGAATCCGGGGTGGGAGGTCCATAGGCGCGTCGATCTGCCGTCAGCGGCGCACAGGTAGACCGCGCCCCGCTGCCCGCTCGTGAGCGCGAGCGTGGCGACCCCGATCGCTTCGGCGGCGTCCACAACGGACGAGGACCGCGTCAAGGTGCCGCTAAGGCTTATGAAACGTTCTATTAAATTGCTGTCGGGGAATGTGGCGGGAGATACCTGGTCATGACGCACCAGCGTACCGTCCCGAGGAACGCCGTCGTCAGTCATCGCGCCCCACCCAGTGGACCTTTGTGCCCCACTTGGGGTCGTGCCAGACCAAACGGACCAAGCGGTCCCACTCGACCTCGCCCGGGGTGACGGCCTGCCGCGTGGCCGCGCGAGGCGGTGTGGCCGCCGCCACCATCGAAGCTTCGCACATCATGCGCGAGGGGGCGGGGCGTCAGGCCCCGCTGCGGGACGTTGCGGTCCTGTTTCTCAAACTGGGTTGGATCGCCTTTGGCGGTCCGGCGGCGCATATCGCCCTCATGCGGCAGGAGGTCGTCGGGCGCTTGAAGTGGTTGACCGAGCAGCAGTTTCTCGATCTGCTCGGCGCGAGCAACCTCATCCCCGGTCCGACGTCCACGGAACTCGCGATCTACCTCGGCTACGCGCGCGCCGGGCGGCTCGGCCTTGTGCTGGCGGGCGCGCTGTTCATCCTCCCCGCCATGCTCCTCGTTCTCGCGTTCGCCTGGGCCTACGTGCGGTACGGCGCGCTGCCTCAAGTGTCTGCGCTCCTGTACGGGATCAAGCCGGTCATCATCGCGGTGATCGTGCAAGCGATCTCCGGCCTGCTGCACACGGCGCTGAAGACGTGGTGGCTGGGGGTTGCGGTCGTGCTCGCGATCGCGCTCTATTTCGCCGGGCTCAACCCGCTGATTCCGTTGTTCGGCCTGGCGCTGCTGGTGATGGTCGTGGAGAATCGGCGGCGGCTACGCCCCGGGCGTGCCGAACCGGCGGCGCGGCGGCTTCTCCTCGCGGCG
>DATEGA010000099.1:0-8323 GCA_035280345.1 bacterium | reverse complement strand
CTGCAGTCGCGAGCTACGACTCCGTCTCGGAGTTCGACGCCGCCGGCCGCATCGTCCAGACCGCGGTCGATGCCTTCGGCAAGGTCGACATCCTCGTGAACAACGCGGGGATCACGCGCGACGCGACGATCCGGAAGATGGCGGACGACGCGTGGGATCTCGTGATCGACGTGCACCTCAAGGGCACGTTTCTGTGCACCCGTGCCGTCCTTGCGCGGATGCGCGAGGACGGACGCGGCGGGGCGGTCGTGAACATGTCCTCGATCTCCGGCAAGATCGGCAACTTCGGCCAGGCCAACTACGCGGCGGCCAAGGCCGGCATCGCTGCCCTGACCAAGGTGACGGCGCGGGAGTACGCGCGCTACGGCATCCGCGCGAACGCGATCCAGCCGGGGCTGATCGACACCCCGATGACCCAGGCGATGGGGGAGGAGATGCTGAAGACGCGCGTCGCCGACACCCCGCTTGGCCGGATCGGCCGGCCGGAGGAAGTCGCGAACGTCGCGCTCTTTCTCGCGAGCGACCTCGCGAGCTATGTCACCGGCGCGGTAATCGAGGTGACCGGCGGCCGGTATATCTGACCGGCCCCGTGCCGATGCCTGCCTGGCCTCGGCGGGGACGGGCGCGACGCCGCCGGGCTACGTGATGATGCGCGGAAACAGGCGCGCGGCGATCGAAATGAGCGCGACGGCGCCGGTCGTCAGGATCGTGAGATCTGTGCCAATGCCGTAGGCGCTCGCGCCGGCGTGGACCATTAACGCCCGGAGGGCGTCCACCTCGTACGTCAGCGGGTTGACCAAGGAGACGCCGCGGAGCCAGTTCGGCATCAGGCTGATGGGGTAGATAGCGTTGCTCGCGAAGAACAGCGGCATGGTGAGGAGCTGTCCGATGCCCATCATCCGCTCCCGCGTCTTGACGATGCACGCGATGATGAGGGACATCGTCGCGAACAGCGACGCTCCGACCACGATCACGACCAGGACACCCAGCACGTGCAGCGGCTCGAGGTCGAGCCGGATGCCGATCAGGATCGCCAGGATATAGACGATCACCGCCTGCGACAGGGCGCGGGCGCTCGCGGAGAGGGCTTTGCCCGCCACCAGCGCCGTCCGCGCGGCCGGGGTCACCAGCAGTTTGTGCAGCACACCGACGTCGCGCTCCCAGATCGCGGCCACGCCGTAGAAGATCGCGATGAACAGGGCGCTCTGCGCCAGGACGCCCGGCGCCATAAAGTCGATGTAGCGCATCCCGCCGGTCGGCACGCCGCGCACGCGGGCCATGACCTGGCCGAAGACCAGCAGCCACAGCGTCGGCTGGGCCGCGCGGCTGAACAGCTCGACCGGGTCGCGCCGGAGCTTGAGCAGCTCGGCCCACGCGACCGTGACGGCGTGGGCGATGAACGCGGACAGCGCCGTCGGCTCAGGAGAGACGGCGGGCCGTACGGCGGGTGCGTAGGACCTCACGATAACTGCCTCCTGCCACGATTTGGCTGCCGGTAAATTCCGCGAACACGTCGTTGAGGGTCGCGGTGGGGCCAACCTGTGTCTTCAGTTCGGCCGGAGTACCCACCGCGACGATCTTGCCGAGGTGCATGACGCCAACCCGGTCGCAGTGCGCGTCGGCCTCGGCCATGTCGTGCGTGGTGATGAAGATCGTCATGCCGTAGCGGCGGCGCAGGTCCTCGATGTCCTCCCAGATCGCGCGGTGTGCGACCGGGTCGAGACCGACCGTGGGTTCGTCCATGAAGAGCACGGCGGGATGGTGGAGCAGGGTTTGGGCGATCTCCAGCCGGCGGATCATGCCACCGGAGTACCGTCGCACCATCGTGCGGGCTTCGTGGGCCAGTCCGACGATGTCGAGCGCTTCGGTGATCCGCGCGTCCTGCTCGTCGCGCGGTATGTTGTGCAGCCGCGCGGAGACCCAGAGATTCTCGTACGCGGTGAGCGAGCCGTCGGCCGAGACCACCTGCGGCACGTACCCGATGCGGCGGCGCACCCGCCCGGGATCGTGGACCACGTCGGCGCCGGCGACCCAGGCGCCGCCGGACGTGGGCGGCAGCAGCGTGGTCAGAATCTTGATCATCGTGCTCTTGCCGGCGCCGTTCGGCCCGATCAACCCGTAGATCTCGCCCGCCTGGACGTCGATGGACACACCGTCGACCGCGGTCACGTCGCCGTACCGCTTCGTGAGGTCGTCGGTTCGGACGATGACGGTGTCGCCGGTCATCGCTTGGTGTCTCCCTTGGTCGCCGCCGGCAGCAGCAACTCGCGCAGCGCATCAAGGCCCGTGCGCGAGGCGAGCAACGCCGGCATGGGCGCGCCGGCGATCGCCCGGGCAATTTCGCGGCGGACGGCGGCGCGCGCCGTACTCAGCTGCGCTTTTCCGCGTGCGGTGAGGGCGAGTCGCACCTGGCGGCGGTTGGCCGCGTCGGTTGCGCGCGTGGTCCACCCGCGGCGCACCAGCCGGTCGACCAGCGCGGACGACGTCGCGGGCGTAATCCCGAGATGCTCGGCCAATGCCCGGAGCGCGCACCCGTCATGAAGCTCGATGTACACCAGCGAGCGGTACTGCGGCATCGTCAGGTCGGGGATTTGCTGCCGCATGCGCGCGCGGACGCGCCGCACCACGAGCGGCGCCACGTCCACGAGGCGTGCGGCGCAGTCGATCGCGAGCGCGCGGCGCCGATCGGCGGCGCGGTCGGAGCGGCCGGTGAGCAGGGCGGACATCGACTATCAGTATAGCACATTATTCGTAAGACGAACAGTTCGTGACACGTGTTCTTCGGCCTCCGGGAGACGTGGAAAGTGAAACAAAAGGGGCCGCTTCGGGCCGGAGCGGCGGCTAGGGCGCCGGGTGCTCGGGCGGCCGCCCTGGGCGCGTGGTGCCCGGCGCCGTCATCGCGAGGACGGCGGCGAGGAGCGCCATAAGCGCGGGCATCTCCCAGCCGCCGTGAGTCCAGTAGAATCCGCGCGCCCAATTCACCTTAATGATGGCCACGAGCATTTCGATGACCAGCAGCGCGGCCGCCGGCCGGACGAGGACGCCGAGCAGCAGGCAGAGCCCGCCGCCGAACTCGACGCTCGTCACGATCCATGCCCACAGGGCGGCGGGGTGGAACCCCATATGCGCGAGGCCGCCGGCGAAGGCGGGCCCGCCACCGCCCGCCGCCAGCTTCGGCCACCCGTGGACAATGAACAGCGCGCCCACGATCATCCGCACGCCGATGAGCCCCCACCGATCCCGGCCGAACGTGGAGCCGCTCATGGTCCGCCTCGCTCCCGGGCCGCTGCCCGTGGTTCTGCGGTGCGCATTCCCCGAGATCCGGCGGGCGCCTGCCGGCTACTGCTCGTCCGGAAGTTCTGTCGGGTACGCCGTGACGGTGTGGGTGTCGGTGGCCCGGATGAACTGGATCGCGATCGGGTCGCCGGGCGTGTGGTGCCCGAGGGCCAGCAACAGATCGTCGAGCGTCCGCACCGAACGGTCTCCTACGCGGACGATCACGTCGCCGGGCTGGAGGCCGGCCCGGTCCGCCGCGGTGCCCGGGTGCACCTCGGTGATCCGCACGGCCGTGGGCGCCTCGAGATGGTAGTGGACGGTGACCCGGCGGTCCACCGTGATCGTCTGCGCGCCGAGTCCGAGATAGGCCCGCCGCACCCGGCCTTCGCGCATCAACTGCGACGCGACCCACGCGGCGGTGTTCACCGGAATCGCGAAACACAGGCCCTGCGAGCCCGCGATGACCGCCGTGTTGATGCCGATCACGGCGCCGCGCGAGTCGACGAGCGGGCCGCCGGAGTTGCCGGGATTGAGCGGTGCGTCGGTTTGGATGACGTTGTCGATCAGCCGGCCGTTCTCCGCGCGCAGCGTCCGGCCGAGGGCGCTGATCACGCCGGCAGTAACAGTCGCCTGGAACCCGAGCGGGTTGCCGAGCGCCACGACGAGCTGTCCGACCCGGAGGCGGGCGGAATCCCCCAGCTCCGCCGCCGGCAGACGGCCTTCGGGAACGCGGAGGACGGCCAAGTCGGCGTGCGGATCGGTCCCGACCACCTGGGCCGGGAGCGTCCTTCCGTCGGCGAAACCGGCGTGGATCTGCTCCGCCCCGCGCACCACGTGGCTGTTGGTCAAGATGAAGCCGTCAGGCGCGATCACGACGCCGCTGCCCGCGCCGTGCATCGCCGGCAGGCCGCGCCGCCGCAGCCGCTCCGGTGCTTCGCGCGTCGTGGCGAGGCTGACGACGGCGGGACCGACGCGCTCGACGACGCCGATGACGGTGCGAGAGTAAGCGTCGAGCGCCTCCGATTCAGTCGCGACCGCGATCCCTGCGTCGGCTGCCACCCCTGCGTCGGCCGCGGGACCGATGGGTGTCGGATCCTCCGGAATGGTGACGTGTTGTTCGCTTAGCGTTGGAAGAAGAGACATGAGGTCCACCTCTGTGGGGAAAACGGAGGACCGGTCGGGTCGATTCCGCATTGCCGGCCGTGTGAGGGCCAGGCCGCCGCGGTGGCTCCTTAGAGCACGTCGTCTCTCGGGTTGGGCCGCCCTTCTGCGAATCGAGACGGCCGCAGCGGGTCGGTGTCGAGCGACGTAGCCCGGCCGTCGAGGATGATCTCGCTCAACAGCTGGCCGAGCGCCGGCGAGTGCATCACGCCGTGCCCGGACGAACCGTTGATGAGGTACATGCCGTCGAGGCCCGGTGCGGGGCCGAGCAGCGCGTGGCGGTCTGGAGACATCTCGTAAAGGCCGGACCAGCATCGCGGCCGGTCGACCTCCGCCTCCCGAAGGATCGGAAAGTACCGGTGCACCAGCGGCAGCAGCTCGTCGAGCCACCGCGGACTGAACGTGGTATCAAACGGCTTCGCCAGATCCTCGGGCGTGGGATCGGTCGGCCACAGGAGCAACACCCGGCCGTCCCGCACCCGGAAGTGGACGCCGTCCCAGTGGCAGATCGTCATCGGTGTATCGTCGGACAGCTTGGGAAACGGGAGCGTGACGCCGGTGTGCCGTTTCAGCGGCCGCACCGGCACGTCGACGCCGGCGTGCGCCGCGAAGACCCCGGCCCACGGTCCGGCCGCGTTCACCACGCAGCGGGTCGAGATCTCGCGGTCGCCCGCGCGCACCCCCGTGATCCGGCGCCGCCCGCCCTCCTCCCGGACGATGCACTCCACCCAGCCGGCCTCGTACTCGACGCGGACACCGCTCCGCTGCGCGGCTTCGAGGTAGCCGCGGGTGATCTCGAGCGGGCGGATGAAACCGTCGCCGGGACCGAACGTCCCGCCGATGACCCCGTCGATCTCCGCCCAGGGCGCGATCCGGCGAATCTCTTCGGGCGTCACTTCGCGCGCGTCGTCGACACCGGCGGCGCGCTGGGTCTGGAGCACCGTACGCAGCCCCTGCAGTTGCGCCTCGTCCCGCACCATGAAGAGGTAGCCGCGGGGACGGTAGTCCGGATCGACGCCGGTCTCTTCCCGGAACCGCAGCAGTTTCTCGCGGGCGAGCGCCGACAGCCGGACGTGCATGGCGCTCCCGAACTGGAGACGGAACCCGCCGGTCGCCCGGGACGTGCTGCCGCAGCCGGGCCGGCCGTAGCGCTCGAGAATGAGCACGTCGCGGCAGCCGCGCGCGGCGAGATGATGGGCGACGCTCGCGCCCATCACCCCGGCACCGACGACGACGACGTCCGCGGTGTCCGTTGCCGGGATGCCTATCTTACCGGATTCTTACCGAGCAGGCCGCGCAGCGACATGATCTTGCCGATGTGGTAGCCGCGATGATAGCTCGAGTACATCAGCATCGCGCCGACGGTCTTGTAGGCGGACCCCGGGGCGTCGATCGGCCCCTCGTAGTTGGCGCCGGAGGCGCGGTCCATCAGCGCCCGGTGGGTCTCGTCGAAGACCTTCCACACTTCGGACAGCGCAGGGTAATCCTGTTCTCCACCGCTCCCCTGCTTGAAGAGTTCCGCGTATCGCGCCGGCACCGGGGACTCGCCGCCGGCCCGCCGCACATAGATCCCGTCCACGAGGGCCAGGTGGCCGACCTGCCAGACGATCGGGGTGAGCTTGCCGGCCTGCACGCGCCCCGCATCCGCGTCCGAGACCCCGTCGATCGCCTCGCGCAGCCGTGCGTGAGACAACTCGAGCATGTTCGTGACGTAGCCCTTGGCGTCCATGATCCCGTCCTTTGCGCCCCGCAGACGGCCGGCGGTGCGGCTGCCGCGCGGCGTAGATGTTGGTGGTGAAGGCTTCGGCGCGGGCCGAGAGGCGGCCCTCCTCGGGGTGCGCGGTGCGTCTGCTACTGCACTTCCGCCCGCGCGGCGACGTCCCACGTGGCCTCGACGCGGCCGTTGCGCACACACACGAGCCGCCGTGCGAGGTTGACCGTCGGGCAGACGTGGGCCGGAATTACCTCGACGAAGTCGCCGACCCGCAGCCGCCGTCCTTCCTCGGTCAGTTGCACGCGGGCGTGCTCCTCCCACAGGCGGTCGATCTGACAGTCGGGGTAGCCGCGCAACACGCCGTGGCTCTCGCCCTTGCTGCTGAACGGTCCCCGCTCGGCGGTCAGCACCTTGCTGCCGGCGTCGAGCACGGCGACGTCGCGCGACGGCCGGCTGATCACTCGGCACAACACGACGAGCGCGCATTCCTCCGGCGTCGCCGATCCCCAGCGCACCTGCATCGCGTCGTTGAAGACGTAGGTGCCGGGACGTACTTCGGTGACACCGGGTACGCGCGCGGCCGGCCGTCCCGTCGGCGTGGACCCGACGCTCACGTCGTCGACGGCGAAGCCCGCGGCGCGGAGGCGCTCAGCTTCGCGCACCATGATCTCGCCTTCTTCGCGGCCGGCGGCTTCAAGGTCCGGACGGTAGCCTCGATAGGTGAAGAGCCCGGCGAGTCGCAGGCCGCGTGACTTAGCGACCGCCGTGGCCAGCGCCATGAGCGGCTCGCCGGGCGCCACGCCGCATCGCCCCAGACCGGTGTCGACCTCGAGCATGACGTTCACCGTGACGCCGGCCGCGGCCGCGGCGTCGGCCAGCGGCGCCGCGACGTCCATGCTGTCGACGCCAACCCGGACGCGGATCTTCCGTGCCAGGTCGAGCAGCCGGGGCAACTTCGGCCCGCCCACGACTTCGTAGGCGAGGAAGATGTCGTCGACCCCGGCGCGCGACATGACCTCGGCCTCGCCGATCTTCGCGAGCGTCAGGCCGACGGCGCCCGCAGCGAGCTGCCGGCGTGCGATCTCGACGCATTTATGGGTCTTGCCGTGCGGCCGGAGTTTCACGCCGGCGTCTTTCGCGTACGCGGCCCACTGCGCGATGTTGCCTTCGAGCCGGTCCAGATCGACGACCAGCGACGGCGTGTCGAGGGTCTCGATACCGAGGGTCCGTGCCGTGGCGGTGGACATGTCGCTTCCTCCCACGATGTCGTGATGCGTGCGAATCCTCGCCGGTGATCGGTTTGGTCGTGTCGACTGTCTAACCGGCCGGCGCCGCCTCATCGGCGGCGCCGTCTTCAGGGCCCGTTGGGGGGCGGCCGGCGCGGGCTTCGGCGCCGAGGTGTTCCTCGAGCGCGGCGATGACGGCGGCGTCCAGTCCGGGGTCGCTGCGCATCACCATGAACGCTTCCTCGGGCGCCATCGCCGAGCGGTACGGCCGCCAGACCGTGAGC
Organism: bacterium; assembly: GCA_035280345.1. Lineage (GTDB taxonomy): Bacteria > Sysuimicrobiota > Sysuimicrobiia > Sysuimicrobiales > Segetimicrobiaceae > DASSJF01. Next base: position 662 of record DATEGA010000099.1, on the reverse strand, counting down.
GCGTCGTACACTTCGGCGACCGCGAGCGCGCGGGCCTCCAGCCCGAGCTCGTCGCCGGAGAGGCCCCACGGATAGCCGCTTCCGTCGAGTCGCTCGTGATGGAGGGCGGCGAGCCGCGCGACGTCCGCGAACTGGGGGATCTTGGACAGAATCTCATAGGTCTGGCGCGGGTGGCGCTTGATCTCGGTGAACTCCGCCGGCGTGAGTGCGTCGGATTCGTCGAGCGAGCGGTTGGCGACGCTGAGCTCGCCGATGTCGTGAAGGAGTCCCGCCCGTAGGAGTTGCGTCTGCCTCGCGGCGTCGGCGCCGAGGCGGGCGCCGATCGCGGCGGCCAGCGCGCCGACGCGATCGGAGTGGCCCTCGGTCCAGGAGCGCTTGGAGTCGACGATGCTCGCGAAGGCGCGTGCGATTTCCTCGAGGCCGGCGTCGCCGACCAAGCGAATGCGGTCCCGAGGTTCGGTCGCGGCCAGCCTTGCGGCCGCCGTCGAGCTCCGAAGGCTGGCCCACCACAGCTCGTCGCCGGCCCACCCCGCGACCAAGTCCGTCAGCGCCGGGTCGAACCACTTCCCTCGCCGCTCGCGCGCCATGCGCACCGCGGTGTCGGCTCCTCCCGCCGTCGCGAACACGTCCACCGTCCGCGCAAGTCCCACGATCCTGGCCGC
>DATEGA010000098.1:0-5643 GCA_035280345.1 bacterium | reverse complement strand
CGCGCCTCCCCGCAGACGCGCAGCGCCTCCGCCGCCTGATGCGTGGCGAGCACCACGGTACCGCCGGCGCGCCGAAACTCGAGGAGGTGTGCGGTGAGCTGCGCGCCGGCCTCGGGGTCGAGCCCCGCGAACGGCTCGTCGAGCAGCAGGACGTCCGGACGGTGTAAGAGCGCGCGCGCCACGGCGGCGCGCTGGCCGAGTCCGCGCGAGAGGCGGCCCGCGGGCGTCTCCCGGTGCGGCACGAGGCCGAGCAGCGCGCAGAGTTCGTCGATGCGGGCGTCCGGTGACGCGAGATCGTACAGCGCCGAAAACAACCGCAGATTCTCGCGCACGGTGAGCCCGCCGTAGAGCATCGGTTCGTGCCCGACGAACCCGAGACGGCGCCGCACGCGATAGTCCGCGAACAGGTCTTCGCCCGCGACGAGCACGGCGCCCCGCTGCGGACGCAGCAGGCCGGCGAGGACGCGCAAGAGCGTCGACTTGCCTGAACCGTTCGGACCAAAAACCGCGAGGCCGCCGCCGCGCGGCACGTCGACAGACGCCCCGCGCAGCACTCGCTCGCGACCGAAGGCGCGCCAGAGGTCGCGGGCACCGATCGCCGCCGTCTGCGCGGCGGGAGCGGCGGAGCCTGGGGCGGTCTTCACACGCCCGAGGCGATCAGGCGGTGCCGAGATCGGGAACTAGCGCGGCCACGTCCGCCGGATCGAACAGGAAGTAGGGGTAGCCGCGAAACTGGACGGCGTCGTTCGTCGCGGGTCTCGCGCCGAGGGCCGCGAGCTGCGCCTCGGCGCGCGCGATCTCCGGCACGAGCGTCTGGGCGAGGAGGGTGTTCACCTCACGGATCCGGTGAGTCACCGCGCGCCGGTCGCGGCCCGGGCGCATCGCCTCCACCTCGCGAATCAGCCGCCACTTCTCATTGACGAGCCGCCGCTCGGCCTCGCCGGCCGCGGCGAGATGGCGGTCGGGATTGTGCCGGAGGTCGATGAGCCGCCGTTCCAGCGTGTGCCGCTCCGCATCGGGGTCCCGTCCCTCCCCGAGCGGGAGATGCAGCGTCGCCGTCGCCACGGCGTAGGGCGCCGGCGGGGCGCCGAACAGCCGCTCCGCGAGCGGTTCGGTGACGCGGTCATACCGGCCGCCGCCGACGCCGTGGATGAAGAGATCGCCGAGGCACAGCCGGGCAAACAGCGTGAGCGTCAGCGCTTTCGGGCGCAGCGAGACGCCCGACGCGGCCAGCGCCTCGACGCCGGCAGGGCCCCCCGGGACGGTCGCGAGCGGACCGTCGGCGGAGCCGAGCACGAGGCGGCCGCCCTCTCGCGCGGCGTACAGATCCGCACGGCGGCCGCCGTGCAGAATCCAGAACGGCAGTTCCGTGCCGCCGCCCGACTGGACGAGATTCGGAAACGGATTTGCGGCAGACCGGACGCGGTGCGCGCGCCGGTAGTCGTCCAGGCAGCCGTTGTAGACGGCGAAGGTACGGGCCGGATCCTGCGCGAGATGCAGTGCGAACGCCTGAAACTCCGGCGTCGACCCAAACGTGGAAATGCTCACGGTGGCATAGCGGGGCGCGCCCACACGCGATTCGTACGCGGAGCGCAAACCGTCGAGATACGCGGGGAGCGTCCCTGCGCCCCGGCGGACCGACGGTTCCGCAGCCGTAAACGCGGCGAACCGATCCGAAAGGTCCGCGGCACCGAGGGCGATGAGGTCGGCGCGCACCGAGTTCGCAAACGCGGCCCACGCGTCCGGCGCCGGCGCGGGCGCCGCCTCGAGCGGCATGTCGTTGGGCAGCCGCACGAGCGTGCGGGTCACGCGCCCGACGTCCTCGCGTCCGGTCGGAATCTCGACGGAGATCGACCCCGTGGCGTCCGAGTCAACGATGCAATGCAGCCCGACCGCGTCGTTCACGCCGCACAGCCGGCTGAGCAGGAAAAACTTGACCCAGACGCCGGGGTGAAAGAAGACGGGCTGATGTCCCATCAGGACGAGCGGGCGGTCCCCGATCGCCGTTCCGGCAAGCCCGCCGACGCGCTCCCGCGTCCGCCGCCTGAATTCGGGCAGCGGCAGGTCAAAAACGGCGCCGTTGCCCGGATCGTACGGCGCGATCAGCGCCGCCAGCCGGTCGGCCGGGGGCACAAGCAGCGTTTCGCCCGAGCGCTCCGGGATCGTGTAGTCCGCTGCGATCGCGGCAGACTCCGGTACCGCCCCGCCCCGCGACGACGCCGTCACAGAAGGTCTCCGAGACCCGCCACGCCGATCGGCTCCTTGCTGGCGAAGGGCTCGCCGTACGGCCGGCGGATCCGGCTGCCCCAGTAGGCGGCGACGGACCGGATCGTCTCGAGAATACCGAGGTTGTTGCGCTCCTCGTTGAACTGCGAACGGTAGCACGCCACTGCCTGGAGCTTGCGATCGATCTGGTCGGAGATGTCGGCGATAAACGCGGGGACGACTTGGAGCCGGTAGTGCGTACAGAAGAAGTGGACGATCCGGTCCGGATAGTGCGGAGTCCCCCGCATGTCCGTGCGCGTCAGCTTCGCATAGAACCGCCCGGCCTCGCCGAGGCGTTCCGCGGCCAGGTGATCGGGGTGCGCGTCCACCCAGTAGGGGATGCATAGCGTGTCGGGCCGCACCTCGCGGATGACTTCCGCGACCGCCACGCGGTTCTCCACCGTATCCATGAGGTACCGATTGGGCAACGGCAGCGTGATGCGCCGTGCGACGCCGAGCACGCGCGCCGCGGCCTCGCTCTCGGCGCGCCGCCGCTCCGGCGACCCCATCGGCGTCGGCTCCCCGTCCGTGAGGTCGAGCAGCGTCACCGTGTCCCGGCGCCCCACGAGCGCGCCGATGGTACCGCCCATGCCGATCTCGGCATCGTCGGGGTGCGCGCCGATTACGAGGACGTTCGCCACCGGCTCACCTCGCGGTCGATGATCGCCAGGTAGTACGTGCGCCGGGCCTGCGGGTCGTCGAGGCCGCCCCAGAACCGCCGCTCGGGGTTCTTGTAGATCCGCGGCACCGGGATTTCCGAGACCGTGAGGCCCAATCGCGCCGCCTGCAGCCACACCTGCAGCGGCATTCCGTAGCTGCGCTCGTCGAGCCGCATGCGCGCCAACCCGCCGACGCGATACGCCTTGAATCCGCACCACGCATCCGTGAGCCGGTAGCCCGTGAGCTCGTTGATGACGCGGGTGATCTCCTCGTTGATGCGCTGCCGGTCGGGCGGCGCGGGATCCTGGGTGCCGGGCGCCTCGGGATGATAGCGGCTGCCGGAGACGATGTCAAACCGGCGCGCCGCGGCGAGAAAGTCGGGAATCAGCCGCGGCTCGTGCTGCCGGTCGCAGTCGATCGTCACGGCGACGTCGAGCCCGCCGTCGATCGCGTAGCGGAAGCCGTCGATGAGCGACTGCCCGTATCCCTCGTTGGTCCCGTGGGTAAGCACGTGCACGTCCGGCAGTCGTGCTTCGGCCGCGGCGAGGATCTGCGCCGAGCCGTCGGTGGATCCGTCGTTCACGACCACGATGCGCGCCGCGGTGTGGCGGCGGACTTCATCGAGGACACCGGCAAGCGTCGGCGCCTCGTTGTAGAGCGGCATGACGATCACGGCCCGCGAGGGCGCGTCCGTACGGCTCATCGGCTAAGGGGTGCAACGACGCGGCTGCCGCGGCTATGCCCCGCGATGCCGGCGAGCCCGCTAGCCGCGGCGCAGCCGCTCCGCGGCGGCGCGGGCGAAGTAGGTGAGGATCAGATCCGCGCCGGCACGGCGGATCGCCGTAAGCACCTCGAACATCGCCTGCGTCTCGTTGAGCCACCCGTTCGCCGCGGCGGCCTTCAACATCGCATACTCGCCGCTCACGTGATACGCGGCCGTCGGCATGCCGAACGCCGTCTTCACCCGACGCAGCACATCGAGGTACGGCAGCGCCGGCTTGACCATGACGATGTCGGCGCCCTCGTCGATGTCCGCCTGAATCTCGCGGACCGCCTCGTCGGCGTTGGCGGGGTCCATCTGATAGGCGCGGCGGTTACCAAACTTCGGCGCGCTCTCCGCGGCGTGACGGAACGGCTCAAAGAACACGGACGCGTACTTGGCGCCGTACGCCAGGATTCCGACGTCGGCGCGGCCGGCGGCGTCCAGCGCCCCGCGGATCGCTCCGACCTGCCCGTCCATCATGCCCGACGGCGCCACAAAGTCCGCGCCGGCGTCGGCGTAAGACAGCGCAATGCGGGCGTAGGTTTCAAGGGTGGCGTCGTTGTCCACGTCGCCGTCCCGAAGCACACCACAGTGCCCGTGCGACGTGTACTCGCAGAGGCAGAGGTCGGGAATCAGCACGAGCCGGTCGCCGAGTTCGCCGCGGAGGCGCCGCATCGTCTGCTGCACGACCCCCTCCGGGTCCCACGCCGCGGTACCGGCTTCGTCCTTGTGCGACGGCACGCCGAACAGCATCACCGCCGGCACGCCCGCCTCAGCCAGCGCGCCGCACTCCTCGATCATACTGGCCGGCGTGTGCTGCACCTGCCCGGGCATCGTCGGGATCGGCACCGGCCGCGGGACGTCCTCCTTCACGAACAACGGCGCGATCAGATCCGAAGACGCCAGCGCCGTTTCGCGCACCATCTCACGCAGGGACTCCGTGCGCCGCAGGCGCCGAAACCTGTACGTCGGAAAGCCTCTGCTCATCGCCCTCGGAAGGGTACCACAGATCCCCGCCGCTCGCCCAGCGCGCGGCGCAGCGCCTCAACGAGACCGGCGAGCGTATACGTCGATGCGACGGCGCCGACCCGGAGTCCCGCATCGCGGGCAGTCTCCGCCGTCACCGGGCCGATGCACGCGATGAGGGTGCATTCCAGCACACGGCGGGCGTCCGGACCGGCGAGCTGCAAGAAGTGGCGGACCGTCGACGAGCTTGTAAACGTCACCGCGTCGATGGCCCCGGCCCGAACGGCCTGGAGCACATCCGGCGCCGGTGCACCCGGCTCGGTGCGATAGGCTGCCACGACGTCGACTGCCGCTCCGAGAGCGCGCAGGCCGTCCGGCAGTACGTCGCGCGCGGCGGCCGCGCGGGGGAGGAGCACGCGCACGCCGCGAACGTCGCGCCCGGCGAACGCCTCGACGAGCGCCTCCGCCCGAAACTCTTCCGGCGCGAGCGCCGCCGCAAGGCCGTGCCCGCGCAGCGCCTCCCCCGTCCCCGGCCCGATCACCGCGAGCCGCACGCCGGTGAGCGCATCCGGCCTCATCCCGAGCGCCGCAAGACGGCCGGCCACTGCGGCCACGCCGTTGCGGCTGGTGAAGACGATCCAGCTGTAGGCGGCCAGATTCCGCAGCGCGCCGTCGAGCGGACCATAGTCGGACGGCGGGGCGATCTGGATCGCCGGACACTCGAGGACGGCTGCGCCCTCGGCCTCGAGGAGACGCCGGAGGTGACCGTCGTCACGCGGCCGCGTGACGACGATGCGCCGCCCGGCCAGGGCGTCGCTCACCGCGCGCGCCTGGCGGGTTCGAGGGACGCCGGCCCCGCCGATCCTTCGTCGATAAGTTCCACCGCGTCGGCGAAGACCCGGTCGGCCACGTAGAGGCCGAGCCAGCGGGCCGCGCCCACCGGTCCCGTGCCGCGATGGCGCCGCACGACGCGTCCGTCCTCGCTCGCG